>CAZNLL010000057.1:0-22332 GCA_964573885.1 uncultured Desulfobacteraceae bacterium | reverse complement strand
TGGATATAAAATGACATAACTTTCTGTTTTTACTGCAGTTATATGTCTAGGAGCTCGATGCGTTTGCAACAACGGGGTAAAGGATTGAAAAAACTTTGCATCACCCCCTGGACCCGGGCCAAGCAAGCGAGACCTGGACGGTTTAGGCCCTAACATGCCGCAGGAATTATAGGCTCTTTAGTTGATTCCAAGAGGGATGACAACCCTAAAAATCGCTTCTCCTTGTCGGCCCTTCCAACCCGCGGCCCCTTATTTGATTTTCAACCATTCCAGGGGGTCCAAATTTTTTTCACCCTTCCTGATCTCAAAATAGACCCGTGATCCCTTAGACCCATTGTTTCGGCCTGCAAGTCCGATCACTTCACCCCTTTTAACCATATCCCCCTCTTCCTTTTTCCTCTCCAGGAGATGGGCCGATATGGTAAAAAACCGTGAACCATGATTCACAATGATCATTTCTCCAAAGCCCTTGAGCCTTCCTGAGAACTCAACTTTGCCAGGGAAAACCGCTCTAACCTGCCCCCCGGACGGGCCCTCTATAAAGATCCCTTTATGGGAACGGGGCCTGCGAGAGTGGAGAAATTTTTTACCTCGAATAACTTTTCCCGTGAGAGGCGCAAGCAGTTTCCCCTTACACGCCTGAAACTGCGATGGTGTAAGGACCTCACGATAGGATTTTCTTTTCTCAATGCCCAATAAAGTATTCTTGATTTCGTGGGCTGCCAGCTCCAATTCCTGTACCGCTGTCTCGTAGAATTGCTTCTCCTTGTGGACCTTCATGAGGCGGATGACTTTGCTTTCCAGGTCTGCCTTCAGCTCAGACAATCGCCTTTCTTCAATATCTTTTTGAAACCCTTTCTTGTGGAGCTCTTCCTCGATGTGGGAAATCTCTTTCTTAAACCGGCCTTCTTGACTGGCCAACTCAGCTAAACCCTTTCTGTCTTCCTTCACAACGGCGTTCAAGTACTTGACCCTTCGCATGAATTGTTGCATGTCCCGGGCCCCTGCTAGAACCCTCAAATAGCCCTTTCTGGCGTTTTTGTACAAAACGAGCAGTCTTTTCGCAAGTCGGGTTTCAACGTCTTCCAGGGCCGACCTTACACGCCTGAGCTCTTTCTCCAGCTGCTTGGCTTCCTTGCTGGCCGAGGCCACCTTTTCACCAATTTCGCGGATGAGCCTCCTCTTTTGAGCCACCTCCCTTTCCAGGATGGCTAACTGATTTAATAGGTCCTTTTCCTGCAATCCCAAGGCATCCAATCTTTCTCTTTCCTTTGAGAGCTTGGACTCTATCTCTTTGATCTTTGCCTCTTTGGCCCCCTTGGTCGGAACGGATCCGGCTATCGGAGGTATCCCCTGAAAGGCAAAAAGAAACAGAACACCTGAGAGGAAAAAGGTCTTCCATCCACGCATGTGATCTCCCCTATCATATATCGAAAAACCGGCCCAAGGCAATAAAGCTCCCGAACAGTCCCAGGGCCGTGCTGACCAGAAATATGGCCAGTGCATGCTCAAAGGGGACGAAGGTAAAATTGAGGACATCAAAACCCAAAAGGTGGAGCTTTTTGGCCGATAAAAGCAGGTATCCACAAAAAAGGATGAAGAGGGCGATGGCCCCGCTCAAAAGTCCCAGAACCAGTCCCTCCAGCAAAAAGGGGGTCTTTACAAACCAGTCGGTGGCACCCACCAGCTTGAGGATCTCAATCTCGTCTTTCCTGGAATAAATGGCCAGCTTTATGGTGTTGGTCACGATAAAGAGGACACCCAGACAAAGGAGACCTCCTATGATGAACCCGAGGAGCCTGATTATGCTCTGGACCCCCTCAAAACGCTCCACCCAGTCTTCGCTGTACTGCACCTCTTCCACCCCCTTGATATCCTGAATCTGTTGTTTCAGCCCTTCAGGGTCCCCCCCTTTGCCGTCTTCACCTTCAAAGGCCACTTCAAAGGAGCCGGGCAAGGGATTACGAGACAGATCTGTCAGCAAGCCTGCCTGTGAACCCAGTGCACGCTTGAAATCCCGCATGGCCTGCTCTTTGGAAATAAAATGGATCCCTGTGACAGGGGGGAGGCCTTTTATGGCCCGGCCTATCGATTCCCTGGCGCCCTGATCAAGCCCTTCTTCAAGATAGACAGACATGGACATGGCATGTCCCCAACCTTGAATCCAGACGTTGATATTGACAAAGAGGAGAAGAAAGGTGCCAAAAATGAGCACCGATACAACCATTGTCCCGAGACCGATAAAGTGGACAAGGCCGTTCTTTCTAATGTTTTTCAGGGCCTGTTTCAGAAAATAGGGCCACAGTCTTAAGCTCATTGCTCTCCACTCAATGCCCCCTGGGACAATACAATGGTTCTCTGGGCCGTGTCCTCCAAGAGTTCCCGGCTATGGGTGGCCACCACCACAGTGGTGCCTTTCATGTGAATCCCCCTGAACAAGACCATGATGTCTTTGGTGAGTCCCGGATCCAGGTTGCCTGTGGGTTCGTCTGCAAGTAGAATGAGGGGATCTTTAACAATGGCCCTGGCGATAGCCACCCGCTGCTGCTCCCCTCCGGATAATTGAAGGGGATAGGCCTTTTCCCTGTCAGCCAGTCCCATTAAGCGCAACGTCTGGTGTGTCTTTTTCCTGATGAACCTGGGCCGTTCGCCTGTAACCTCAAGGGCAAGGGCCACATTCTCAAAGACCGTCTTCTGAGGCAAAAGTTTGAAATCCTGAAAAACAAACCCGATCTTTCGACGGAGGAGATCAAGCTTGGAGCGGCTGATACGGCTTAAGTTGATGTAATTGATCAGTATATGCCCGCTGGAGGGTCTCTCCGCTCCAAAAATGAGTCGCAAGAGGGTCGTCTTCCCGGCACCGCTCGGCCCTGTTACAAAAACGAATTCCCCTTCGTGAATCCTCAGGCTCAGATCACGGAGGGCGAGAATCGAACCGAAGCGTTTGGAAACTCGGAATAGTTGGATCATATGACCATGGTGGGCTCAAGCTTCCTGGTGGCGGAGAAAAGCGGCCCTTGAACCATTCAAGATCTCAATAGGCCCCATATGCACGCTTGAGCCTGGCCTTAGCCAGGTTGTGGTCATAGAGGGCTGTGTAGTAATTGCTCCTGGCCTGGGTAAGAAGCGTTTGGGCGTCCAGAACCTCCGTGGAAGTGGTCACCTGGGCCTTATAACGCTCCTCGCTTACCCTGAGATTCTCCTCGGCCTGCTCCACCGCCTTTTTGGTGGCTGGGATGTTCTTTTCCGCTTCTTCCAGGCCTAGAATTGCGTCCTTCACCTCGAAACCGATATCATCCTCAATAGAACGCCTGGTCTGGAGCAGTTCCTCCTTCAGGCTTTCCTTTTCCCTAACCCCGTAACGGGTCTTGCCCCACTCCCAGAAGGTCCAGGTCAGGCCCACCCCCACTTGCCACCTGTTGGCTTCATGAAACTCACTGCCGTCTACCCGAAGGGTATCGCCCTCTTTGATGTAATCATAGGTCAGAGCCACTTCCGGATAGTTCTCGCTCTTTACCAGCCGGATTTCCTGATCCACCTGCGCAATGTTGAGGGCCAAGAGCTTTATCTCGGGCCTGTTCTCCAAGGCCATCTTCAGACATGCCTCAAACTCCACAGGCTGGGGATGAAAAACCAGGATGTCCTCCACATCCACAGGCGCATTGGTGGGTCTCGACAAGACCCTATTGAAGCTGCAGCGGGCCAGGCGAGTGGCATTACGGGCCTTGATCAAGTCGTGTCGGGCGTTGCTCAACTCCACCTCAGCCTTTAATAGATCATTAATGGGGATCATCCCCACCTGGTAAAAACTGCGGGCCACAGCCACATGGGACTTCAAAGAGGCCACAGCCTGCTCGGCCACCTCCAGGGCTTTATCTGATTCCAAGACACCGAAGTAGGCCCGTTTTACCTGGAGGGTCAAATCCAGCCTCTGGAGCTCCACCTCGAGCTGGGACTGGTCAATCCCCAACTCGGCCAGTTTGTAAGAACTCAAAAGAGCAAAGCCTGTAAAGATAGGCTGGCTTACCGTGCCTGCCCATTGATAGTTGTCCTGGCTCGCGATCTCGATCTCCCTGTCCCCAAATCCCGGTATGGACGCCTTCATAATTCTTGGCTGACCGTAACGCACATACCCATAACTCGTGGATAATTTCGGCAAAAACTCAGATCTTGCCTGCTTCTTTACATAATCCGCCTGGTCCAGCCTCTGTTTCTTGGCCCTCAAGGCCCAGTTCTTCTCCAAGGCCTCATTGATACTTTCCTCCAGGGTATAGACCTTCTCTTGTGCCAATACACGAGGCGCTGGTCCAAGGTCCATCCAGCACAGGAAAAATGCTAATAAGAAGGTCAAAAAAGCCCTAAGCCACATGGGTCGCTCCTTCATATCCTTATACGGTTATCAATCATTAAAACAGGGCACAAAAGATGTCAATGCAAACCTGAGCCCGCAGTCATCCCCGACAGCCCCGCTGACACGGCGGGCCTTAGGAGGCCGCAGGAAGGTCATCATCGGCAGTGTGCGGCCCTAGTCCTCTTCATGTCCGAGCAATATCATCCTCTCTTTTGCCGCCTTCTCCCTTTTCTCATCCCATTCATTCCAGGCCGACTTAAGACGGGAAAGTTCCCGGTTCAGAGAAGCGATTTCCGGACTCTCATCTTCCCCCGGGGATCCTTTCAGTGAAGCGAGCCGCTCTTTAACCACGCTTGCCTTCTCCTTTATGGCCTTCAGGGCCTTCAGGCATTCCTGTTCCCGATCCGTAGGCACCTTCATCTTTCCCGGACAACTTATGCCGGGGAGCAATTCCGGTTTACCCGTATCATTTTTCATGGTCTCCCACCTTTCGTGAACAACTCAAGGACCTGTTTTAAGGGATAAAGCAACCCCAGGACTGGAAATGCATTCCCTGCCCACCAATTTTACCATAAATCGGCCAATGTCCATACAGGGTCCCAAGACCCCGGGCTTTAGATCTTGACAAGGATTCGGGGCCTTTCTACACTCCAAGTATCAATGGGATAATCAGTGGACATTACTTGATAAAGATCAAAGGGATCCCGAATGGAAATTGTGGACCATCTCCATGGGTTTCTGTGGCTGAATCCCATGGTCAACAATTGTAACACCTATTTTCTGAACGGGGATAAAAGGATCCTTATTGATCCCGGACATTACAACCATTTCGGACACATACGCGATGAGCTCTCCCTGCTCTCTCTCGACCTCCAGGATATCGATCTGGTGATCATAACCCACGGACATCCCGATCATATGGAGGCGGTCAGGCTGTTCCAAAAGACCCCCGCTCTGGTAGGCATGCACTGGATTGAAAGGGATTTCATAAAAACCGTGGCCCCCCATTATGGAGAGGCCTTGGGCCTGTCCGATTTCGAGCCTTCCCTGTTGCTCCAAGAAGGAGAGTTGAAGGTGGGAGATATTGCCTTCAGGGTACTTCATACCCCCGGACATTCGCCAGGTTCCATCAGCCTCTACTGGCCGGAGAAAAAGGCCCTTTTCTCAGGGGATCTGGTCTTTTATCAAGGGATCGGCAGGACCGACCTGCCTGGGGGGGACAGCAAAGCACTTAAGGAAAGCCTCAGAGGGATTGCAGAACTGGACGTGGAGTTTCTCCTCCCCGGACACGGCCAAATCGTATCCGGCGGGGATGAGGTGGCATCCAATTTTCAGGAGATCGAGAGGATGTGGTTCCCCTACCTGTGACGGACGGGGAGGCCCGAGGCCCGGAACGGGCTTGGAATGCTTATCTTTCTCCTCTATGGATCGAGATTGCTTGAAACCAAAACCGGCGTTCTTTGTTTATGAATAAACATATTTCCAAACCTCCGCCGTCTGTTGATTTTGATCTCCGCCAATTGGAGATCTTTAGCAAGGTGGTGGAGCTTGCCAGTTTTTCAAAGGCAGCCCGAGCGGTCTCCCTTGCCCAGGCTTCTGTGAGCGAAAGGATAGCCACATTGGAGAACATGGTGGGCACGAAGCTCCTTGACCGCCTTGGCAGGAAAGTGGTTCCCACAGGGGCGGGGGAGCTCCTGTACAAACACGCGGTACTTCTCCTGGATATGAAAGGGACGGCCTCTCTGGAAATGCAGGAATTCCTTGGCTTGAGGAGGGGCGAGATTCAGATGGGAGCCAGTACTATTCCCGGAGAATATATTCTCCCTGGAATAATAGGGCATTTCAAGAAAAAGTACCCTGAAGTCTCGGTCGCCTTGACGGTTGCGGATACAGGGGCGATCCATAGGCGGGTCCTGGACGGGGATTTTGAACTGGGCGTGGTAGGCTCACGGATCTCTCACAAGGCACTGATCTTCCATGAGCTCTGGGAGGACGAACTGGTCTTGGCCGTCCCTGGCGGGCATCCTTGGAAAAAAGAGAAGGAGGTCTCTGTAGAGCAACTCTGCAAGGAGCCTTTCATTTTCAGGGAAAGCGGTTCCGGCACCTCGAAAATCCTTGAAAGCTACCTTAAAGAGGCCGGTGCCAGGGGGCTGGAAGACCTCAAACCCGTTGCAACTCTGGGCTCTTCCACCGCCGTGAAAGAGGGGATAAAGGCGGGTCTAGGGGTGTCCATTCTTAGTTCAAGGGCCATTGAAACGGAGCTGAAGACGGGGTTACTCAAGGCCCTGAGGATCAGGGGCCTTTCCATGGGCCGAAGCTTTTATCTCATCCGGGACAAAAGAAGGGTCGCGAGCCCCCTGACCAGGGCCATGGTGGACTTCCTGGCAAAGGCATCGGCAAAGGAGAAGAAGCAGCATGAAGGACGACTTGATTGATTATCGCGGTGACTGCTGAAAGGCCTATCTGGACGTAGGTCTATGTCTCAGAATATTGCCCCCGGGAGAATCCTTTGAATTCATCCTGGAAAAAGAAAAACTGGAAAAGATAAAACGGGTCATCTCCCACAACCACGGAGAAGTGGTCTCCGAGACCTTTCTTGATAATGACGTCCGCATGAGGGTCCAAAAAACTGGGGAGAGCGGGTCCTAAAAAGAAAACCCCAAAGAGACGGAAGGGCCCTTTTTTTGGCTCCAACGTTTACGGACTGAGGTCTCATGAGAGTCACGCCTTAAGAGACATTCTTCCCTTCACAAATCAGCCGGCCAATCGTGACACACCCTTGCATGGTCTCGAGAAAGGGGTATTGTCCGGGCCCTGACGCCCGCTGTCAACATCAAGAGGAGATCACATGTCCACGCGTGCCATGGAATTCTTGAAAAACCAAGGAATCCCCTTTGAGGTGCTGGAATATGACCACAGGGAAAAGGGAGCGGCCTTTGCCTCCCAGGCCACCGGAATCCCCCTCGAGAAGACCATAAAGACCCTGGTGGTGGACTTTGGCGCCAAGGGTCATGCCCTGGTCCTGATGCCCGGGGACAGGAAATTGAATCTCAAACGCCTGGCCCGGTACTTTTCCCTAAAGAGGGTGGCCATGGCGGACAGGACCACGGCCGAACGTCTTACCGGGTATCTGGTGGGGGGCATAAGCCCCTTTGGCACCACCAGGCCTCTCCTCGTGGTTATGGAAGAGACCCTTGCCCGGATAGACCGGGTGGCTATCAACGGGGGCCGCAGGGGAGTACTGCTCTTGATGGACCCCAGGGACATCTTAAGGGTCACGGCATGCAAGATCTGCCCGGTGGCCTCCTGACGGGCAGGCCCCATCCGGGCCCGTTGACCCCGAGATAACATCCCGCAAACCCAGCTTTAAAAAGTGAGGGCAATCCAAAAATGTCTCAAAAAGACCGATACTCATGGCTTTATCTATAGGAATTTCCTGTTTGACATATCAAATTTGTTAATATATTCATACCCCAACCTGATGACCCACAACAAACCCCCGCCCTGCGTGGGGAATAGAGGACGCTGAAAAGGAGGTGCTGAATGGCGCAACTGGAAAACATCGTTGCAAGCCGATGGGGGATCATGGGTGTGGGTGCCTTTATCGGTATCCTCGCTCCCCTGCTTCAGAAGCTGGGCAACCCCGGAAACATGGGGATCTGCGTGGCCTGTTTTGAGAGGGATATTGCCGGTGCCGCAGGGCTCCACCGTGCAGCCGTGGTCCAGTATATGAGGCCGGAGATCATAGGCTTTGTGCTGGGCTCTTTGATTGCCGCTTATGCCTTCAAGGAGTTCAGGTCAAGGGTGGGGTCGGCTCCTATTGTCAGGTTTATTCTGGGGGCCTTTGCCATGATCGGGGCACTGGTCTTTTTGGGATGCCCCTGGCGCGCCCTTCTGCGCCTTGCCGGAGGCGACGGAAACGCCATACTGGGACTGGCGGGACTGATTGTGGGCATCTGGATAGGAACCCGCTTTTTAAGGGCAGGATACAATCTGGGACGCACAGAAAAGACCTATACGTCGGTGGGATGGCTCCTTCCCCTGACCATGGTCGGATTTCTCGTACTCATGTTCATCTTTCCCCGGGTGCAAGGCCAGGCCAAGAGCGGCATCCTATTTTACAGCCTCAAGGGGCCGGGCGCCATGCACGCGTCCCTGATTGTCTCCCTGGTGGTAGGTCTCGCCATTGGATTTCTGGCCCAGAGAAGCCGTTTCTGTACCATGGGCGCCTTCCGTGACCTGATCCTTTTCCGTCAGGCCCACCTCTTCATGGGCCTACTTGCTCTGGTGGTCTTCGCCTTTCTCACGAATCTGGGCCTGGGTCAGTTCCATGCCGGTTTTGCCAAGCAGCCCGTGTCTCACACCATGTCCGTGTGGAACTTCGGCGGTATGATGCTCGCAGGTCTTGCCTTTGCTTTGGCAGGAGGCTGTCCAGGCCGCCAGCTCTTTCTGGCGGGCGAGGGTGACGGGGATTCTGCCGTATTTGTCCTGGGCATGATCGTGGGCGCCGGGTTCTCCCACAACTTCGGTCTTGCCAGTTCGCCCAAAGGCGTGGGCCCCCACGGTATTGCCGCAGTAATCATAGGACTCATTGTGTGCCTTTTCATCGGATTCACCATGAGAAAGAAATAACAAGGGGAGAATTGGATATGAACAGCACCGTTGACGCAAGAGGACTCTCCTGCCCACAGCCTGTGCTAATGACCATGGACGAGATCAAGGACCAGGGCAAGGGGGAGATCATGGTACTGGTGGACACGGATACCTCCAAAGAAAATGTAAGCCGTGCCGCCGAGAGCCAGGGATGGCAGGTGAAAGACGTACAAGCAGAAGGTGAAGGATACCGTATCACCATCAAGAAAGATTGAGTTCATTGGCTTTTCTTAATATATTCAAACAGCGCAAATCCACACCTGCCCAGCAAGGATCCAGCCTGGACCGGGGGATTCTGGTCTTTGAAAACACCAGCGAGGTCATCCGCGCGGAGGCCATCCTCAAAGAGGAGGGGTGGGACATTCGTGTGATGGGCCCGCCGCCCGGCATAAGGAGTGGCTGCGACCTGGTCATCGAGATCCCTCTCATTGAGGAACTCAATATCCTTCGCACCCTTCAGAGTACGGGCAATCCCCCGCTCCAAGTGGTTCCGGTGAGCAGTCCCCTGCTCCAGCCGGTGGATTTGTTTCAGGAAAAGGACTTCGGCCAGCATCTCATGGTCAGGGCAGCCAACATGAAGCTCACCGTTGACAAAGAAACCCTTACTGTGGTCAATGTCTCCGGCGGGGGCTGCCCTGACGTGCCCTTTCTTGCCCAGGAGATGGTGGGCAAATCTCTCGGCGACGCCCCCAACCCCAGGGAGATCGGCCACACGCTCTGCGGCTACGCCCTTCAACTGGCCTACGAGGTAATGAAGCTCAAATGCTCGCCATAGTGGGAACCGTGCCCAGGGAGGACTTCCCCCTGGTGGCCGGAGAGGCCGTGCTCGTGGACGACGGAATCATCGTGAATCAAAGATCAGTCCCGGTGAACCGCGGGACCCCCGCCCTGATTGCAGCGGCCATAAAGGCCGGGGAGGTCCTCGGAACCGGCCATCCCTTTGCCTACCTGGTGGGAGATACGGGACTGGGCCATGGCAGCCGGCACCTGTACGAGTACCTGACGGATCGCCTCAAAAAGGCCTCCTTTGACTGCATCGCCTTCCACTACCTCCAGCCGGATGTGGACTGGCACAACCGTGTGCTCTTTTCAGTGGAGGACATGAAAAGGAGACCAGCCCTCGTCGCTGATGCAGGATTCATGTATGCCGCCAAAATGAGCGGCCAGGCCAAGGCCTATGACCTTTTCACCCCCGATGCCGGCGAACTTGCCTTTCTTGCGGACGAGGAGGCGCCCCATCCCTTCTATACCAGGGGATTCATGCTCCACGAAAAAGATCGGGTCCCCGAGCTTATTGGCCGCGCGTACCAGCATGGCAATGGAGCCCGATGCCTGCTCGTAAAGGGCAAACAGGACTACGTGGCAGATCAAAACGGTATCAGCGCCCTCGTGGATCACCCCTCCGAGGAGGCCATGGAGGCCATGGGGGGAACGGGTGACACGCTTACAGGCCTTGTGGCGGCGCTCATGGCATCGGGCATGCCGGTAAAGGACGCGGCCGTGGCTGCGGCAAGGGCCAATCGTGTGGCAGGCTCCTATGCGAGGCCCACCCCGGCCACCCAGGTCATAGACATCATTATTCATATTCCGCGAGCCCTGGAGGAGGTGCTCTCTCAAGGAGGCCATACCTATGGACAAGGGATCTCCTGAAAAGGACCTCCCCATCAGCCCGGATACAACCGTCCTGGATGTGGTAAACCGCTACAGGGAAACCGAGGCCGTGTTCCGGGAGTACGACCAACAGGCAGGGGCGTGCATATGCTGTGAGGCCCTCTTTGAAACCCTCAGGCATGTCTCCAAGAAGTACGGGCTGGATCTGGAAATGCTCCTGGCGGACCTGGAAGCTGCAAAAACCGGGGAATAGGCCTGAGCCCCCTGTGCTCTTTCTCGGTAAGATCCCATCACCGCCATTTTTCTTGAGGGAATCCGCCCCATCTGTTATGGAGTGAGGAGATGACCACCACCATCCACGGAGGAACAGATGGTGAAGCGCGGTGCCAGGGTGAGGGCCTTGTATTCCGAGAAGGGGGAAGGGGTTACTTCTTTTCCGGAATGGCTCCTGCCCCCGGAAAAAATCGGCGAATACAGGGCCATGACGGGGGTGGCCCTTGTGGAGATAGCCGGCCGCGACAGCGTGGCCGCGGCCGTGAAGGCGGTTCAGGACAGGGATTTCACTGATCTGATTCCGACCTATGCCTACACGGGGACCGAGTACGGAGCCTTTTTAAGCGTTGAGAGGGCGGTTGAGCGCCTCTCAGAGCGATTGCCTGGGACAAGGATCCATGACCTCCTGGTAACAGGCTCGCCTCGCTTTTGGCAGGCCCTCAACGGCCGGTTTGCCAATGAGCTCATATCGAGATACGGAGTCTTCCCGCCCTGTGTGGGCTGCCACCTCTACCTTCACAGCGTGCGCATACCCCTCTCACACCTGCTGGGCGGGCTCCCCCTTATCTCCGGGGAGCGAGAGTCCCACGACGGGACCGTAAAAATCAACCAGATCGGAGAGGCCTTGACCCTGTATGAAGGCCTGGCGAGGGAGTTTGGCACAGAGCTGATTCTGCCCTTGCGCCACATCCGTGACGGGAACCGTATCAACGATCTTCTGGGGTTTGAATGGAAAGAGGGTGCCGGGCAGCTCGGCTGCGTCCTGTCGGGCAATTACAGAGGCGTGAACGGTGCGGTTTGCATGGATAGCGCGCAGGTTCAACAATACCTGGAGGAATTTGCATGTCCCGTGACCCGAAGGATCGTCGGGGCCTATATCAAGGGCCGGATGCCGGATCACCTCAAGATTGCCGCAGAGCAGATCGGGCCCTGAATAAAAAGTGGCCCTTAGAAAAAGCCGTGGATTTAGATGAAACCGAAGCTTGTCCTCCCCAATATATTTGAAGAAATAACCCAGCTCAAAGCCTTTGCCCTTGAACACACCTTACAAGGCATAGACTGGTCATTTGACCTGGATCACCTCCCTGAAACCCCGCTTGACGAATCGCGGTGGGTCAGAGAGCAGGCCCTTCTCAGCCCCTTTGAGGTGCGCTATCACTGCCCCTTTTACAGAATTGATCTGGGCCACGATGACCCGGCCCGCGCTGCCGATGCGGACGCCGTGTTTCGAAAAATCATCAGGCTCCTGTCCAAGGCAGGGGGGCAATACCTGACCATCCATATCGGTCTCGGCCAGGACTCGACCCTCCCCCTTTCATGGGAGGCCACCATTCAGAACCTTCGCAGTCTGGTCCACTTCGGAGCCGAGCACAGAGTCAGGGTGTGCATCGAAAACCTTGCCTGGGGGTGGACCAGCAAGCCCAACCTCTTTGAAAAGCTGGTTCGAAGAAGCGGCGCAGGGGTGACCCTGGATATTGGTCATGCCTATGTATGTGAATCCGTCCGGTCCCAGCAGTATTCCTTTGAAGACTTTGCGAACCCCCACCCTGACAGGGTCTTCAACGGTCATGTCTATCATACTGAGATCTCCGGCCGGGGTCACATACCCCCCCAAGGCTCCCAAGACATTGAAGACCGGCTCTCTCTTCTCCTGCATGTGGGCTGCCCCTGGTGGGTCATTGAAATTAAGGACCCTGCGCCCTTTCTGGGGACATTGAAAATCATCAAGGATTTTCTCGAGAAGCCGAGCGGTTCCCACCTGACTGAGGAGGAAAGCCCGAGAAGCTCTTCCGCCTCTTAAACCGGTAAAAGGCATGGAACAGGAGCCCCGAAAAATTATCCTCCTCCTCCTGGACGGCTTGGGCGACCGGTCTTATCCCGCCCTGGACCACCGGACCCCGCTCCAGTCCGCTCAAACGCCCAATCTGGACAGGCTGGCGCACATGGGCAGCAACGGCCTGTTCCATGCCTCCCTTATGGGCCAATGCCTGCCCAGCGAGACGGCCCATTACCTGCTCTTTGGTTACGCCCTTGAAACCTTTCCGGGAAGAGGTCTTCTGGAGGCCGTAGGGGCAGGTTTGAGATTTGACGACCAAGATGTCCTGTGCCTGGCCCATCTGTGCAACGTGGTCTTTCAAGAAGGGATTCCCCTGCTCGCATACGGCAGGAAGGAGATCAAGGGTAACCCTGATGAGCTGGAAGCCCTTTACGGGGCCATCACTCCTTACGAGGCAGGAGGCGTTCGCTTTACCCTCGAAAAAACCGGTCCCAACGACGGCATTCTCATTCTGCGCGGCATGGTCTCCCCCCACATCTCTGATTCAGATCCCATGATCAGAGGATGTCCCATGGCCCGCGTCCTTCCCATGGACCACAACCCCGAGCCTGACGAGGCACGCCTCACCGCCCATGCCCTTAATGAATACCTGACATGGTGCCATGTCAAACTTGTGGAACATCCAGACAACCTGGCTCGGCGAGAGAGGAACGTGCCCCAGGCCAATTTCCTGGCCACCCAGAGGTGTGGCAGGAGTATCGTTCAGGTGCCTTTTTACAGGCGCTGGGGACTTAGGGCCATGTTGATTGCCTCCGGACACATGTACGCCGGTCTCGCCCTGGAACTGGGAATAACCCTTTTTCGAGTTGAAGACAGTCCCGATCCAGAGGGCGATATCCGTGAACGACTAAGCATGGCCCTCAATGACAGGGGACATGATTTCATACATGTCCACACAAAGGTGCCGGACGAGGTGGCACACAGGGGAGACCCTGAGGGGAAAAGGGCCGCCATCCAGGCCCTGGACAGGGGGTTGAATGAATTGGTGGATGCCGTGACAAGGCGAAAGGATCTGATTGTGGCCGTCACAGGGGACCATTCCACGCCCAGCGTGTCGCCCCTTATCCACTCGGGGGAAGCCGTGCCGGTCCTTATAGTAGGTGGGGATACAAGAAGAGACGGCGTCGAGCGCTTTGACGAAGTGTGTGCCCTTCAAGGCTGCCTGGGGCCTCTCAGGGGGAGCGAACTCATGCTCACCCTGCTTAACTACGCGGACCGGTCGAACTTGCTGGGCCACAGGCTGGGACAGAGGGAGGGCCCCTCTTTTTCCAAGGACTATCAGCCTTTTAGAATGGAAGAGGGATGACTGGCAAACAGCGGGCATTCACCACAAGGACCGGTTCCACCGCCTGGTCCCTTTAAAAGGTAAAAACCTTATCCGCTTCCATGGAAAGTTCGTAAAGGTCGTCCATCCACCCGATGGGGCATGTACCTGATTCCACCAGACCGTGGGATTTGAGGCAAACCCCTCACACAAAAAAATCCCCTTCGAACTTATTTATCTCGCCCATCACATTGTACTCGCCCCCGGCCTTTTCAAAGAGCACCCCCTTACCCAGCATGAAAACGCTCACCTCATCGCCCTTCTCCACCCCGATGTTGGCGAGCCTCATGGCATTGTAAATGGTTTCTCCATCGTCGCTTGAAATGATGACCAGCACCTTACTCACGGCCACCCCCTTTAGTGTTGGTGAAAGGACATTGATCACAGTTAAGCAGACATCCAGGGGAAATTCAATCGGTTTCTCCTAACCCCATTCTCTTTGTTATTGGAATTTCCAGTTTGAAAAATCGGGATCTCTATACTAGCATAATTTTTTTGGATCACTTAATTTCCTGCCAAGGAGAACCATGATGGACCATTCCAAGGCCCCGCGACTCACCGAGTCGGTCAAGGGGGCGGGTTGAGCTTCGAAACTTCCTCCAGGGGACCTGGACAGGGCATTGTGCGGGCTTGAATTCCCCACCAACGCCAATGTCATTGTGGGCCTTCAAAGGGCGGACGACGCGGGCGTTTACAGGGTCAATGACGAGCTTGCCCTTATTCAGACGGTGGATTTCTTCACCCCCATTGTGGACGATCCTTACTGGTTCGGGCAGATTGCCGCGGCCAACGCTTTGAGTGATGTCTATGCCATGGGCGGGATCCCCAAGACAGCCATGAACCTGGTGGCCTTTCCCCTGAAAGACATGGACATGACAGTCCTTCGTCAGATCATCCAGGGAGGCCTGGACAAAATGACCGAGGCCAGCGTGGTCCTCGTAGGAGGGCACAGCATAGAAGATACGGAACTCAAATACGGCCTCTCAGTGACCGGCTTCATCCACCCGGATCGGGTCCTCACCAAGAAGGGCCTCCTGGCAGGTGACAGCCTCATATTAACCAAACCCCTGGGCACAGGCATCATAAATACGGCCATCAAGGGCGGTCTCGCTTCCGGGGAGACCGTGGAGGGCGTCACCCGCCTTATGGCACAGCTGAACAAGGATGCGGCCGAGATCATGGAGCGCTACCCCGTCCACGCCTGCACGGACATTACGGGCTTCGGCCTTTTGGGTCACCTGGCGGAGATGCTGGCCGAGTCGTCGTTGAGCATGCGGCTCTCAAGCCGGACCATTCCGGTTATCCAGGGCACACTGGAATATGCGGCAATGGGCCTTGTGCCGGCGGGGACCTTTAAAAACCGGGAGTATAGGGAATGCATGGTAGAGTTCTCTTCATCAGTGGACCGCCTGATGCAGGATGTGCTTTTTGACGCCCAGACCTCGGGAGGGCTTCTCATTTGTGTGGATGGCAAAAAGGCCGAAGGCCTGCTGGAGGCCCTCCAGAATGGGGGAGTTCCAGAAGCAACCCTTATCGGTGAGGTCATACCAGGGCCTGCAGGAAAGATCGTTGTGGATTGAACGCGAGGCCCATGGCCCCTTCATTCGGTGGATCAGGAGGAATTAGGATTTGACAAAGACACTCGATTGCCGAGGGCTGGCCTGTCCTGCCCCGGTGCTTCAAACCAAGGAAATTATTGAAAGGCACCGCCCCGGCGAGGTCAGGGTCATCGTGGACAATGAGGCGGCCAAACAGAACGTGTCCCGCTTTTTAGGAACCCAGCACTTTGAGATATCCTTTGAAGAAGAAGGGGCAGACTTTCACGTCATCGGAACAGCAAGCGGGGCGCCTTTGTCTGATGCGACGGCCGAGGAACCCGGGACGCACCAGGGAAAAAAGAAGATCATGGTCATGGTGTCCACAGACCGAATGGGTCATGGAGATGACGAATTGGGGTTGAAGCTCATGGTGAGCTTTCTTAAAACCCTTAAGGAAATGGGCGACGAACTATGGCGACTGGTGTTTGTAAATAACGGCGTTAAACTGACCATTTCCGATTCCGAGGTCCTTCCTATACTGAAGGGACTGGAGCAGGAAGGGATATACATCCTTGTTTGCGGCACCTGCCTGACCCACTTTGACCTCCTGGAGCAAAAGCAGGTGGGTGAAACCACCAATATGTTGGATATCGTAACCGCCATGCAGCTGGCCGACAAGGTGATCAATTTATAGAACCCGAATCCGGCCGCATAGAACCCTTCCTTATCACAAAACTGACCCGGATTTCGGCTGAAAGACTCCTTGACAACCCGCCCGAAGGCACCTTATCAGTAATCATGAGCATGGGTAGAGATAAAGGCCCCGGAAGGATCTCGATCCTTGGTGGGGGTATGGCAGGCCTCGTGGTCGGGTACTATGCCAAGAAACGGGGCCTTCCTTTCACCATTTATGAGGCGACAAACCGCATAGGAGGGAATTGTGGCACCCTGGAACATGGAGAATTCCTCTTCGACTCTGGTGCCCATCGTTTTCATGATAGGGACGGACAGACAACCCGGGAAATCAAAAGGCTTCTAGGTGAAGACTTGAAGGCTTGTCACATCCAAAGTCAGATTTTTTATGACAACCGATTTATCGATTTCCCCCTTTCGCCCCTTAACCTGGTTCGGAATATGGGCCTTTCCACCCTCGCCAAGGCGGTTCTTGAACTGGTTCATTCAAGGCTCAAAAAAGTCTCTCCCCAGGGGAATTTCAAGGATTTCGCCCTGTATACCTACGGCAAGACCCTTGCTGATCTTTTCCTGCTGAATTTCACTGAAAAACTGTGGGGAGAACGCTGTGAACACCTGTCCGTGGAGATCGCAGGGAAAAGGCTCACGGGACTTACCTTAAAATCCTTTCTTTTAGAGGCGGTGGGTGCACAAAAGGCCAAATCGCAGCATTTGGATGGGTCATTTCACTACCCCACTATGGGGATCGGTATGATCCCCCGAAGACTTGCCGAATGCTGCGGTGAGGAAAATATCCTGGTCAATTCAAAAATAACCAGAGTCTTCCATAACTATGACCGAATCCAGGCAATAGAAATCAATGAACAAAAGGAGATACAGGCCAAGGACATCGTAAGCACCTTACCAATGCCGCTTCTTGTGAAACTCATGGCCCCGACTCCGCCGGAAGATATCATGCGCTTCGCACAGGCCCTTCGATACCGCCATGTCATACTGGTCGCCCTGTTCCTGAACAAGGCCTCCGTCACGAAAAGCGCCACCGTCTATTTTCCCTCCCCTGATTTTATATTTACCAGGATATACGAACCCAAAAACAGGAGCAGGGCCATGTCACCGCCCGGAAAAACATCCCTGATCGCTGAAATCCCTGCCCAGGAGGGGGACTGGGTCTGGGATCTGGAAGACGAAAGAGTCATTGAACTCGTCTGCTCACAGATTTCTCAAATCGGCTGGGCAAGGGAGGGGGAGATTATAGACGCATCCCTTGTCCGGATGCATGACTGCTATCCGGTCCTGAAAACAGACTCCCGGGAAAAGGCCGATAAAATAGGACTTTTCTTACATGGCTTTAAGAACCTGAAGATCTCCGGCAGGGCAGGACGCTTCACCTACGCGTGGATTCACGACATGATGACATTGGGCCGCGAAATCGTCGAGCAGTATTCGTCTCCAGGGAGGTGAAGAGTCGCTCTTTCAAGAGGATCATCCAGAGGCCTTCACCTGGGAAATCACAGTCCGGTATTTGCCCGGGGCATCCCTTAGAAGATCACCCGGGGTGACAGATCGAATCCGGATCTTCATATCCGGACCCACCAGCTTCCTAGTATAGAGACAAAGCTTGCCTTCCTTACCCCCATTCCACGCCTCTCCAGGGACCAGGTTTATACAAAGCCGGGTCTTTGACTCCTGGATGAATTGTACAAAATGAATTCCCTCGATCAAATCCGGCAGCAGAAACATGGATGTAATAAAACGTCCATCCGGGGTCACAACAGTATCCTCTCTTCTCCCATGAATCGTTTTGGCCAGAGGAAGGGTCCGGCCACACGGGCAAGACCGCTTATCCAAGAAAATCTCAGCATGGTCACCTACATCATACCGGATAAAAGGCATGGAGAGATTATAAAGAGAGGTACCGACTACATTACCTCTGATGGTCTTTTCCCGGGCAGAGGCTTCCGCATGATCAAGTTCCATGATGCCGTAGTCCGAATTGATATGATAACCCCCTTCAAGGCACTGGGAAATGGCTACAGTCCGCTCCATATGGCCGTATGAATCCAGCACAGGCCCCTTAAAGACGCCTTCCACCATCGTACGATATTGAGGCATAAACGTTTCCCCCGTGGAAAAAACGGCCTTGAAAGAGAGATCGTCGATCCCCGCCTCCTTGAGGCACAGGGCGAAATAATAGAGGGTGGACGCCATGCCTTTGAGAAATTTTGGCCTGTATCTTCTGATTGCCCTGGCCATGCCTTCCACCAAATCATGGGAAACCTGGCTCCCATTAAGCATGAGTCTCCTGAGATATGGCTGCCAAGAGTATAACGCATTATCCAGTTTCTTTCGCGCCAAGAAGTATTGGCTTCCTAACTCTGCAAAAGGGTCCCCCAATCTGAACCCGGCCCAACCCCAGTGCCGCCAGTAATAGACGAATTCGAGGGTGTTAGCCCCTTTATCGAGGCAAAATTCCAGGGATTGACCTGATGTACCGCTGGTCTTATAGATGCGGGGATGAAATCGCCTTGCGTTATCGGCCCTTAAGGATGCCCCCCTCTTTCGGACGGTTTCTCTTCCCAGCAGGGGAAGCTTCTTGAGGTCATCGATATACCGGATATCCGAGGGCCGAAGCCCCAATCTTTGAAAGGTTTCACGGTAATAAGGCACGTGACAGTAAGCCTGTCTAAGTACAGAGGCCAATTTTCGTTCCTGATATGCGCGCAACTCTTCCAGGGGCATCCACTGGGTCTGCTCCAGCACAGACCTAAGCTTCAGGATGGAGATGGGGTAAAAAAAGTCCCTTATTCGAAAGTCAATGGCCATAAAAAATGAAAAATGGAAAAAGGGTTTATTCAAAGGGCCGAGGTGACAGGGCAAAGGTCCAGAGACCCCGGTTAATATAGACGAGCCTTTGTTTTACCTCAAGGTCCTAGCAACCCCACATCCGGAGGTCCTTCTCATTTGTTTTGACTTGATGGCTTCATTTCCCTATATTCCTGACATGTTAAGCCGCACCTCAATGATTCTGGCTCAGGGGTAACAGGGTATGAATCCATCCATTTTTTCTGCATTGCAGCGGGTATATCCTCGGCTGAGGTGCTTGTACCACAAGGTTTCTTTTGCCATGCCCGGGGGTCACCCCCTCCCCTTTTATACGGTCCGATTTGAACTGACGTACCGGTGCAATCTTAGATGTAGGATGTGCTTTGTGACAGAATACCTTCGCAGGCATAATCTGGATGAAATCCATCCCGTCCAAGAGGAGTTGACCACCCGGGAGGTTTTATCTGTCATAGACGGCATGCCTTTTAAGCGGTCCCTGGGGATTCTTACCGGAGGTGAGCTCTTTCTCCGGGATGACGTATGGGACATTCTCGCCTATGCCACGAGACGCATTTTCTGCGTCCTGGGCACCAATGCCACCATGATCGACAGGGGCATGGCCGAGCGTCTTGTAGACCTTGGAGTTATTTCCCTATGGATTGGCCTGGACGGCTCAGAAGCACACCACGATCTTATGAGGGCTGAAAAGGGCGCTTTCAAAAGAACGATTCAGGGGATCCACCACATCCAGGAGGCCAAGCATCGATTGGGTAAAAACTACCCCATTATCAATACCTTCACCGTTATAGCCAGAGAAAATGTAGAGTCCCTCACAGCGGTTGCCGATACGGCCGAGGCCATGGGTGTGGAAAAATCCTTCATGGAAATTTATGACACGGCCCTGGATCGGTTTGGAGCTGAGCTGGATTCAAGGCTCCCCACCGAACGAAAACAGGAGCCATATATCATGGATGAGACCCACCGTAAAATCCTTCGAGACCAGCTGGAGGAGATAAGGCGGCGTCCCTTTAAAGGAACCCGGTTCCGCACCCTGCCCCATGAATTCAGCCTTGATGACATGATCAACTACTACCACCCGCGTTTTACCGTAAAACAAGGAATATGCACCGTTCCCTGGTGGTTAATGCGCATATCCCCCAGCGGAGATGTATACCCCTGCTACAACTATCCCGTAGGGAATGTGAGACACGCCTCACTCCAGGAAATATGGAAGGGCCAGGCCTATCAGACATTCCGGAAGGCCATGAGGGGGGGCATTGTCGAGGCCTGCCACGGATGCAACTATTTCCAATCCGCCCGTTATATCCCTTAGTCCTTAAAGGCCTTGCTTCGTCTGTGCCTCCCCGTGCGGAGGATCAAACGGGCCAGTTTTTGCCGGATCCGGGCCTTTAGCAGGATCCTGGATAGACTTTTTCTATCAATATTCAGACGCGAGCAGAGCAAGTAGAGGGATTCCTGAGCACTCATGAAAACCTCCCCCTTTTCAGGCAAAAGAGACAGGGCCTTGTCCCGGGACAAAAGGCCCTCCCGGACCAAAAAGCTGAGCTCGGGGCAGGTTAAGGAATATCCTGATACTGCCATGGAGAGGTATTCTGCAGCCGGATAGATCCTGCAGTCATAGTGGGCCATGGGGTTATCACCACCGGGTCGGCGCCACCCGGTCTCACGAGAGAGGGTGCGGATCATTTCCGCTTCATCCCTGGGCTCCCAGAGAAAAAGGCCGTAAAATTCCGGGACAATCGGTGCCTGATCAAGCCCTTGCCTCGGACCGAAGAAGAAGGCCATAAAACGGGATCTCCATTTCGAGGAACCCAGGCCGTATCGGATCAGATATTCCATCTGTCCGCAGGCTTGTTTCCAGGCATACCTGGAATTTTCAGCAGAGTACGGCCGGCGGTTGAGTTCAAGAAAGGGCAGCCTTGGATCACGACTTGCAGGATGGAACTCCTTGAACATCTGGGCCCGTGTTACCCCATGCACGGCAAGGGGGATATGATACTCGATGCCCACCTTGAGTAACTGACCCAGCATGGCAAAGGAACACACCATGCAGGGATAGGCGAACCTGACCATCACCCGGCGATAGGCGCCTTTAAGAACATCCCAATTCCCATCAACATAGAAATGGTCGACACCCAGTTTTTCTACGACACGCTCAATGTTATCTCTGGCATAGTCAGTAAGAAACCCGTTGTCAAAGGTCACCGCCAGGACATTCAGGCCGTATTCATTTCTGAGCCTGTAAAGGACGTATGTACTATCCCTGCCGCCTGATAGACCCACAAGGCAGTGGTATTGCGATGACGGGGGAATCGTCCTTAACTTAAGGTCGAGGCAGCCCCTTTGGGCGGTCAACACCCCAGCGCTACGGCGCACCCTGTCATAATAATTGCAGTAGTTGCAGACACCCTGCCTGTCAAAGGTGATGCTCTTATAACCAGCGGGGAGAATACATCTTTTACACACAAGGCCCATCTCAAATGCCCCCGGCCTCTGACACGCGCTCATTCATTTGAACCCACCTGAAAGAGGAAAAGGCCCTCCTTTTCCTGAAGTAAGCGCGGTGAAAGGTGATGCGACAAGAAATATCTCTGGACCTGTTGTTCACTCAGACCCGGATGGAACCAGGCCTGTTTATAACGGCTCCCTTTTCTCAATGAGATTCTGAAGTGTATCCAAACTCCCTCATGCCCTCCGAGATAGTCGGAGACTTTGATTGAATCCTTAATGAGCTCCGTGAGGGCATAAGCCGGGGTGCCGGTAAAAAAGAAAAATGCGCAGGCACTTATGGGGCCGGTTGTGAATACAGTCACCTCGGGCATGTCCCGCCTGATTTTTTCGGATATCATCCTGAAGACTTCCCACCTCTTGCCGGTCAAGCCCCGGCCGTATTTATGATAACTGACGGTACACATGATTGCAGCGGACAAGTATCCTGCGGCAAACACGGTGCTCACCGTGATCAACCCCAATCTCAGCCCACGCCTCTTACTGAAATGATAGGTCCTGTGTAAGAGATACAAGACGAGGATAAGACCCGCCATAAAAAGGCACGAGGTATGCCTTTCATTGGGTCTCGTAGAGGGGTCAAAAAAGCAAATGGATAGGAAGAGAAGAAGCAAACAGATCCCTATAAAGGTCAATAAAAGAAAAGGCGTATTTCTAAGATACTCCTTGATGCCCTTTCCTTCTTCTCGTTCCACCTTGT
>CAZNLL010000056.1:0-22503 GCA_964573885.1 uncultured Desulfobacteraceae bacterium | reverse complement strand
GGTAGCTCGTCGGGCTCATAACCCGAAGGTCGGTGGTTCGAATCCGCCCCCCGCTACCAATGAAAAATTAAGGGCTTGCGGCAATTCCGCAAGCCCTTTTATTATGCCAAAAAAGGCCGTTGCCCGCACTCAAATATCCAGCCTCGACAAGTTGGCGAATAAGATCTTTGCGCTTCAAACGATGACCTTTATCTCTTTTGATTGTGACACCATATGAGGATCAGGGCTACGTCAGTAAGAATTACAGGTATGGTTTGTGCCTGCACCTTTGTTGATTTTCGTGACAAAGCGAAATTTGAAAAAGGCCACATTGAGGGGGCCAACCATGTCGTTTACAGCGACATGTTTTCCAAACCGATGATGGAGGAACTAAACAAAAGCAATAGCCTGGTCATCAATTTCAGCCTTATTATAAATCATAAGCCGCAATTTCCAACCATCGTCATTACCCAGGTCAGATACTTGCGACCTTTTGGTCAGTAAAGGAACCCGAAAAGCCATGGTGGAATCACATTGGCATATCCCACCTCCATGACATCTATCACCACAAAGGCTTAGAAGGCCCTTTGACCTGATCAGGTCCGGTACCCCTGCTCGCTACATTTCCGATCAGGCGATTATTCCAGCCAATGGCATTCTCGAGAAAACGGCTTCCCGACCCCGGAGTCGCAGCCATAAGGTTGCGCTAAATTTTGAAAAATTCGCTCAAATGCGCCATGACTTGCGCCTCCCCTAATGGCGCCGTGATTATTCGATAAGCTTACTGAACGCTTTTGCCATTATTTCGTTAAGTGTAGTTTACGGTTTTCCGCCTGTTTTCCTCCCAGTGGCAAAGCCGTAAAGGGAGTGCAGCCCTGACACTCGCAGGGGCATCTCAGGGAGTATGGGGACTTGTGAAAAAAGGGTGTGGTTACATCTGCCTGAAGAGGTGCATGTAACGGTTACTGACCGCCAGGGGCTCGCTCCGGTCTTTGAGCCTGACTATACCCTTCCCTGTCATGGAGCGGCTCACGCGCTCGATGGATTGGACGTTGACGATGGTCCCCCGGTGGATCTGCCAAAACCTTTCAGGATCCAATTCCAATGCCAGGTCCTTGACCGCCTTTCTGATCAGCGACTCCCCTTCCCGGGTGATGACCAGGGTGTACTTATCCTGGGCCTTGAAGTAGATGACGTCATCCACCGGAATCAGGCGCACACTGCCGCCGTGCTGGACGCGGACATAACGGAGGTGACGGGGTTCCTCACGGGAGAGCCGGCTCATGAGACGACGGAGGGTCTCAACAGGGACTGAGGCGCCGGCCTTCCGCGAAGGATCTCTGAGAAGGATACGCCTGCGATCCGGGCGCCGATAAAGGTGCCGGCCGTGGCCCCTGCAGGCATGGTCACCAAAAGAAGAAGCACATGGCCGATCAAGGAGGGACGCCTTACAAGGACATGCCCGGCAAGGATACATGAACACATGCACAGGCCGATGGAGTGGGAAAAAATAAAGTTGATCCAAAACCCGCCGCCAAAACCCAGGTGGGTCAGAAAGAGGGCGATAATGGTGTTGAATAAACCCGTCAGGGCAAGGGAGGTGACCACTCGCCGGGTGTCTAATCGGAATTCCATAGGCCTTTTCTATCACCCGGACTGACGGGGTTCAATCAAACAATGAGGGGGACATATCTTTTTGTTCTGAGGACGTAGCGTTCATAGTCAACCCCGAATTTGGCCAGATTCTCCTTTTCTTCCACCCTGGAGGCGGTCACCAGAAAAGAGATGGTGATAATAAACGCCGCTGCCGCCAGCACAGAGAGGTCTTTTAGCAGCATGCCCCCGGCCAAAAACATGAGGCTCGCATAGAGGGGATGACGAATGTAGGTGAACACCCCTTCATGGACCAGCCGGGTGGTATTCTCCCAGTCCTCAACCGCCTTTCCGTATCTCTTAAGCGCATGAAACCCAAAAAGGGCCAGCCCCGCGGATACCAGCATCAGTATCCAGGAGAGGGCCTGCCAAGGGGAAAAGGGGTTTTGAAACATGAATTTTCCATTAAAGATAAACAAGAGCAGGAGTGCTTCCGCCGCCACGAACATATAAGGTCCATGGCGCTTGAAGGCGAAGAGCTCCTTTCTGAATTTCATGATAATTCCTACACTGAGCACCGAAAAAACAAGTCCTTTGATCATCATCAGCTCTTTCCTTTCTCTTCTTTTTAGCCCCAGTCCTCAATGATCTGCTCGAAGGTGCGCGCACCCGCCCTCAGCACGCCCCCGAATCCGCCCCCCGGATTGCCCCAGGCACCGGCGAGGTAGAGTCCCTTAACCGGGGTCCGGTTGTCGATACGGTTCATAAAGGCATTGTCCATGGACTGCTCGAATCCGTAAATGGCCCCCTGGGTGTTCCCGGTGTACCGCCAGCACGTGAGAGGGGTCCCGGCCTCCTTGACCTCGATCATGGAACGAAGTCCCGGAATCAGGCGTTGCTCGGTTCGCCGGATCAATATATCGGTCCATCGCTCTTTTTCCTTGTAGTAGGCTCCTTTGTTACCTGCCTTGTAATCCCGGAACACCCTGCCTTGCCAGATGGGCGGCGGAGCAGAGCCCTCCCAGGCCGGCCCCGATCACCACGGTGGGATAGTCCTTTTTGGGCCCCATCCGTGCCGCAAAGGCCTCAATCTTTCGCCAGTCCGTGGCCATAGCCAGTGCTGTCATGGCTGCGATGGACATAAAGGAACGACGCGATACCCGGCGTGTCAACATGATGCTTCCTCCTTTGGGTGGCGTTTTGTACACGGGCGCCCCTGTTTTCTATGGTTTTCATCTTATTATTGCCGGGCTCTTAGGATGCCGCAAGGGGCTTGCGACGAGATGGGGATTTCAAGGGATGAATTGCCAAATGCCGGGGTTCAGGCGCATCAGCCTCCGAACCAAGATAAAATACTTTAATATCCCGGGTTCCGGCACCCGAATCCCTCAAAACGTCCACCCGCCGACTCTGGTCAATTCCGGACTTGTCTATTTCCTCCTGTATGTATTAGAATAATTTGAACATATCTGATTTTGGAAAGATCCGGGCTCCTTACAGGCAGTTGCGGATAAAGAGGCCGGTCTAATAACACCTTTGAAGAAGGGGGACGGTGGCCGGCCCTTCGGAGCGGGTACCGGGGTTTGAAGTGAGCGGGGAGGAGGATTTTATCAGCCAGCAAAAAATCAGGTCGTGTAAGTGGTATGCGTGTTGCCCCATTAAGGCCTATACGGTCCAAGGGAGATTAGAAAGGTACTGGATAAAGAATTATTGTCTGGTCAACAACCATGGCTGTGTCCGGTATCAGATGGAGGAAAGAGGGGAATATCATCCAGATAACATGCTGCCGAATGGTGAAATAAGGGAGGATCTGTAGGCCCAGCATGTGCCTGGATCAAGGCTCCAATTTCTTATTTGACCATTGGGGCGTTATTGCTCCCAGGATTTGATTCAGTAGAAGAGACAGGTCAAATGCTTAAAAAGATCATCTCAAGTGGCCAACCCGGTGCTGAGCAGGCGGCCCTGGATGTGGCTATGGAATTGGGTTTCAATCATGGTGGATGGGTACCAGAGGGGCGGAGGAGCGAGGCTGGTCTTGTGCCGGAGAAATACCAGTTACAGGAAATGCCTACGGAGAGTTCTGCGGGGTGGCAGGAGCAAAATGTCCTTCATTCAGACGGGACCTTGATCATTTGCCGGGAAAAACTGACCGGGGGGTCTGCACTGACAAGGGAAATGGCGGAAAAGAACAACCGCCCGTTGCTTCATATCGACCTGAACGCAATGGACCCCTTTGCTGCGGCCAAGGCCATCAGTTATTGGCTGGAACACCATAAAATTGAGATTCTGAACGTGGCAGGGTCAAGGCCCAGCAAGGATGCCAATATCTATGACGCCGCCAAAAGCCTTCTCAGGACCGCACTGCGCCTCAGCATTATTGATATGGACATGCCTGAGCCCAGCAGAGAGACACCGCTGATACCCTGTACGGTGGAGGAAGCGGTTGAGGACCTTTCCTCAAAGTTGCCCCTAAAGGCCAAGACAAACCTGGCAAGGATGGAAGAGGCCGACCTCCTTTCCCTCCAGTCCTCTCTGGGGAGATACATTCGCATGAAATACGGTTTGTGGTCCACCAATAAGGCCCTGATGGAGTCCTGTCGTATTACATCCGGCCAAGAAGACCTCTCCCGGGATGAGGCTGCAGCCCTTATCATCAGGGAGCTTTGGAAAAACCTGAGGGCCAGCCACACCCTGAGAGTGGTCAAATAATCGGCGCCTCATCGGGATGAGTGTCCTTTCTTGGTTAAAATAGAGAAACATATCTTTCACCCATAAATTATTTTAAGGGACCTCGACCGATTTGAAAAACCGCAACAGGGGATGAGGAGAGCGAAATGGATATTGAAAAGTACTTTCAGCTCGTAAGTCAATGGCTGGTTTCCAGTGGTTTGAGGGTGTTGCTTATTGTCATCCTCACCTTGGTGGCTTTGAGGGTGGCCCGGTTTATATCAAACCGCCTCTTTCCGGCCTCCAAAAAGCAGCGGGATCCGGAATTCCAGAAGCGTGCGGATACCCTCAGTTCTGTGATTCGTTACATCCTCTTTATGGCTATCGTCATCGTGGCCGCCATTACCGTCATGGGGGAATTGGGCATTGAGATCGGCCCGATTCTGGCCGCCGCCGGGATTGTGGGACTGGCCGTGGGCTTTGGCGCACAAAACCTTGTACAGGACGTCATCAGCGGGTTTTTCATTCTCCTGGAAGACCAGATCCGTGTGGGTGATGTCGTGCAGATCGCTGACAAAAGCGGGGTGGTGGAGCGCATGAGCTTAAGGCTGGTGGTCCTGCGAGACCTCGCAGGGAATGTACACTTTGTCCGCAACGGTCAGATTCAGACGGTCACCAATATGACCAAGGACTACGGCCGATACGTGTTCGAGATAGGGGTGGCCTACCGAGAGGATGTGGATGAAGTCATCGAGGTGGTCAAGGGGGTGGATGAAGAACTCCGGAAGGACCCCGCATATAAAGACGACATCCTTGAACCTATCGAGATTCTGGGACTGGATCAGTTTGCGGATTCAGCGGTGGTCATAAAGGCGAGGACCAAGACGAAGCCCATCCGTCAATGGGCGGTGGGTCGGGAGTTCAACAAAAGGTTGAAAAAGGCCTTTGATGAAAGAGACATTGAAATCCCCTTCCCCCATGTAACTCTCTATATGGGTCAAGATAAAAAGGGCGAATCACCCCCTCTCAACATGATGGTTCATAAGGAAGAGTAGAAATGAATCAATCAGAAAGGCAAACAACCACCCAGCAACCTCAAGGAGAATGCCACATGGCGTTACATACCAAAGATGCAGTGAGGGAAGTGCTTCTGGATGATGTGCATGCATCCACGGACATGTCTATCAAGATGCCCAAATACAAGATCCCCCGGGACGAGGCCCTTCCCCGGCATGCCTACACCCTCCCCCCCATTGTGAGGACCTGCCTGTCCAGCGAATTGTGGTGCGTCATGGATTCAGTCGCGATCTTGGGGATTTGCTCTTGGATGATATAAGGCGCTGCCTGAAGCATTTTGAAAAACATGCCTTAACCCGTCCCTTAAGCGAGGAAGAGGCGGGCGGTTTCAAACACACCTAGCAGTGGAAAACCATGTCAGGCGGCTCAGGGGGGAGTCAAAGGCCTTTTTCTTTAATTAATCGAGGCGTCGTTCAGCCTTACGCGCCGCTTTCTGAGGAGGGTGAAGCCCATGATGGTGAAAGCCAACGGTATTTGGATGAATTATGAATTCTCGGGGAGAAAATGGGGTGAGGTGATCATGTTGAGCCACTCCTTGGCCTCCAGCCTGGCTATGTGGAACCCCCAGATGGCCGCTCTAAGAGCCTTTTACAAGGTGCTGCGTTACGATATCCGCGGCCATGGCCAAACCGAGGCCCCTGAAGGATCCTATACCCTTGAACAACTCGGCGAAGATGCCCTGGCCCTTTTGGATGCACTCAAGGTGGATCAGGTCCACTGGGTAGGGCTTTCCATGGGCGGTATGATAGGCCAAATCCTGGCCCTCAACCATGCAGACCGCCTCAAGAGCCTTGCCCTGTGCGATACCACCGCGGTGGTCCCTCCGGAGGCCCACGAAATCTGGGAGGAAAGGATCCGCACGGCCCGGCAGGAGGGTATGCAAGCCCTGGTCGAGGAGACGCTGTCCCGGTGGTTTACTCAGGCCTATCTGGCCCAAAACCCGCCGGAAGTGGAAGAGATCCGCAGAATATTCCTGGCTACGCCCGTGGCCGGATATGTAGGCTGCAGCCAGGCCATCCGCCAACTCAATGTCTTGGATCGGCTCCCGCAAATCAAAAGGCCCACCTTGATCATGGTCGGCCGGGAAGACGCGGGCACCCCGGTGGCCGATGCTCAGGCCATGCATCAGGCCATTGCCGGATCCAAGCTGATCATCCTGGACTCCGCCGCCCATCTTTCCAACATCCAGCAGGCCCGGGACTTTAACCGGGAGCTCCTGGCCTTTCTGGACGAATGGCTATTTGGGCTCTCTCAATAAGGCCCACTTCTCCCCTCCGGGCGAACTGGCTTGACATTCTGGGGGTATGTCTCTTATTTTTAAATGAATACGGTTATCCTAGGCACCGATTCCCTGGGCGGGCCGGTGGTTTTGACCAGGGGATTGGGACATAGAAAAGGGAGGAAAAAGAAATGGATAAATATGTGTGCTCTGTTTGTGGTTATGTGTATGACCCCGCGGAAGGGGATCCGGACAATGGGATAGATCCTGGTACCCCTTTTGAAGACCTGCCTGATGATTGGACCTGCCCGGTTTGTGGCGCCGCCAAGGACCAGTTTGAAAAAGAGGATTAGGTCGATCCAAACCTCTATTTAGGACAAAGAAATCATGGGGACCGACGAGGATCGCCGCCCCGAAGCCCAGGAGGCGGTGATTCTTAGACAAGCCGTTGAAAACACGAACGAGGCCTTTGTGACCATAGACGAGAATCACAAGGTCTTGTTCTTTAATAGGGCCGCGGAAGAGCTCTTTGGCTTTGCCCGGGAAGAAGTGTTGGGCCGCGATCTGGATGTGATCATGTCGCCCGGGTGCAGCCGCGATCACCGGGGAGCGGTAAAAAGGTATGTGGAAAGCCGGGTTCCCCGGCGTATCGGCCACGAATCCGAGATCATGGTCACCCGTAAAGGGGGAGAGGTTTTTCCGGCCTCCATCTCCTTTTCAGTGACCGAAGTAAAAGGGGGGCTTTTCTTCACAGGGATTGTGAGGGATTTGACCGAGACCCGGGCCCTTCAGGAGCAGGTTTTAAAATCAGAGCGCCTGGCCGCCCTGGGCCAACTGGTGGCGGAGATCAGCCATGAGATCAAGAACCCCCTCATGATGATCGGCGGTTTTGCCAGGCAGTTGATTCGGAAAAACCGTGACGAGCAGGATCTCAATAAGCTCCACGTCATTGCCGAGGAGGTGGAACGGCTTGAGAATCTCCTCTCGGATCTCAGGGGTTATTACCTGCCCAGGGAAATGGTCAAAGAGCCGGTGGACCTCAAGGCCCTCCTGGAGGAGGTCCTGTCCCTGAGCGCTGAGGATATTGAAAAAACGGGGATTGAGACCCATCTCGACATCGAGGAAAAGGCCGCTACCGTGGTGGGGGATGAGAAGCGGTTGAAACAGGTCTTCCTCAATCTGATCAAGAACGCCATGGAGGCCATGGACGAGGGAGGACATCTCTGGGTGGCCACCAAGAGGGTGGATGGCCAAGTGGAGATTCGCCTCAGGGACAGCGGCAGCGGTATCTCCGAGGCAGACAGGGATAGGATTTTTGACCCTTTTTTTTCCACCAAGGCCCATGGTACGGGCCTGGGGCTGTGTGTCTCCAAAAGGATCATCGAAGAACACGAGAACAGCGCCCTGTCCATAGAAAGCAAAGAAGGAGAGGGTACCACCTTCAAGATTATTCTGCCCCGGTACCAGGAGAACGCCTGACCCGCGTCAATGGGGATACCCCCTTGCACAGAAAGGGTTGAAGACAGGCGCCCTGGGGAGTATATCACCGGGAAAGGCACATGATGCTCAGGATTCCGCCAGCCTCAGGAAAGACCGAGCTCGACCAGCTCTATGAGAGGTACAACTCCCGCAAGTGGGTTCATCCGGATCCCCTGGAATTCCTTTACCACTATACCGGGCAACGGGATCGGGAGGTGGCAGGCCTTGTGGCCTCCTCCCTGGCCTACGGGAGGGTCAACCAGATCCTGCGCAGTGTGGGCCAGGTCATGGAAGTTTTGGGCCCTTCCCCCTACCATTTTCTCACACACACCTCAGAAAAGCATTTAAAGAGGACCTTTTCAGACTTCAGACACCGTTTTACCACGGGAGAGGAACTCGCCTTGATGCTCTGGGGGATTAAGAGGGTTATTCAACGGTATGGCTCCCTTTACAATTGTTTCCTCTCCCATTTCAGGCCGGATCATGAAGGCGTCCTTCTTGCCCTCTCTTTCTTTGTCAAGGACCTGACCCACCCTTTCAAGGGCGTTACCAACAGCCTTTTGCCCTCCCCTGAAAAGGGGAGCGCCTGCAAGCGGCTTCATCTTTTTCTGCGATGGATGGTGCGCCAGGACAGGGTGGATCCAGGTGGGTGGGGGGAGGTCCCCCCTTCCAAGCTGGCGGTTCCTCTGGACACCCACATGTACCGAATCTCCCGTTCCCTGGGACTCACAAGGCGGAAAACGGCGGACGTGCGAACCGTCATGGAGGTTACCCGTGGATTTCGACGTTGGGCCCCGGAAGATCCGGTACGTTACGATTTTGCCCTCACCCGGCATTCAATGAGATCCGGCGTGTGAACGGCTTCATAAGGGCGGGTCCCCTAAATGAGTTATACAAACCTTAAACACGGTTTGAGGAGAAAAGGGGCATGAAGATTTTTGTGACCGGAGGGACGGGTTTTGTGGGCACAACCCTTGCTGGGGAACTCACTGAAAAGGGGCATAAGGTTACCCTGCTCACGCGTTCCATCAAAAAAGACGCCACCCTCCCAGAGGGGGCATCCTTTCTACAGGGGGACCCTAGAGAAAAGGGGGCGTGGCAGAAACAAGTCCCCTTGCACGAGGTAATCATCAATCTGGCGGGGGCCTCCATTTTTACCCGATGGACCAAGGAGACCAAAAAGCTCATCCGGGAAAGCCGGGTGCTTACCACCCAAAACCTCGTGGAGTCCCTGGCTGCAAGTGAGAGGAAGACGGCCCTTTTTCTCAGTACCTCAGCGGTGGGTTACTATGGGTTTCGGGGGGACGAAGCGCTGGATGAAGAGAGCCCGCCTGGTAAAGATTTTCTTGCTTCCATCTGCCAGGAGTGGGAGGCTGAGGCCTTGGGGGCCCAGGACCTGGGGCTGCGGGTCGTCATCTGCCGATTTGGGATTGTTATGGGCCGGAAGGGAGGTGCTTTGGGTCAGTTGCTGCCCCTTTTCCAGAAAGGACTGGGGAGCCCCTTGGGCCATGGAAGCCAGTGGATATCCTGGATTCACGAACAGGACCTGGTTCGCATCTATGGGTTCGTCCTGGACCGAAAGGATATTTCCGGGCCCTTGAATTGCACAGCCCCTCACCCCGTGAGAAACAAAGAGATGACGAAGTTCCTCGGGCAAGTGCTTCACAGGCCGACCTTTCTTCCTCCGGTGCCGGGTTTTGTGCTCAAGCTCAAGATGGGCGAATTTGCCACCACTCTCCTTAACGGCCAAAAGGTTATCCCCAAAAGACTGTTGGATATGGGTTTTGAGTTTACCTCTCCCGATCTCTCCGGGGCCCTGAAAGATTTATTGTCCGGGGCCCGGCAGCCATAAAAGAGGTGAGTGAAGGATGACCCGACTCTTTATTATCAGAGGTCCAAGGCCAGGGCAGTCTTTTGATTTGAGATACAATGTCCTGACCATAGGACGGGCGTCTGGTAACGACATTCAAATAAAGGACCCTTCTGTGTCCCGGAAGCATGCGAGGATCTCCAAGAAGGACGGCTCCTTTTTCCTGGAGGACTTGAAGAGCGTCAACGGGACCTGGGTTGAAGGACGGCTCTTGAAGCCGGGGCAGCGCGCTGTGGTCAAGGAAGGCAGCCTCATTGCCGTGGGGGGCACCCTGATTACTCTGGGAGAGGACTATCCGGTGGATGGGAGATCTCCCCGGTATGCTATTGATCTTGGGGAATATGGGGCAGGGGCGGGGAAGCCCTCTCTTCACAAGGACCGGCGCATGATGAACAGGAGAAACCTGGAGTTGATCTATGAGCTCTCCACCGTGTTCATGCAGCCTTTCGATATTTCCACCCTGTGTGCCAAGATCATGGAGGCTGTTTTTCCCGCCCTCAAGCGGATTGACAGCGGTGCGGTCTTGCTGGTGAATTTTGAGACCGCCCAACTCGAGCAGGTGGCCGGCAGGGTCCGGGAGAGTGACAGGGATGTCAAGATCGACTACTCCCGAACCGTGGTAAACCGGGTCATCCGTGAAGGCAAGGCCATGGTGATGTCCGATACCAGTCAGGAGGACAAAGCCCACCTCTCCGACAGTATTGAAATGATGGGGATCAAATCCATCATGTGCGTCCCCCTGATCACCAAGTCGGTGGTCCGGGGAGTCATCTATGTCCATTCTGTCCGGGTGCCCCATGGTTTCCGCAGAGAAGATCTCTTTTTCCTTACCGCATTGAGCAGCCCGGCGGCTGTGGCCGTGGAGAACGCCCTGCTTCTTTCAAAACAACGTCAGGCTGAAAAGGCCCTGCGGGAGAACGAGGAAAAATACCGCCTCTTGACCGAGACGGCGCAGGACATCATCCTCATGATGGATTTGGATGGAAGAATCAACTACATCAACAAAGGGGGAGTTGAGACAGCCGGGTACAGAAAGGAAGACGTACTGGGGGCGGACATCGCGGGTTTCCTTCCTCCTGATCAAGCACCGGTCCTCAAGGATCACCTGGCCAAGCGCCTCGCCGGGGACAAAGAGGTCCACCTCTGTGAGACCGCCTTGGTAAGCGGAACAGGAGAGCGCATACCCGTTGAGGTAAGTTCCGCCCTTATCATGAAGCGGGGCAGACCCTCCAGTGTCCTCCTCACAGCCAGGGATATACGGGAACGAAAAAGGGCGGGGGAAGAGCTTTTAAAGGTCCAGAAGCTTGAATCCCTGGTTCCCTTGGCCGGGGGCATTGCTCATGACTTCAATAACATTCTCACCAGGATTTTGGGCAATATTGATCTGGCCCAAATGGATATGGACCCCAAAGACAGGGCCTACAAGAGTCTTAACGACGCCCAGGAGGCCTGTATGAATGCGGCGGAATTGACGGAGAAATTCCTCGTCTTTGCCAGGGGTGAATCCCCCGTCAAACAGATCGCAGCCCTGGACGGACTTATTGTAGACACTGCCCATTTGGCCGTCACAGGTTCCAACGGGAGATGTGAGTTCAGCATTCCCGATGATCTGTGGATGGCCCGCTTTGATCGGGATCAGATCAGGCAGGTGATCAACAACCTGGTGGTCAATGCCAAGGATGCCATGCCCAAGGGAGGGATCATTTCGGTGATGGCGGAGAATGTGGTCATTAAAACCGAAAAGGATGATCAGGGCATGCCCATGAAAAACGGACCCTACGTGAAGATTACCATTCGCGATCAAGGCGTGGGCATCCCCAAGGAGCACTTGAACAAGATATTTGACCCCTACTTCTCGACAAAGGAGAGTTGGACGGAACAGGGAATGGGCCTCGGCCTTTCCACGGCCTATTCTATCGTGAAAGGCCATGACGGGTATATCCGTGCGGATTCGCAGATAGGTGAGGGCACGAGCGTGCTCGTTTATCTCCCTGCTTGCAGGGAGGAGGAGATGGAGGAACGGCCCTCAGCAGAGCAAGGGCCCGTATTTGGACAAGGCAGGATCCTCCTCATGGATGACGAAGAATTGGTCCGGGATACGGCAGCCGAAATGCTCCGCCGCATCGGCTATGAGGTGGTTCTTGCGCAAGAGGGCGGTGAGGTGATCGATCTCTACAAGCAGGCGGAGGAATCGGGCCGGCCCTTTGACGCGGTCATTCTGGATCTCACCGTCCGTGACGGAATGGGCGGGAAGGAGACCCTTCAAAGACTTCTTAAATTGGATTCCAAGGTGAGAGGCATTGTCTCCAGCGGATACCCGGGCAATCCGGTCCTGGTTGGTTTTATAAACTATGGGTTCCGGGGGGCCATAGCAAAACCCTATAGAATGGAAGAAATTGGCCGGGTCCTGCGGGATGTCCTGGGATCTTCATAATCCACTTATCCCGTAAAGGCTGCATCAAGGGGGGAAACTGTTGGGGAGATCTATGAGATCTCCCCAAACCAGGCCGCAGGCAGATGCTTCAATCTATGAGGGCCCGTGGCATGCAGGTCCGTGGCATGCCGGTCCGTGGCATGCCGGCGCGTGACACGCGGGGGCATGACAACTGGCTGCGTAAGAAACCTTTTTTTCTACTTTCTTAATCTCTACCATGTCTCTTCCCTCCTTTCCATGAAAGTGGACAACCGATACCGCAAAAAAAGGTGTCTCTTGACGGGTTCTCCTTGTCCTAAAACAGGCCTCCCTTTTACGGTTAGGAGTCCAAAAGTAGTTCATAATAGGGAACACTGCCACTGACCGTCATCCTCATTTCCGGCTTGGCCTCTTCGTTGGCCACGTTTTCACAGGAGGTACAGTTCCAGTCTTCCCAGTATTCTTGGATGGCGTAATTCAGGCATTCGTTGTAATAGGGGCAAAAGATGTTCCTGTGTCCCCCTTTGCCCACGGGTTTGCATGTCTTGTTCATGATTCGGCCCCCCTCTTTAAGAGAAATGCCGCCAGTCCCCGTCCTGTGAACGGGGGGCTTTACTCGTTACGGTTATTAGGTGATATCGACATCTTCAAATTCCATGCTCACCCCTTCTCTCAGGGTGTACCTGGAATCGGGTGTACCGGTTTCAGGCATCTTCAGAATGGCCACAATCAACTGCAAGGTGTGGTCATCCAATTCGAAATCATGCCAGCCCATCAACTGGAGACGGGTGTTCAAGGTTTCAACATCACCATGACCATAGAAGGAAATGGCATTGGCTAAGTCCCTGATGTAAGGAGGGATATTGCCTAATTCCATGCCCCTGCAAGCCAGGCGCTCAATCAGAATTTTTATGATTTGCTCCATGCCGACGTTCCTGCCAATATCTTGGGTTCGTCTTTTGGAATCTCCTGCATCCCTTAACCCATAACTTAATTATCCGACGGGGGCCGGTAAATGGGGTAAACAGAGTATTTTTGAGGGAGAAACCAACTATTTGACGCCCCCATCCTATTTGGGTTCTGCCTCGGGATATACAGCTGCCACCACTGCCAAGATCTCATGGGCCGTGGAATCGCTTTTTGAGAGAAAATGGTTGGCCCCGCAAAGGTCTGCCGCATCTCGATATTCCCGGGAGTCATAGCTTGTGAGAATGATGACGGTGGCCTCACAGTTGGAGGCCCTGATTTGTTTGGTGACTTCAAGGCCGTTTTTTCCGGGCAGCTTAATGTCCACGAAAACCAGATGAGGATCAAAGGCCTCCACTTTTTGCAGGGCCTGGTCGCCGTCTTTCACCTCCTCAAAGACCATCAAGGGAAATCGGGAGCTGAGAAGCCTTTTCAGGACCTCCCTGAAGGCGTCGTTGTCCTCAATAATTAGGGTTCTAAACATGCGGATAAAAAATCCTTGATCCTAATATCCGGCGAAGCGGGGCCCGGCGTTTTTTTACTCTGACTTTACGTGAGATAAAACCTGTGGTAAATAAGGCAAGGACCCCATATTTTCTTGAAAAACCCTGTATTTTTCGGCCATCGGGTGGGAGGCGCTCTTTTTTTAAGAGGTCTATCCGTTGCAAAGCCTGAATCATGGACAAAAAGGTTCGCATTCTGATCGCGGAGGATCATACCATTCTTAGGGAGGGCCTCAGGGCCCTGCTCCTAGGGGAGCAGGATTTTGAGGTGGTCGGCGAGGCTGAGGATGGAAGGGAAGCCATTCGCCGCATCGAAGAGCTGACCCCCGACCTGGTTCTGATGGATTTATCCATGCCCAGGATGAGTGGCCTGGATGCTATCAGGGAACTCAAAAAGCGCCATCCCAAAACAAAAATCCTTGCCCTGACCGTGCACAAGACAGAGGAATACGTCCTTGAATGCCTGAAGGCCGGCGCGGACGGGTATGTGCTCAAGGATGCCACCCATTCTGAACTCACCACGGCAATCAAGAGCGTGCTAATGGGCAAGAGGTACCTGAGTCCCGGTGTCTCCGACCAGGTTATCGAAGGCTACCTGGAGGGAAGAAGGGACGTAGTGGTCGCCTCGGTGTGGGATACCCTTACCCAAAGGGAGCGGGAGGTTTTAAAGCTGATTGCCGAAGGGTATAAGAACAAAGATGTTGCCGACTACCTCTGCATCAGCCTGAAAACCGTGGAAAAGCACCGGGCCAATCTGATGAGGAAACTGAACCTTCACAACGCGGCCGCCTTAACGGCCTTTGCCATGGAAAAGGGCCTGGTTACGAAGTAGGACCCTGGACCTCTCCTGTCCACAGGGCACGGATAATACACCCTCCGCCGGCCAGGGATTCCACCCTTAAGGATCCTCCCGAGAGTTCAGCCCGTTCTCTCATACTGGAAAGCCCAAATCCCTTCTTGATCTCTTGGGCAGGGCCCATCCCCTCTCCTTGAAAACCGATACCGTTATCCCGGATCAGGAGCTCCAGGGTGCCGTTTTCTTTTTTCAAAGAGAGATCGACGCGGTCCGCCTGACTGTGGCGGGCCACGTTGTTGAGGGCTTCCTGGAGGATCCGGTAGATAACGATTTTGAGGGATTCCGGGATGTCCTTTTCCTCGATTTGGATATTTGGTTCGATGTGGAGGCCCGAATAAATGTGTTGAAACTGCCTGCACTGCCAGGAAATGGTGGCCAGGATGCCCAGGTCGTCCAGCATGGGGGGCCGAAGGTTGGTCATGATCCTCCGGGTCTCTTCAATGGCGTTTTGAACCGTGGAAATGATGGTCTTTAGGGAGCTCCCTTCCTGGGTGGTTTCATCGGCCGGTGAATTTAAGCTGTTTTCCAGACCGAACTTGACCGCCGCCAGGCTCTGGGCGATACTGTCATGGAGTTCCATGGCAATGCGCTTTCGCTCTTTCTCTTGGGTGCTCAGGAGCTTGGCGGAAAGACGCCGGAGTTGGGCCTCGGACTGACGGAGGTCCTCTTCTGTCCGTTTTCGCTGGGTAATATCTATATCATTTCCCAGTACCGCGGGTTTCCCGTTGTAGGTGCTCATGGCCAGGCTTCTTTTTATCCAGATGAATTCGCCCGTTTTTTTGAGTCCCCGGAATTCGTATTCCTTTGCGGCATCAGCCCCTTTGAGCCGCTTTATTTTCATGTCCTGTACAAATTTGCGGTCTTCGGGATGGACCAGCATGAGGGTATCCATGCCGGTGACGCCCTCTTTCTCATAACCGTATATGTCGCTGAAGCGTTGGTTGGCAAATATGATTTTTCCCTCTTGGGCCATATAGATGCCCGTGAGGGAGCTTTCAACCAGGGTCATATACTTGTGTTCAGAGGTGTAAAGAGAGGCTTCGGTCCGTCTGCGCTCAGCGACTTCTTCCCTCAGTAGGGCATTGGCTCTCAAGAGCTCGGCGGTCCGCTCTTCCACCCGCTTTTCCAGCTCATCACGGGCCTTTTTTAGGCCGTCTTCGGCCCTCTTGCGGGCGGTAACATCATAGACAAGCCAGATCTCCCCGGTCTCAAAGGAATAGCCGGCAAACTCCACGTGCCTCAAGGAGCCGTCCTTCCTGGTTATGGAAAAGGTGCGCGAGGTCGGAAAACGGGCCTTCTTGTCCTCTTCGTAGGCGGCCCGCATCCCGGGGGCGTTTTCTCCGTGTAGACGAGAGAACCATCCATCCAGGGTGGTGATTTCATTGGACCCGTAGCCGGTGATTTCCTTGACGGCCTTGTTCAGATAGAGGTTATTGCCTTCCCGGTACACGGCCCCTGCAGGAAGGTGTTCCACCATCAACCTGAGCCGCTCCTCCCGCTGCCTGAGGGCCTGTTCATTTTGTTTCAGATCCCTGAAAAGCAGGCTGTAAGGCTTGACCAGGCCTGTTTCAATGATGGCCCTGTATATCAGGTAATAGGAAAAGATCTTCAGGAGGTGGCCGAGGAGATTAAAGAGACCGTATACGCTGATGTATAAGGTAAAGGTCAGTTCCTGTGCTATGGTCACTGAAATGGAGGCCACAATCAGGGAAAAGACAGATCTGTCAAAATTTTTTCGTTTGTGAAACATATGGGCAATGGCCGCTACGAGGATCAGGCAGATAAGGTACTCGCTTCCTTTTTTAAAGACCGTCAAGCCCGCCCCTTGCACAAAGCAGACCGGGAAAACGTTCCAGTAGAAAATGGATATGATCAAAAGGGCGACCACCACCGAGAAGCCACCGATGACGCGGTCCGCCCGCATGGGTTTGCCAAGCCAAAAGGGGGCCAGGAGGAGAGACAGGCCTTCCAGGTAACGGGCCGCAATCCATAGCTGGGTGGCAAGGTTGGGCCCATAGCCCGGGAAGACCCCCATACCCTTGTAGGCCAGGGTGTGGGTCAGATCCAGGCCTCCCACATAGAGGTAGGCGATGCCCAGGAACAGGAAGTAATTGTTTTGCATAAAGTGTCTGGCGTTCCAGGCAATCATGAAGATGCCGAAGGCCACGGTGATACTGAAGAGCTCTACAATGGCGTGAAAGAGGAGGTAGCTGTAAAGACTTGTCAGGTATAGGCCGAGGAGGACCGGGATCCAGATCAAAAGGGCCGTGTGTGTCCTGGATAGAGGAAGGCGTTTTTCCATGATCTTACCTCAGACTATCTTTTTGGTTTACCGCGGCCATACCAAGGGCCCCGTGGAAGGGCCTTGCGTATCCTGTCATTTCCACATAACCTCTGCCCTTAACGGGCCCGTCGGCGACCCGGCCATGGGCCGAAACGCTTCCTTCCCAATAGGTGATCCGGGTGGAATTGGGGGTGACCAGTTCCTGGTCTTTGAGGTTGGCCGTCACTGTGAGGTCCAGGCCCAAGGGGTCCACCCGGATCCGCCAGCGGCAGGGGTAAACCGCGCCTGACCGGGAACTTTCCCAGCGCTCCAGGAAATCCACGTGCATATCCTTACGCTGCAAGGGGTGGCTGATCCCGGACCGGTCCACAAAGGTGCCACTGGAGGCGGGGGAAATGCCCCCCTCCACCTCTCTGAGCAGGTAGAGCATGAGTTCTGTCTTGTCTTCCAGCTGGAGGCTGAACCAGTCCCAGCCGCAGAGGTCTTTTTCCAGGGGGGCCGTGCTGTACTCATGGTCCATCCAGGCGGACCCCCGCACGGTCATGGTTTTGCCCCGTTTGTTGAGGGTTCCCGAAGTTCTGAGGCGGGTCAGGGAATAATAACAGCTGGCGCTCTGGGGGTTCCTGCCTTTCAGGCTGTATCCGCCTGCACCGTGGGCGGTCACCGGTTTGAGGGGGATGCACCGGAGTTCAAAGGAAAAGTCCTGGGTGTCGGCCTTGAGAAGATGGGCCCGGGGTCCTATGCATGCGTGCCACCGGTCCAGAAAGACGCAGATTCCATCCCCCTGTGGCCTGACCCCGGCCAGGCCCAGGGCCTCCCGCGACAGGGCCTCATGAAAGGAGAAGGATCGGCCCTCTATATCGGAGAGGGCGGTATGAGCTGCATAGAGGTTTCGGGTGCGCCACGCCGAAGGGGAGGGAGGCCATTCCTTTTCAGCCCCGGAAGGATTGATTTGGAGTCGAAAAAAGGTCAATTGGAAGCCGTAAGGGTCTCCCTGGAGGGTTCGGACATTTCCCGTGTAATACCACCATTCCGTGCGGAATCCTGGATGGGCCCCGTGGTCCCGGGGAAAGGTAAACCCGCAGGGTCCCTTTATGGGGTGGTAGGGTTGCGCCTGAGGCGAGGGACAGGTCGTCCACAACACCATAACGAGGGGCATCAGGAGGAGGGGGGCGCGAAAGCATCTCTTCATATCAAGACTCCTTGAGGACCAGGGCCGGGGAGGAGCGCAACGCCATGCGGGCCGCCGGGAGGGCTGCCACCAGGGCGGTGGCCAGGATGAGGGGCAGGGACAAGAGGAGGGTGCTCCAGTCTACGCGGTAGAGAAAGGTCCAACCAAAGGAATAGAAATTGATCACATAGATAAGTAAGTGGGCCAGCAACAGCCCGCACATGAGGCCTATCCCCTCTCCTGCCATCACCATGAGCACGGCCTCCCAGAAGATCATGGAACGGATTTGGCCGTGGGCCGCCCCCACAGCAACCAGGGTGTTCAACTGCCGCATCCGCTCCATGACCAGGACGGTGAGGGTGGTGGTGATGCCGAGCCCCGCCACCAGAAGAGCGATGAGGAGGAGCACAGTTGTGACGGCAAAGGTCTCGTCGAAGATCCGCAGGATCTCCTGGCGCAGTTCTCTGCCTGAGGCGACTTCCAGGGGATGGCCCTGTGCACATTCTTGCAGGATCCGGGAACGCAATTTGGCCGTTGCCTCCCCCAGATCCTTGGGGGGCTCTCTAAAAAAGAACCGAGCCCCTCCCCATGTATGGTCCCCGGTCATGTCCTGAAAGGGGCCCAGGGCCATATGCACAACCCCGCCCCGCGTTCGATAATCGCGAAAGACCCCCAGGATGGGCAAATCCAGGTGGGCCTCTCCCAGCTGTAACCGGTAGTGGTTTCCCTGGTGCATTCCGGTCTGGTTGGCAAAGACCTCGGACACGATAACGCCCTCGCCGGCATGGAGTGCGGGGGTGATGGCCTTGAGGTCGCCTTCCAGCATGATAAACTCACCATAGCGCAGAAAGGTCTCAAAGTCCAAGGCCTCAAGCTGGTAGGGGGTTTTGCCGTATCTGAGGTGAATCCTGCGGTAGGGCAGGAGATCCACCCCATGGTTCAAACCCTTGAGGGACGCCACCACCTTGGGGGGGAGGGCGTCTTTGTATTGATTGACCCCGGCCATCATGGGGCGGACAAAGAAGTCCCCTGCCAGAGTCTGGTTCACCCACAGGGATACGGTTTGTCGAAAGCTGTGGATCATGACTGCCAGGGACACAAACAGGGCCATGGCCGTCACCAGGGCACCCACAGAGATGGCCGTGCGCCTCCCTGCGTCGTGAAGGTAGCGGCCCGCCAGAAAGGCCGGTTCTCCGGCCGTGCGCCTCAGGAAAGGAGAAAGGGATTTGCCGATAAAACGGAGGACCAGGGGTGAAAAGAGGGAGAAACCCGCCACCAGGAAGAAGGCCCCCACATAGCCTGCCAGGGGAAAACCGGGCGTGCCCGGGAGCTTGGCTACGGGCCAGGCAAGGAGGATCAGGATCAGGCCGATGAGTGTGGCTCGGAAGCTATGCACCCCTTGGCCGGAAGGGAGGTCCTGGAGGGTCATGGCCTCCCGGGGGGCGATGCGGGTCGCCTCTCGGGCGGGTCTAAAGGCGGCCAAAAGGGCAATAAGAAGGGTGACGCCGAAGGAAAGCACGAGTTCCCATGGATCTAATTGCAATGCCTCAACATGGACCCGGACAAAAAGGGTGGAAATGGTGCCGCTCACCGCTCGAAGCAGGTATTTGACCAGAAAGGAGCCCAAGGGTATGGCCAGGAGCCAGCCGATAAGTCCCAGCACCGCGCCTTCGGCCATGATCAGCATGAATAGGAGCCCTGAGGAGCCGCCCATGGAGCGGATGATGGCCCACTCTTTTCTCCGGGAGGCCGCGTTGAGCGATACCAGGCTGTAGACCAGGAACATGCCCACGAAAAGGGATACAAAGCTGAGAATGGAGAGGTTGATCTGGTAGGCCTTAATCATGATCCGGCCCGTTTCCTTCCTCTCCCCGGGCTCTTGGAGAACCATCCCCTCGGGCAGGAGGTTGCGGATCTGGCGGGCTGCGCCCTCACAGGAGCGAAGGAGTAGATCGATGCGATCCACCCAGCCCTGGGAGCCTGTGAATTCCTGCATGGTGGAGATATCCGTCACCGCCACGTGGCCGCCTTCCACCAGGGCCAGGCCCTGGGGTTCCAGAATTCCCAGTACCTGGAAGACGGCGGTCCCATGGACGTGCCCCAGGGTTACTGTGTCCCCGGCCTGGAGATTGTATTCCCGGGCCAGGGCCTGACCCAGAAAAAGGGTATAGGGCCTGCGGATGAGATCCAGCCACACCCGGGGATCCAGGGAAGAAGCCGAAGTCACTTGCCAACTCCGTAAGGACCGATCCAGGATAGGGTCCAGCCCGAGGAGCAGAAAAGGGGTCTTTTCGTTTCCGGAAACCCGGACATAGCTGCTCATGAGGGGGGAGGCGGTCTCCACGGCCTGGTGGGTCTTGAGACGGGTGAGGAGCCCTTCGGGGATGCGGCCCCCGGGCCGAATCACCACCCGGTCTGCCCGGCTTGAAATGAGATCCATGGTCTGGGTAAAAGAATCCAGGGAGGCATCCACAGCCAGGCGCACGCTGGTAAAAACGGCTGCCCCGAGGGCAATACCGGCCACCACAGCCAACACGCGCCAGGGATGCATCAGGAACTGGCGCATCCCCAGCCACCGGGTCAGATGAAAAAAGAGACTTATTCGTCCCATGACCCCGTCTCGCTGACCGTACCGTCCCTGAGACAAAGCCGAAGCGTGGCATGGGGATCGGCAAGGTCGCTATGGGTGGCAATGATCACGGTGGTTCCCAGGCTGTGGTTCAGTTCAGCCAGGAGGTCCATCACAATGCGGCCGTTACGGCTGTCCAGATTACCTGTGGGTTCATCGGCCAGAATGATGGAGGGCTTGTTGATCAGGGACCGGGCAATGGCCGTGCGTTGCATCTCTCCTCCGGAGAGCTGGGAGGGGTAGTGGTCGAGACGGTGATCGAGATTCAGCCACGCCATCCATTCCAGGGCCTGATCCCTGACCTTCTCGTAGTCACGACCCGCCAGGAGGGCGGGAAGGCACACATTCTCAATAACCTGCAAGGCGGGAAGGAGGTTGAAGGACTGAAACACCATGCCCACCACATCGCGTCTGTAACGATTAAGCTCCCGGGCCGTGGCCTTTTGAAGATCCTGCCCGGCCACGGTAAGCCGGCCCTGGGTGGGTCGGTCCAGACCGGCCAAAAGGGCGAGAAGGGTACTTTTTCCTGAGCCGCTGTTTCCCTTCAACACCACGAGCTCACCGGCAGGAATTTGAAGGTCCACATCCTTGACGCCGATCACCTGTGTGGAGCCGAGGGAATAGATGCGACAAAGGCCTTGGGCCGCAATGAGCGGGCCGGAGGTAGTGGGCTTTAGCATGATGGCTCCTTGGGAAGATCTCAGGGTTCCTATCATGATGAGTGAATCCACAGGATGTCAAGGGAGATCAAGAAATTACTTGCATCCCAAGAGCCCCCTTTTTAAAATGCCTCGTGGTGAAAACCGGTACAAAACCCGGACTTTGATCATTCAGGGAGGTCAAATCATGTCCGAACTCATTTTGTGGAAAGACCAAGAAATGAACAAGCTGAGAAGGGACATGGACCGTCTCTTCAACCGGTTTCGGTCCCATTGGGGGGCGGGTCTAAGCCTGGAATGGTTCCCCGAAAGTCTCCCTCTGGAAGTGACCGAGACAAGAGATGCCCTTATCGTGAAGGCGGAGCTGCCCGGGGTTGACCCCAAGGATCTCAGCGTTTCCGTGACCAATGACACCTTGCTCGCCATCAGCGGGGAAAAACGGTCTGGGAAAGCGGAGGAAGACGGCCACACCCAGAGGATCGAGAGACGTTTTCACTCTTTCAGCCGCACGTTGCGGCTGCCGTGCAGGGTAAAGGTCGGTGAGGTCAAAGCGAGTTACAAGGAAGGCATTTTGGAGATTTTCATGCCCAAATGGGAACCCCACAAGGCACGGGGCATTAAGGTCGAGGTTCAATAGGGTGGGTCGTGTCGAGGACGGTCAATATTGGATAGGGAGGACATAAATGCCTAAGAAAGAACAGTATCGAGAAGTCCCCTTGGAGGAGCTCAGATGGCGGCTTGACCCTGAGACCCTGGGTTTTGAAACCACAGATGACCTCAAACCCTTGAAAGAGATCATCGGACAGAAGAGGGGGGTCGAGGCCTTCCGGTTCGGTCTGGGCATGAAAAAGCCGGGCTATAATGTCTTTGTCACCGGTATTGCAGGCACGGGCAGGATGTCTACGGTAAAGCAGTTGATCCAGGAGATGTCCAAAGACGGAGCGGTTCCTGAAGATCTGTGTTACGGCAATAACTTTGAAAACCCTGAGGAGCCCGTGCTTTTGCGTTTTAAGGGGGGACAAGGCCATGCCTTTAAAAAGGGTGTGAGCGATCTGGTGGAAAAACTCAAAAAAGAGATCCCTCAGCTCTTTGAAAGCCAGGAATATATCAACCTGAAAAAAGAGATCATGGAGACCTA
>CAZNLL010000055.1:0-22528 GCA_964573885.1 uncultured Desulfobacteraceae bacterium | reverse complement strand
CGGGGGCCACGATGGGGGCGTTGATCCTGGCACAGATGTCGATGCCCTTGTGGAACTCCTTTTTCCCGGTAAAAGGAGAGGTGCGGTATCCAAAGCGGGAACTCATCCAGCCCTTTGTGGGCCAAATGGAAGGTGTGGAGGCGAGAAGCACCTTCTGGCTTTCCAAAAATTTGTGTAGCTCGGCCTTGTCATGTTCCCCTAAAGAGACCTCCCTGTCCAGGCGGTCCAGAGACCGATGCATGAGGCGGACCAGGTCTTTATGCGTCTTGGCCATGGCATGTTTGGGATCCAAGAGTTTGACATCCGAGCCGCCAAGGCCCTCATATTCCGTGTTGTCTTCGCTGGTCTCCAGGTTGACCATAACTTTCAGCTTTCGATCCAGTTCCCGCAGCTCACGCACCTTTTCGGTGACCTGGTCAATTCGCTGGGCCAAGTACATGAATTGATTCTTTCTCTTCTGGTTTTCCTCTTGGAGGCGGGCCATTCGGAGAGAGGTGGCCTTTATGTCTTGGTAATCCTGGATGGTCCACAGGAAAAAGGCCCCTGAAGCGAGGAAGAATAGGAGCAAAAACAAGGGCAGAAAACTGGGAACCCTGATCTGTTTGACCTTTTTGGCGCCCTCAGGCACCATAAATATGGTGATCTTTTTGACAGCCAAACCCAAACCTCTTTCGGTTCACGTGGCAACAGGGGTATTCCCAGAACAATCCTGGTTTTGGTATCACAACCACGTGGGAACTGTCAACCCAATTGGTTCGCTTTTTCAGCCTCTTGCCTATTTGCAGCCTCAAAAAATGAGACAATGCTTTGGGCCAAGGAAGGGGCAATCCCCGGGACCCGGGCCAGCGCTTCCGGACTGGCCCGTCGGATGCTGTTTATGTCTTTGAAATGGTTGAGTAAAATGGCTTTTCTTTTGGCCCCTATGCCGGGAATTTTATCCAGATCCGAGCCGGTGAAGTCCTTGCCTCTCTTTTTGCGGTGATAAGATATGGCGCGCCGATGGGCCTCGTCACGGATGCGCATAAGCAGGAGGAGTAGGGGATGATCCAGGGAGAGAATCAACGGGTTTTTTCGGCCCGGCAGGTATATCTTGTCCCGTTTTTGCTCGCCCTCCCCATCTCCTTTGGCGATGGCTACCACCTCGGGGCAAGGCCCCTTTTCATGGCTTCCGTGGCGCTCCACGGCCCGTTTTACCGCCGAGAGATGGCCCCTGCCGCCGTCCACGAGAAAGAGGTCAGGGGGAAAGCCCTTGTTGAGGCGCCTTTCTATCACCTCTGCCATCATGGCATAGTCGTCGATGCCGTCCACGACCCTTATCCTGTAATTGCGATAACCCGCTTTGTGGGGCAGCCCATCCATAAAAGAGACAATGGTTCCCACCGCCATGTCTCCATAAAGATTTGAGATGTCAATCCCCTCTATGGTCCTTGGTGTCGCCTTTAGGTGCAACATGGCGCGGGCCATGGCCAAGACGTCCGCCCCTTCAGTTTCCCTCTGGCCCTCGATCAGGCTTTTTGCATTAGCCAGGGCGGTCTCCACCAGTCTGCGCTTCTCCCCCTTTTGGGGCCTGTAAATGGTCACCTTCCTCCCGGAGAGTTCGCAAAGCCCTTCCGTGATGGCGGGGAGATCTTCCACGGCCTCGGAAATGAGGATCTTTGGAGGGATAAAGGATTCCCGGGGGTAATACTGCTTCAAAAAGGCTTCCATGACCTCAGAAGGGGTTCCTCCCCGGTCTTTGACCAGGTAATGGCGGTCTCCAACCACGTAGCCCTTCCTGACGAAGAGGATGAGCACTTGAAACAGGTCCCCCCGGTGGGCCAAACCGATCACATCTTGATCCTCCATATGGGCGGAAACCATCCGCTGCCGTTCCACGGTCCGCTCTATGGCCCGAATTTTGTCCCTTATACGGGCGGCCCGCTCAAAATCCATTTTTTGTGCCGCCCCGGTCATGGCCCTTTTTAATTCCTCAGTCAGTTCTCTATTCCTACCTTCCAGAAAGAGCCTGACCTGGCGGACAAGCTCATTGTACTCCTCCGGCGAAACAGGGTGGGCGCAAGGCCCGAGGCAGAGGCTCAACTGGAAATTGAGACAGGGCCGCTCGTTTTTGGGCAGTCCTTTGCCCTTGCATTTTCGGAGTTGAAAGACCCGGTCAATCACCTTAAGGGTCCTCCGTACGGAATTGGCCGAAGAAAAGGGACCGAAATAGAGGGCACCGTCCTTTTTGATTTTTCTGACGATGGTGAGACGGGGGTAAGGCTCGGTTATATCGAGCCTGAGACAGGGATAGCGTTTATCATCCCTGAGAATGACATTATAACGGGGAATGAATTTCTTGATCAGGTTGCTTTCAAGGATAAAGGCCTCTTTCTCGGTGGCGGTGAGGATAAAATCCAGACCGGAGGCCTTCTGCATCATGAGGGCTGTCTTATGGGGGAGGAGGTTCAGGGGTTTGAAATAGGAGAGGACCCTCTTTTTCAGGTTTTTGGCCTTTCCCACATAAATCACACGGCCGGAACCGTCCTTAAAACGGTAAACCCCCGGGCCCTCGGGCAGGACCTGCTTGAGCCTCTGGGGGTCCAGTTCATACGGGCTTTGTTTGTCCTCGGGCATTCTAAAAATCGTCCCATTCAGTGTGGAGGCGCTTGGTCATAATGACCAGGTCATGAGGCCCTCCATCCCTGTCTAGAACGTAGTTTTTTAGGACCGCCCTCTCCACGAAATCAAGCTTTCTGACCCCGGTGATGACCGAGGCGTCCCGGTCCCGGACCAGGCGCATGACCAAAAGCTTCAGGCCGATCGACATGCCCAGGTTAACCAAGTCAAGGAGCATCCAGGTCCCGAGCCGGATCTCACGAAAAGAGGGGTCAACGGCGATTCTGATTTTGCCGATGTGACTCTTGGACCCGTACATCTTTTTCATGAGGGCGGCATTGGCAATGATACGTCCCTCCAGCAAGGCCACAATGGAAATGACACGGTTCGGGTCCAGGTTCTTTATCCATCCCTCAATAAGTCCCGGCCTGGACAGATCGAGATTCAAAAACCACAACTCATGGGCCGGAAATCGTTTGAACATATCTTCAAGGGGCTTTTCATCTCCCTCGCTGAGTGGCCGGAGGGTGGCCCCGGTCCCGTCTTTAAGAATCACCTCCTTGGGATAATCCTTGAGGATGTCTTTTATGTCCCTGTCATGCGACATGGTTCATCTCTTCCACCTCGTTTTGAAATTATAGGAGCGCCCCTGCCTCAAGCCTTTGGGCAGGTTCCCTCGGGCCATACCCGCCTCAAGGTTGAGCCCGGGGATTCGAGGGACTGGAAATCCCGGTGTGTCATGTTATAATGTGAACCAGTATACGCTAAATGACAGGTGGTTTCCATCCAGAAATGGCCTTTCTGCTCCGGCCCCACGGAGAAGGCCGAAGGGGGTGGGAGCCCAGAGGTCTTGAAGGGACATGGCGAAGAACCCTTTCCCCATTCATACCCTGGTATTCATGCTTCTGGCCCTGGCCGTAGGAGGGTGTTCTATCAAACCGCCCAGGCTGCCTGTGGCTCACGTGGAAGGAGCACCGTCTCCTTTTCGAATCGGACAGATCGTCCATGTTGAGACAGGCAAGGCCCTGTCCTTTGAGACCCTCATGGATAAGCTCGGATCCAGTGAACTCATCTTCGTGGGGGAGGTCCACGATAATCCTGAACATCACTTGTTAGAGGTTCAGATACTACAGGGATTGATGGCCCGTTACGGGCCTGTGGCCGTGGCCATGGAATTTTTCCCTTGGCCCAAGCAGCCGGTCATAGACAGGTATCTTCAGGGCGATTCCACGGAAGAGGCCTTTTTGGAGGAGGTGGAGTGGCACAAACAATGGGGCTACGGATACCGTTTTTACCGGCCCCTCATTCTGCTCGCAAAACAAGGTGGAGGGAAAGTCCTGGCCTTGAATGCCCCCAACAAGATTGTGAGAAAGGTGGCCCGTTCCGGCCTGGGCAGTCTTGAGCCGGATGAACGCCGGCAGTTGGCGGAGGACATCCGGTTGGAAAATGAAAGGCACCGGGCTTATCTTGCGGACGTTTTTAAGCGTCACAGCCACAGGGATTTGAAGCGTTTTGAGTTTTTCTACCAGGCCCAGTGTGCGTGGGAAGATACCATGGCCCAAGAGATTGCCCGTTATTTGAGGGATCACAAAGAGAAAATGGTGGTTTTTGCAGGTAACGGTCACATTGTTGACCGGTTCGGGATTCCGGAAAGAACGGGGGAGCGCATACCGGTCACCATGGCGACGGTGGTCCTCTATCCCCTGACAGGACCGGTAAAAATCTCCCGGGAGGCGGCCGACTATATCTGGTTTACGGGCCACTGTTCACAAAGGCCTTTCCCCGCCCACCCCAGGGGTCACCCAAAGGTGGAGAGACATTTTGAGAAAATGGGCTCCGCCGGGGACCGGTGAAAAAGGTGGAAAAAACTTCCAAAACCCGCTATTGAATACTAAAATTTTTTGATGACCCTCTGAAACGGGAGTATCCCGACCCAAGACAGGGGGGTATGAAGGAGAAGTGCCCAATAATATGCATCATCATGACCCGGAACTGCGCTTTTGCCCGGTCTGCGGCAAGGAGCTGAGAACGACCACCTTAAAAGAGAATGAGCCGCCCAGGCTGGTGTGCTCGGCCTGTGATTTTGTCTTCTACCTGGACCCCAAGGTGGTGGCTTGCAACATCGTGGAAGTGGATGGAAAAATCGTCCTTCTCAAACGGGACATTGAGCCGCAAAAGGGGAAGTGGGTCATCCCGGGAGGGTATGTAGATCGCGGGGAAGAAGTGAAGGCGGCTGCGGTAAGGGAGACAGAAGAGGAATGCGGCCTTAAGACCCGGATCCAGAGGCTGCTGGGGGTTTATTCCTATACGGGCAAGATTCCGGTGGTCGTTGTCTATGTGGCCCAGTATCTGGCGGGAGAGCTCGTGCCCGGGGATGAGACCGCTGAAGCCGGGCTCTTTTCTGGAGACCAGATCCCCTGGAAGGACCTGGCCTTTCAAAGCACCGTGGACGCCCTGAAAGACTTTATGCGTTTGTAGATCATTGGAGGAGAAGGCATTGGATATAGAATTGAGACCGGAGAGGATTGATGATCTGGGCCCCGAGAGGCGCAAGGTCATCATGGAAAGATCCATGGAGGATATCTCCTCCGTGTACGAAGACGTCCGGAAAATCGTGGCCGATGTGAAATCTCGGGGCGATGCCGTGGCCTTGGAACATTACAAAAAGCACAAGGAGGATATCTCCCCCGCGGACCTGGAGGTGACCCCTGCGGAGATCCAAGAGGCTTATAATCAGGTGGATCCCGAGGTGGTTGAGTGCCTGAAAAGGGCGGCCCGGAACATCACCCGGTTCCATCAGGCCCAGCTGGAGCGGGACATGTGGTCCGTGGAGGTGACGGAGGGGATCCTGGCCGGGCGTATCACCAGGCCCATGGACGTGGTGGGATGCTATATTCCGGGGGGTACCGCGGCCTATCCCAGCTCCATTCTCATGACGGTCCTTCCCGCCAAGGTCGCGGGGGTCGCCGAGGTGGTGGCCGTGACTCCGCCGGGAAAGGGCATGAAGGCCAACCCGGCCACCCTGGTAGCCGCGGATCTGGCCGGCTGCGACCGGATCTTTAAGGTGGGAGGCCCATGGGGCGTGGCGGGCCTGGCTTTCGGGACCGAGGTTTTGCCCAGGGTGGATAAAATCGTGGGACCCGGCAACAAATATGTCACCGCCGCCAAGATGCTGGTTTATGGACAGGTGGACATTGACTCTCCCGCAGGTCCCAGCGAGGCCTTGATCCTCTCGGACCATAGCGGAGATCCGGAACTGATTGCCCTGGATTTCCTGTCTCAAACAGAGCATGACCCTGATTCAGCGGCGGTGCTGGTCACCACCTCGGAGGAGATCGCGGAAAGGGTATGCCGTATTATTGAAAGGGAATACGAATCCCTTCCCAGGAAGGAGATCTTTGCCTCCTCCCTGGCAAAGCACTCCTACGTGCTTATCGCCGGGGATATGGACCAGGCCGTTGATTTCACCAACGAATACGCCGCCGAGCATCTCCAGATCCTGACCGAAGATCCCTTTATCACCCTGAACAGGATCAGGCACGCGGGTTCCATTTTCCTGGGGACTTTCGCTCCGGTGCCCGTGGGGGATTACGCCTCGGGGACCAACCATGTGCTCCCCACAGGGCAGTGCGCCCGCATGTTCTCCGGCCTGTCCGTGGATGATTTTCTCAAAAAACCCACCTTTCAGTATTTGAGCAGGGAAGGCCTGGCCCGTCTGAAAGACACGGTGGTCACCCTGGCCGAGGCGGAGGGGCTGCCCATTCATGCCAGGGCCGTAAGGGCCAGGTTCCGGGAAGGGGAGACCCAATAGGTTCGATCCACATGCTTTTGGCATGGACACCTCGCCCCCGTGGGGGCGGGAGTGATTCCACAAAAAAAGAAAAGGAGGTCCGTGGATATGGCGAACATTGAAGGCTATGAAATGCCCGATGAGCTTTACTATCACGAGGAGCACAGCTGGGCCCGGGTGGAAGGGACAAAGGTGACCGTGGGCATGAATGATTTCTTTCAGAAAGAGGCAGGAGATATCGTATTTGTCGACCTGCCCGAAGAGGAAGATGACGTGAGCCAGGGGGAGGTCTGCGGAAAGATCCAGTCCCGCAAATGGATCGGCAAGCTGGTGGCGCCCGTGTCCGGAGAGATCGTGGAAATCAACGAAGAGCTTGAAGAGGATACGAGCCTGATCAATTCGGACCCTTATGGAAAGGGATGGATCCTGGTCATCGAGGCCGAATCCCTTGATTCCGACTTGGGCAACTTAATGCAGGGGGATGCGGTAGCCGATTTCATCGCGAGGGAGATCAAGGTGGCTGAAGAGGAAAAGGCCAAGGCCACCTAGTACGGGGCATGTGTCATGGGTGCTTACTGGCGTTTATTCAGGGAATTGGACACCCCCCTTACCACGGCCCGGGGTCTGGCCATAGACGATACCCTGCCCCAATCGGTGGCGCTCAACCAATCCCCCCCCGTTCTTCATCTGTATACCTTTATCCCCTCCGTCATTGTGGGTAAATATCAGGACATTGAGGCGGCCCTGAGGCTCGACAGGTGCCGGGCCCGGGGGATTGAGTTCAGCCGTAGGAGCACGGGGGGAGGTACGGTGATTATGGGGCCCCAGATGGTGGCCCTGGGTCTGGGTATTGACGTGGACTATCCGGGTATGAAGAAGGGCGTGGGAGGGGTCTTTGAATCCATGAGTCTGGTACTCATAGAGGCCTTGGAGAGACTGGGTATCCAGGCCCGCTTTCAGCCCAAGAACGACCTTGAAGTGGGAGGCAAAAAGATCGCGGGGCTCTCCGCCGCATCAGAGACGGGAAAGAGCCTCCTTTTTCATACCAGTCTTCTCGTGGACTTTGATGTGAAACTCATGACCGACATTATGAACACCCCTTTGGTGAAGATCCAGGACAAGGGGTATAATTGCTTCAGTCAGCGCATGACCACCGTCCGGCGGGAACTGGGGTGGGACATCTCGGTGAAGAGGGTGGCCCAGTCCATTGAAGAGGCCTTTGAAGAGACCTTCCACGTCGAACTCCGGGAAGACAGGCCCGAACCATGGGAAGAGGACATGATCCGCCACTACATTGAGGAGAGGTATGCCAACCCGGCATGGATCTTTACCCACAAGCACCCCAAGGCGGGGATGGGCATCGGGCGGCTCAAGACCAGAGGGGGGCTTTTGGAGATCTATCTGGCCCTTTCCGGCGGGGCGATAGAAAATGTGGTGATTACCGGGGATTTTTTTACCACCACCGAGGCCCTCCACCGCCTGGAAAATGCCCTCAAATGGAGTTCCGCCCGTAAAGAGAGTATTGAAGAGAACCTGGCCTCTGTGTGGCACAAAGACCTGATCTACGGCCTTGATGTCCCCACCTTGACAAAGGCCATCCTCAAGGCCAAGGAAAACCAGGTCAGGCTTTAGGGGGCCCGGGTTGTTAAGCGTGAAAGGGTCGCATCCACCCATGACGAAACAAGAAAGCCCTGAATTCACCAAGATGAGCCTTGCCACGGCCATTTCCCTCGGTCTGGTCCCGGGCAGGATGTACCGTGGTGCGGTAAATCGTTGCGTCAACCTTTTGGTGCATTATCCTGAGGGGTGTTCCGCCAACTGCGCCTATTGCGGTCTCGCCAGGGGCCGGCCCGGGAATTACAGGGACAAGAGCTTCATCCATGTGGACTGGCCCCTGTTTTCCATGGATAAGACCACAGAGGCCATTCGAAGGGCCCCTTCCTATGTGAAGCGGACCTGTATTTCCATGATCACCAATGGCAAGTGCCGGGACGCCACCCTGAAGATGACGGAACGTCTCAGGGACGAAACCGCCCTCCCTGTATCCATCCTGATCAGCCCAACCATCTTGAATGATGACGCCCTGGTGGCCATGAAGGATGCGGGGGCGGACAAGATCGGCGTAGCCCTTGATTTGGCCACCCCCGAGTTGTTTGACAAATACCGGGGCAAGGGGGTTTCAGGTCCCCACAAGTGGGAAAAATACTGGGAGATCCTGGAACAGGGCCTGGAGGTTTTTGGCCCGCCCCATGTGGGGGCCCACCTGATGGTGGGTATGGAAGAGACGGAAAAGGAGATGATCTCCCTTATGGACAGGCTCTGGCACATGGGCGTGGCCAACCACCTCTTCTCTTTTTTTGCGGAAAGAGGATCCAGGCTGGAGGAAAGGCCGCAGCCCCCCTGGTCTGCCTATCTGCGGGTGCAACTGGCCCGTTACCTCATTGAAGAGGGCCTTAGTGGATATGGGGCCATGGACTTTGATCAAGAAGGGCGTATCACCGATTTCGGTATAGCCCGTGACCAACTCCCAGGCATTATCGATTCCGGTGTTCCCTTCATGACCACCGGGTGTCATGAGCCTGAAGGGGAGGTGGCCTGTAACCGGCCCTTTGGCAACTGCCTCCCCGGCGTGAAGCAGTGGAACTACCCCTACCTTCCGAACCGGGAAGAGCGTAGCCTCATCCGCGAAAACTTGTTTAACCTCTCGTGATTCTTATGCATTACCCGAAATCCATCCGCGAAAAAAGGCTTTGACAAAGGGCCGTACAGGTGCTAATAAAAATAAATTTGTGGGCCGTTAGCTCAGTTAGGTAGAGCAGCGGACTTTTAATCCGTTGGCCACAGGTTCGATTCCTGTACGGCCCACCACAGCCTATCTCCTGGTCCGGTTAACGGTCTTTTCCACCGTGGTCGGGGGAATGCCGAAATGGAGCGTTGTGGTCCCTCCAAACTCAAAACAGGTGTTCCACCAGGTCATGGGCCCCTGCAAGGTGGCCATATCTACCAGAGCCCGGAAATCATAATCAGCATATTCGAGCACCTCGTCTACGATCTCAAAGCCCGAGGCGTGGCCTCCCACGACCAGGGTGGTGCCGTTGATCCAGGCGGTGCCCGTGACAGGACAGTGGCCGTCTGTACCGTGAAGGGCCAAGAATCCCCCCTCTCCCCCAAAGGCCGAAAAGACATAGACATACCCGTCATCATCCCAAAAGGGGATTAGAAACGCGTTGGCCTTGGTGGACGCAAATCCCGTGAAGACAACCAGACATACAAAGAAAACAGCTATTTTCTTCATAACCCGACCTCCACATTGTGTGAAGCGTTAAATTTGGCTCGGCCCCTGGGCCCGCCCCCTACTGGTAGGTCACCCGAAACACCTCTTCAATGGTGGTGACGCCGCCTAAGACTTTCCGCACACCGTCCCTTCGAAGGGTGATCATGCCCCCCTCAACGGCCTGACGTTTGATGGCATTGGCATCCGAAGTTTTGAGGATGAGGTTCTTGATGTCGTCGTCGAGGACCATGAGTTCAAATATCCCCGTTCTGCCCCTGTAACCGGTTTGGAGGCAGGCCGAACATCCTTTGGCCCGGTAAATGGTTTTTCCTTGTACCATCTCCGGGGTGATCCCGATACCCCGGAGGGATTCCTCGTCCGGGGTGTAGGGCTCTTTGCAGTCCTCACAGAGCACGCGCACCAGCCTCTGGGCCAGGATGCCGATCACCGAGGAGGTGACCAGGAATCCCTCGATTCCCATGTCAATAAGGCGGGTCACCGCACTGGCCGAATCATTGGTGTGGAGGGTGGAGAAGACCAAATGACCGGTCAAGGCGGACTGAATAGCGATTTCAGCGGTCTCCAGGTCCCGTATCTCCCCTACCAGGATGACGTCCGGGTCCTGGCGCACAATGGAGCGCAGGCCCTTGGCAAAGGTGAGGTCTATTTTGGGGTTCACCTGGATCTGGCCGATTCCTTCGATCTGGTATTCGACGGGATCCTCGATGGTGATAATATTGATATCGGTCTTGTGGATGGTGGACAGGGCCGCATAAAGGGTGGTCGTCTTCCCGCTGCCCGTGGGACCGGTGACCAGGATGATCCCGTAGGCGGATCGGATCAGCTGGTCGAATTCCTTCAACTGGCCCTTGCGCATGCCCAGGTCCGAGACCTTTAAAAGCACATGGGTCTTATCCAAAAGCCGCATGACCACCCGCTCTCCGGAGGCGGTCGGGAGGGTGGATACCCGGATGTCGATATTCTTATCGGCAATCCTGATGCCAATGCGGCCGTCCTGGGGCAGCCTTTTCTCCGCGATATTGAGCTTGGCCATGATTTTGATCCGGGATATCAGGGCCGATTGGATATGCTTGGGCGGGTAGAGCATGTCATAGAGGATGCCGTCCACCCGATAGCGCACCTTGATCCTGTCGTGGAGGGGCTCGATATGGATATCGCTGGCGCGGTCCTTGACCGCCTGGGAGAAGATATGGTTGACCAGCTTGATAATGGGGGCGTCGCTTGTGTCTTCCAGCAGGTCCCCTATCTCTTCAATCTCGGAGAGAATAAGATCCGTGTCTTCCTCGTGCATGTGTTGGATCACCTGCTCGGCGGAATCACGGGTCATATCATAGACCAGGTTGATCAGGGAGATGATGGGGGACTGGGGGGCCAGGACCACCTCCAGGGGCTCCAGGTCCAGAAGAAGGCGGATATCGTCCAGGGGCTGAAACTGGAGGGGATCGTTGGTGGCCACAAAGGCCTGGTCGCCCTTGATAACGGGTACCATTTTGTGTTTTTTGAGAAACTGGATCGGAACGGTCTCGGTGAAGCCCGTCTTGAGTTCCTCGGTGGGCAAGGTCAGGGAAAAGGGGAGCCCGAACTGGAGGGAGAGGGCCTTTAGGAGGTTGGATTCGGAAATGGTTTTCTCCTGGATCAGGATTTCGCCGAGCCTGCCTCCCTTTTCCTGCTGAATCTCAAGGGCGCGGGCAAGGTCTTGTTCCGAAAGCCCGCATGTCTCTGTCAGAATCTGGCCGATAAGTTTCATTTTTGCCTCTTCCAGTCCTCCGCCGCCCTTGGTAAGAGATCCTCGGGCGGGGCCCCGGGCTAAGGGTTCCTGTTCTTGAGTCCCTCCAGGTTGTCCCTGGCGATGTCTACGAGTTTCCGGCCCTTCTTATTCGGATCGGTGGCTACCCCGGCCCTTTCATCAGGGTTGAGGGTGATGATCCTCTGGTACATGTCCATGGCCTCATTGATCTTCCCCTGCATCTCGTAAATCACCCCCATGTTGAGGAGGGCGTAAGGGTTTTCCGGGTTGATCTGAAGGGCCTCAATGAAGTATTTCATGGCCTCATCGGTTTTCCCCTCTTTGAGGCGCTCATAGCCAAGGTTCGAGAGCCGCATGTCCTTTGTCTCCTGGGTCCGGCCCTCGTACATCTTGATAACCCCCTCCCGGATCCGGTCTATCTGCTCCTTTTTCTCCCGGTACACCTCCCGGGCCTGGGCCGGGTTGTCAATGATATGGGGGGTGAGAAAGACATAGAGATTGGTCTTTTCCCGGGTTCTGGAAACCGACTTGAAGAGCCATCCCAGCCCGGGGATGTTTCCGAGGCAGGGCACCTTGTAGTCGGTACTCTGGGTGGAATCGTCGATCAGGCCCCCGATGACCACGGTATGCTTGTCCTTGATCACCACCGTGGTCTGGGCCAGCCGCTTGTAGGTGGTGGGCCGGCCTTCCTCAAGGCCCTTATCGACGATAAGCCGGGTCACCTCCTGGTAGATGGCGAGCCTCACAAAGCGCTCCTGGCTGATCTGGGGGGTGATCTTGAGGGTCACGCCCACGTCCTTGTATTCATAGCTGCTGTAGTCCAACTCGATGCTAGACGTCTCCTGCCGGGTCACATAGGGCACATTTTTCCCCACCGTGATCTCCGCCTCCTCGTTGTCCGTGGTCATGAGCTGGGGCGTGGACAGGATATGGACGTCCTTGTCCTTTTGATAGGCCTGGAGCACGGCCCCCAGGGTGGGGAACACGAAATCCCCCACCTTGATCCCCGCACCCAGGATGCCCAGGGAAAAGGCGTTGGGAAAACTTATGGGTGCCGTGGTGCTAAAACCCGGGAAAAGGCTGTAGGCCCCCCCTTCCCCGATGCCCCCGGAACCGGCAAAGGGGGCGATGGCCCCGCCGTCGTGGCTTCCCACCTGGTCGGCCACCCGCCATTCCACGCCCAGGTCAAAGTCCTTGTTGACATTCACTTCCATGATCAGGGCCTCGATGTAGACCATCTGGCGGGGGATATCCAGTTTTTGGATCACCCCCTCGAGGACCAGATAATCCTCCTTCTTGGCGGTAATGATCAAGGAATTGGTGGCCTTGTCCGCCACGATCTGGACTCCCTTGGAGACCACCGGGGCCTTGCCTTTCTGGTTCTTCTGGCCTTCTTTGGAGGGCAGGGCCGTCAACACCGCCGCCAGGTCCTCGGCCGTGGCATGCTGAAGATAATACACATAGACCCCTTCCCCTCCGCGGGGGGTCTTTTTGTCCAAAAGGCCTATCAGTTTCTTGAGTTTCAGCATGTCCGTTTCAGAGGCCATGACGATGAGCACATTGGTCCGTTCATCGGCCGCCACCTTGATGGAAGGGCCCATGGTGACCGCCCTTTTGCCGACCCGGCGGGTGGTCCTCTGAAACAGGGCGGTCAGAGACTTGGCCATCTCCGGGGCGGAGGCATATTCCAGGGGAACGACGGATATCTCTTCTCCGGTCCCCTCTACATCAATCACCCCGGTGATGCGCAGCAGCCGGTCGATGTTGGAGAGCACATCCGTGACAATCAGCATGCCCGTGGGTGGATAGGATACGATCACGCTGCTCCTGGAGACCAGGGGCGTGAAGAGTTTCTTTAATTCATCGGGGTCCGCGTACTTTAAAGGGATGAGCTGGGTCACCACCTTGTCTTCAGGGGCTGCGGCCTCCTCCTTGAGCCTGGTTTCCACGCTCTTGGAGCGGGCCTTTACCGAAGGCACGATCTTGATGACGCGCCCCGCCGGTACCGTGGTAAACCCGTGTACCTCCAGGACCGATTCAAAGACCTTGTAAGCCTCGTCCACGGAGATCTTGGTGGGGGAGATAATGGTTACATTGCCTCGAACGGCCTTGTCCACCACAAAGTTTTTGCCCGTCAACTCGCTTATGAACTTAATGAATAAGGTGATGTCCACATTGTCAAAGTCAATGGTCACAAAGCGTTCAGCCCTGGCGTCTTTTTCTTCGGCGGTGCCTTTTTCACGGACGGGTTCTTTGTCTTCCCGGCCCGGTCCGGCTTCGGGGGAAGGCGCGGCCGGAGCGGGGGCCCTGGGCGGGGACGGGGGGGGCCTCGGTCTAACCGGTCTCTGGGCCCTTTCCGTGCCTTGAGGGCCGGCCGACGTGACCCCTTCTTGCCCGGTGATGCGGGCCCCGTAAGCCGGGAGGAGGCCGGCGCCGAGGCCCGGCAGGGACCATAAGAAACACATCAAAATCCCTATCCTAAGTCTTACACCCATAATTCCTCGAAATAATTGTTGTATCATTTTACACGTCTGAAGCAGGCCCGGTTCCAGCTCCATGGCCTTACCCGATGGAGCCCGTTTTTTCAAGAATTTCAATCCATACGATTATTCCAATTCCTGTCCGGCCCCTTTCTGCGCGGTCCGGTCCACGGCCAGTAAGTCTTTAAAGGCGTCGAGGTCCCACAAGGATCGGAGATCCGAGTCATTTTGGGCCCACTCCCTGACCGAGGGATCCAGGGTTAGGGCCTTTTTTAAAAAGGCAAGGCTTCGCTCGGGATTTCCCGTAAGGGCGTGGACGCAGGCCAGGTTATAGCAAGGGTCTACATAATCGGGTTTCAGGAGGTTGGCCTTCTCAAAACTGAGCCTGGCCGCCGGGTAGTCCTTTTCGTTCATATAGATGACGCCCAGGTTGTTTAAAGCACCTACATAGCCGGGGTTCTTCTCAAGGATTTGTTTGTATAGGGTCTTGGCCTCTGCGAGGCGGCCGTATTTCTGAAACAGCCTGGCCCGTTCATAAAGGGCCTGTTCGTGATCGACCTGTTGCGGTCTTGGACTCACGGCTTCCTGTCTGCTCGGAGGAGCCGACCTCGGCGGGTCCTTTTTTGTCCGGGAATGAAACCATGAATAGGAGGTAAAGGCAAGAAAAAGGATGACCAGGGAGGGGAAAATCCACCACAGGAGCTTTGCCAAAAAAGGGTTCTTCCTGGCTTTGCGTGCGGAAAGGATCCCCGAATAATCTCGGTAACGGGCGTCCTTTTCCTTTTGGGCCTTTTTAAGGGCATGATGGATATAACTCATGGTCAATCCGACATCAGGTATAAAATGGCCCTGGTCCGAGGGCCCACAATGCCGTCAGGCCTTAAGCCCACATTGCGCTGGAGCCTCATGACCTCTTCATAGGTGGGTTGGTCGTAAACCCCTGTCGGCTCGGCCAGGTATCCGATCTTCTCCAGAAGCTTCTGCACCTCCAAGACGTCAGGGCCGCGCATTCCCTGAATCAGGGGTTTATCCTGGCCCTTGGGAAGGTAGGGCCAGGAGATTCTACCCCCCCAGTGGGAGATGAGAAACTCCCTCTTAACCTCTTGTTTCTTGCCGGCCGCATCTATCACCAGGGCTCCCCCTTGGGTCACCTCGGCAACCACGAGGTAAGCCGGGGCAGGATTGGTCCCCTGGGAGCTGCGCACCCGGAAAGGTTTCTTAAACATGACATGGTATTCAGGCCCGATGTCCATGGAGACCAGGGTGACATCCCCGCTTTGGGAAGGACCATCCCCCTCCATGGCCCCGAGTTCGGCCAAGCCGAAAAGGGCCGAAAGGCTGGCCTTCTCCTCCAGGAACAAGGAAGGCGCCTTTGTTTCCCTTCTGGGAGCCGGGGCCGGTACCCGCCCAAGGGGGGCTGCTTTTTCTTGAGGAAGGAGAAAACCGAGCATTTGCCGCCTGTAGGTCCAGCCGAAAAAGCCTGCCAAAAAGACGGCCAGAACAAGGACCAGGATAAGGACATGGACCCCTTGCGTCCCCAGGCCCCTTGTAACGGGATGGATCGCGCCGTCTCCCCGGAGGTCTTTGATGGCCCTTTCCACCAGCCCTCTGGACACGGTGAACTTCTCTTCCGCATAGGCGATGAGGAGCGCCCTGTCGCAGAGGCTGTTGATCCGTCTGGGGTTTCCTCGGGAGTAGGCATAGACCCTGGCCAAGGCCCTATCCGAAAACTTCAGGTTGCCCCGGGCCCCGGCAACCACCAGACGGTGTTCCACATATCCTGCCAGGTCTTTGGGCTCCAGGGGTTTTAATTCATAGCGCACCATAATGCGCTCATCGAGCTGCCTCAGAGAGGGCGTGGCCAGGAGTTCCCTTAATTCAGGTTGTCCCACGAGTACAATTTGAATCAGCTTTTCCCGCTCTGTTTCCAGGTTGGAAAGCATCCGGATCTGCTCGAGCACCTCCTGGGAGAGGTTCTGGGCCTCATCAATGAGGAGGACCGCATTACCCCCGGCACTGAAAGTGTCCAGGAGGAATTGATTGAGGGTGTCAATATAGTCCTTTTTGCTCTTGGCACCGGGACTTTCTTCAAGGCCGAACTCCTGGTTGATGGCCTGAAGGAGCTCCATATCAGAGATGTAAGCATTAAAAATGAGGGCGCTCTTGGTCCCCTGATCCAGACGGCTCAAAAGGGCCCGGCACAGGGTGGTCTTGCCTGTGCCGATCCCGCCCACAATGGCGATAAAGCCCTTCCTCTCGTTGATCCCGTAAAGGAGATGGTCCAATGCCTCCTTGTGATGGGGGCTCAAAAAGAGGTATCGGGGGTCCGGTGTCAGATTAAACGGGTTTTCTTTGAGACCAAAAAAAGCGGTATACACGCCCTTATTCCATTCCTAAGCTGTTTGAATCACATGATCCTGATCTTCGGGTCATTGATGGTTCCGTAAATGAGAAAGGAAATCTTTCCTCCCTTGTGTCGCCGGGTCAGGCGCCTGATGATATTGTTTTCTCCTCTGCGATCCTGAAAAAAGGAGGCCAGGGGCTCGATGGTGCCTCTAAGGTTCAGCCGGCTTTGGGATAGATCACCGGTCAGAGCGATGGTGCCCGAAAGTTCGCCTTGGACAGCCTTCCCCTTCATTTCGAAACGGGCGAGATTGACTTTGCGGTTTTTGAGGACCAGCTTGACGGAGAGGTCGCTGAAATCCAGGGTATTAAAGATCAAAATGGGCTGGGGGAGTTCCAGGCGCCCCTCGGAAATGGTCAAATCGGCCTCGCCCGTCCCCTTGCTCAGGTCCTCTTGGCCCTCGTAAGTGACGGTCCCGTTTAAGGTCCCCGTCAAGGTGTGTCCCGCAAGGGGTGGAAAGGGCTCGAGGCGCATGTTCTTGAACGTCATGGATGAGGCAATGGCCGTGTCCTTATCACCCCTATGAACGCTTCCCTCCAGGCGGCCTCCGTAAGCGCGGCAATCGAAACGGTATCCGGACCGACCCCGCAAAAAGGACAGGATTTCGGGCCTGATGGAGGCGGTACTGGCCGAAAAGAGGGGCACATCCGGACGGGCCCTGGAAGAAACCTTGGCCCCTGAGATGTGCACGCCCAAGGGCAGGGTGGGCCGTACTTCACGGATGGTGAGATGGTATCCGGGATACCCCTTTTCCATGAAGGAACGGAGATATTGTGCCAGGGCCTCTGAAGGGAAGCGATAGTAAAGGCACACCAGGGTAAGCAATAGGACATAAAGGGTGTAACCCGCATATTTCTTCTTTTTTGATATGACCCACGTCATGGAAACAGACCTTTTAAAGCGTCCCCTACTGAAGGGTGAACACTTGAAGAACGGCGTCCAGGTAACCTGTATCCCGCTTGTTTTCCCTGATGGACATCCGCCGGATGGTGACAGCGTTTTCCTGGAATTCCACCCGATAAAGATACCTTGCCAGTTGGTCCAGGGTAACCCCTTCCAGTTTCATTTCCACTTTTGATTCCTTGTATGGCCCCAGCGTCTGTGAAGTGGAAGGCTTCATATATTTGATATGGTCCTTCACCTGGGCCTCGCCCGCTTCTCTTTCCAGGAATGAGAAAAGGGTAAACCCCTTCCGCCGGTTGGCCAGGATGTCTTGAAGCCCCTGAGTGTTTTTTTTGTACCCTTCAAATTCAGCGCTCAGGAGCAGCACCTCTCTGAGCTCTTTTTCCTTGGCCATGACCCCTTTTTCCAGCCGGTCCTTTTCCTCAAACAAGGGGGCGATGAGGAATTCAATGAGGATAAATGCTCCAATCACGCAGGCGGCCAGGGTGACCAGATATTTTTCCCGTTTTGCGAGCTTCATGTCTTGAGGTGGCCTTTAGATCCTATTGTTTCCGGTCCAGCTTGATTTCAAAACGAACCTGCTTGCCCTTTTGGTCAAGATTGGCGGAGCTTATGGTGACGGCGTCAAAGTAGGGTGAGGGCCCCAACTCGTTTTTGATGTTGTCCACCGTATTAAATGTGGCTGTGGTGCCTACAATTCTCACGGTCTCCGGGTCAACGACCATGCGGTCCACGTGGACGTCCAGAGATCGAGGGATGCGTTGGGAAATCTCCCGCAAGATGTCGACCATCTTGCCCCCTTGGCTTACCCCTGGAACAGAGACGGCCGAGGTCTTCACCTCCCTGATCTTGACCTTCATTTGTTGCACCGGATCCACCATCCTTTTGATCCCCGGGAAGGTCTGCCTGAAGACCTCGGAGATCCTTTCATCCAGCATGTGGTATCTCTTATTCTCGAAATAGTAGTCCACCCCGATGTCTGCGGATATGAGGGCCAGGATAATGATAACGAAGACGGCTACTTTTCGGATTTGTTTTTGAATGCCCACATAATGGGTCTTTTTCGCGAACTCCCCTCTCCTGAAATTAAAGCCTTGCCCGTGCTTGACGTCCCTTAGGGCCAGGGCAAGGGCCCTGTCCATCAGTGCAGGCTCCCAAGCACTGACAATGGCCTGGTCCATAAGGATCCCCGCGTCCCGGCTCAGGTCGACCCGGGTGGGGGGGATATCCAGGTATTTTCTGAGAAGGTCCGGGATCTCCGCGTTGAGAACCCCCATTCCTGAAATGAAGATTGCTTCAGGCTGAACCGTCCTCTTGGTTTGCCACTCAAAGGCGTGGATGGTATTTTGGACGGCCTTGCAAAGGCCTTCAAGTCTGGGTTCCAGCTCCTCTGAGGGGGATGACTCCCCGGCCTCGGGGAGGTCTTGGCCGGGGCCCGAACCGGAAGGGTTGGGGCTCCCAAAGGGAATGGCCCGGACCAGGACAATCCGTTTTTCAGCATACAGGACAAGGGTGCCGCTCCTCTCCCCCAGATCCAGAAAAACCCCGTGATTCGGGGTCTGGGCCTGCCTGAGCAGCCATGAAACAGTGGGGATGCATCGGATGTCTATGGCATCGGGCTCAATCCCGCACCGCTTAAGATGATCGAGGTATTCCGAAAGAACGGACTTCTTCACCGAGGCGGCCAGGACCTCGGTGGGGTCCGAGCGCTCAGTGGGGGTAAAATCCACGATCAGGTCCTCGGCACCAAAAGGGATCAAGGTTTCAATCTCATAGGGAATGGTTTGCCTGATTTTTTTTGGGTCTTTAAAAGGCAATTCAAGGTTTCTGTAAGAGAAAAAGTCTCCAGGCAGGCAGGTGAAGCAGGTGTCACTCCTGAGGTCCGACTCGTGAAAAAGCTTGTCCAGGGCCCCACCTATCCCGCCGTTTTCCTCGAACCGCACCCGGGCGCAGGCGGTGATCTGATAGCGTCTCAGTCCGCTCTTCACTTGAACGGCGGCAACCGAGTCTTTGCCTATATCCAGCCCCAGAATTTTTCCCGGCATGATAACGCCTTAAACAATCGCGGATTCCCTTTTCCCTTTAAAGATCCTCAGAAACTGTAGGCTTTTATCACAATACGCTCACCCGGCACAAGGATCTAAACCCTACTGTGTTTTCCACGAGAGGAGTTTGAGACTCTTTTCCTTCCTCTCCACCACTGCTGCAATTTCCACAGTCATGGGCGCTTCCAGGCCCTTTGAGAGGATTTCAAAGGTGGTGCTTTTGGTGGTGATGATTTCGGGCTCGATACTTACATTGTCCATTCCTGTAACCTGCTTATACCATTTGGGGTCTGCCAGCTTATCCGGCTCCTCTTTCCTGTACTGGACCATGCTTTGGACCATATAGGGTTCTATTTGTTCCGAAAGGGCCTTTAACACCAGTGGAGGGGCCGTATTGATATTGACTTCCCCGTTACCGTAAACGGTCAGGTAATCAGAGAGGCCGGGCCTTTGCTCTCCGCCGTAAAAAAGGGTCCGGGTCATGCCCCTTACGAGGAGAAGTTCTTCAAGGACCTCCAGGGGGCCGTTTTTGCACGGGTAAGGCTGGGGCAGAGACCGGTAATAGGAATCCTCCGCACCGAATCGGGTGACCTCGTTATCCGGATCCATCCAATCCGTGATGGCGTCTATGAGATTGCCCACCTCCTCGGGATCGAGACCAAAGACCTCAGAGCCCAGGAAACGGGTGAGGACGTCCTGTTGCCTGGAATCGACCTTGCCGTTCTTGTCCACCAAGGCGTTGATTTGTATTTTCCCGGATTGATCATTGATTTGCACCTCAAAACGCCCCTGCTCGAACATCTCTCCCGAATACTCGGAGAGCACCCTGGAATTCGCCCACTCCTCATCAAGGGAGTCATATTCGGTGTCCTGGGCGTCTTGATAAAGAAGGGCCAGGGCTGACTCGAAGCCGGACCGGGCGACATAGCTGAGCATGGTGCCCTTGCGCAAACGCGCGGCGCCGAAAAGGTCAGAGCGCATAGAAATATTGAATTGAAGGGTCAAGAATACCAGAAGGCTTGTGATCAAAATGGTCAAGATCAAGGCAAATCCCCGGTTGTCCTTAAGAAGCCTTACCATATTCGCCTCTTGCCAAGGGGAGGGCCACGGCCGTGATGAATCTGAGGGGCGTTTCAGGCTGGGTCTCATCCAGGAACTCTAATGCAATGATGATCCGGGCCGGCAATTTTCCCTTGAATTCCCCTTGTGTGGAGTCCCAGTTCTGATACAGCTCTCCACTTGAGTCGCAATAGGTAAGGTCCACCGAATAAAGCCCCTCACAAAGGATGTGTCCTCTCTTTTCTTCCTCAACCCTTTCGGAAAAGAGGCCCTTGTCCGAGCGGTAGAGGAGGAGTCCCTTTTCTTCATCCTTTTCCCGAACAAAAAAGGTGATTTCACCGATACCGGGATTTTCCTCTTCTTCATCAAAAAGCAGATGGGAAAGAGAGAGGAAACGGAGCGTATCGGCGGGCCGTCCGTTAATGTCTCTGTCTTCTCCTACAAAAAGGAGTGCATCCTTTTCTTCTTGGGTGGAGGGTGCGGTCCCCGATCTGGTCGCGTAACAGGCCTCGAGGTCTTGGTGGATCCTTTGAAGGGCTATCCGGGCCATGGCATAAATGCGTGACCGGGACTCGGTCTCTTCCATGAGGCTGAGCCCACCCGTGTAAGTGCTAAAGATTACGGAAAGAATAATCCCAAAGATGAAAAGGGTAACCAGAATTTCGAGCAGGGTGAATCCCTTGTTGTCCAGTTTCGGCACCATGGCCCCATACCTTTTTACACCGGTGTTTGCCCCAGGTCCTTTCTTCCTCTACCGGGCCGTGGGAAAGAAACGGTAGAACCTGACATTATACCGGTATTTTTCCTCTTCTCCCCAGGACACGCTCAGATCGATCCGCCTGAGGTGCTCCCTGGTTTCCTGAAGCCCCCCCAAGGGGAGACGTTGAACAGAGAGTTCCCAGGTGTAACCAGGAAAGTCGTCGCCAAAATCGCCTGAATCAGCCATAAGGTCATCCACGTCTTCCAGGGTGATTTCCGCCATCTTGGTTTGGGCGAGAAGGGGGGCGGTGGTATTAAATTTCGCTTCGTTGGCCAGGGAAACGCTCTGGGCCTGGGATCCCAGAACGGCCGTAAAGGCAATGGCTATGATGGACATGGCCACCATGACTTCGAGCAAGGTAAAGCCCGGGGGGAGACATTGTCGGGGGAAAGGGTCTTTCATCCCATGTCCTCAATATCTACGTAGTTGTCAAGGACCTTTACCTTTTCCAAAAAAGGGCTCAGGACAAGGGTGAACTCTTTATCTTCTGAGCTCAGGTGGACAGCGGAGGGTTGCACGTATCCTCTCTTATCAAACCGGATGGCCGTATCCCCGGTCGAGGTCTTACCCTTGCCTGCAAACCACACGTCCAGCACCCGGACCCCTTCAGGCAAGGAGGAGGCACGTTCCCGGGCCAGGGCCCGCCCTTCTTCGGTCATGTCAGAGGAGACCACCCAGATCAAGCCGGAATCCAGATCAAAGCAAAGAAAAAAGTCTTTTTGTTCTCGAAGGGCCTCGCTCCTTGTGTTCTGGATCATGCCTGTAAGTTCGCGGGTGGCGGTCTTGAGGTTGTCGGTGAACAGGGCGTATCGAAAACGGGGGGTGGTGACCGTCATCATAAGGCCGATAAGGGCCATAACCACCAAAAGTTCAATGAGGGTATATCCTTTTGCGTCACCACGCATTGCCTTAAGGGTCCCCGGGAGAGGGAAGGCTACTCCACTTCCCAGTTGTTAATGTCTTGGTTTTTTCCTTCGCCACCCGGCTCTCCATCCGGCCCATAGGATATGAGATCAAAATCACCATGGAGTCCGGGACAGAGGTAGACATATTCGTACCCCCAAGGGTCCTCGGGCACCTTGCCTTTTTCGAGGTATCCGCCCTCCCGCCAGCGCTTGGCAAGTTTGCCCACCTGGGGTGGCTCCACCAGGGCTTGAAGGCCCTGTTCGGTGGTTGGATAGGAGCCGTTATCCAGTTTATAAAGCTTCAAAGCGGTCTCGATGTTTTCTATCTGAACCCGGGCTTTCATGCGTCTGGCCTCTTCCGGTCTTCCCATGATCCGAGGGACAATGAGTCCTGCCAGGATGCCCAGGATGACAATGACGACCATCAATTCAATGAGCGTGAACCCACCCTCCTTGCCTTGTTTCTCCTTCATCTTTCTTCCCCCTCATAAAATGATTCAGGTTTTTTTTCTCCTTTTTAAGTTATCGTATCATCTGGTTCATTT
>CAZNLL010000054.1:0-22575 GCA_964573885.1 uncultured Desulfobacteraceae bacterium | reverse complement strand
AACGCCGTTGATGCATAAAAAAGACGGGATTTTGGCCAAGCCGTACAGCATCAAAGCCCTTTTCTGTCGGCGGCCCCGTGAAAATGTTCTAAAAATGGTCCTCTAAGAAGATCTCCTGAAAAGGTGATACGGTGGAGGCCGGGCTTATTGCCGGGCATACCGACCACCAAAAGCCCTGTTAGAATCTCATTTGGCTTCTTGTGTTTTCGGAGCTGTTGCGAAGAAAATGGTAAAGGAGATCTCTCTATGAATTCGGAAAAAAGTGCCTCGAACCTTATTGCAAGAGCAACTGTCATGACCCGGAGAGAATACCTGCCGGCGATCTGCAATCTTGTCCGCGACTACGCCCTGCGGGAAGGGTTAACCAAAGAGGAGGCGGGACACCTTGAAGTCGTTACGGAAGAGGCATGCCTGAACGTGATGCAACACACCTTTGAGGACGGCCGGGACACAATATCCTGGGAGCGCATTTTTGTCAGATAAAGACGAGGCCTTTAATGAACTTGACTCAGGGCATAACCCTATATCTTATCATTTTAGGTAAAAATGTAAAAAATTTAATAACTTTTTTAGCCTTATCTCAGGGGAGCGGCGATGAAGATCCGAACGAAGATATCTCTAGTCACCATCGGTATCCTCTTGTTTTCAACGGTTATCACGGTGTCCATCGCCGTCCTGAGTATCAAAGCAAAAGGTCGGGCCGACATTGAAAGATACAGGAGCGAAGAACTGGCAAGAATCAAACGGGGCCTTAAAAACTTCGTGGATATCGCCTATGAGACAATCAGTACCAACTATGGAATTACGCGGAATGAGGATTTTCTGAAAAAGTATTACGGACGTCACCTGAAAGATATGGTGGGCATGGCCTATGACACCGTAAACACCAACTATTATGAGACTTTGGACAGGCGCTCCCTGGAAAAAACCTATGGGAAACGTCTAAAGGATATCATTGATGTGGCCGAATCGACTCTCAGGGAAAATGCGTCCCTGGCAGCCCAAGGGAAACTGACCCAGACCGAGGCAAAAAAGCGGGCCCTATCCTCGTTAAAAAGACTCAGGTATAATTCAAGCGGGTATGTCTGGATCAACGACAGGGGCCTTCCCTATCCCAAAATGATTATGCATACCACGATACCGGAACTGGACGGGAAGGTCCTGGACGCCCCCGAGTTTAACTGCGCCCTGGGAAAGGGCCAGAACCTGTTTCAGGCCTTTGTGGAGGTATGCAATGAGAAGGGGGAGGGGTTTGTGGATTACCTGTGGCCCAAGCCCACAAAGCAGGGACTCATCGCGGACATGCCCAAATTATCCTATGTGAGGTTGTTTAAGGAATGGAATTGGATCATCGGCACGGGGGTGTACATTGATGGCATCGATAAAATGATCGACCAGAAAGAGAAGGCCATGAACAGTCATGTGAATCGCCTCATAACCAGGATTGTCATGATATCAATCCTTGCCCTTTTTTGTGCCATATTTTTGTCCTTCTTTTTCGCTAATTCTTTGGCCGGCCCCATCAGAAATCTCATAGGCACAATGCGACAGGTTAAACTGGATGCGCTTTCATCTTCAAAAGTGTCGCTGGAAGGGACGGAGGAGATCAGGGAATTGGGCGGAATATTCAACCACATGATCGAGTCCCTCGATGATGCGGTGATTAGGCTTGAGGAGACAACCGCGGCAAAAGAGAGGATAGAAAGCGAGTTGAGCGTCGCCCGTGATATCCAGATGAGCATTCTGCCCAAATTGTTCCCCGCTTTCCCTGAAAGACCGGAGTTTGATGTTTACGCGAAACTGGAGAGCGCAAAGGCCGTCGGCGGCGACCTGTATGACTTCTTTTTCATTGACGATGATCATCTCTGCTTCGCCATCGGCGATGTCTCCGGAAAGGGGGTTCCCTCCTCACTTTTTATGGCGGTTGCCCGGACGATCCTAAAGGCCAAGGCCGTGAAGGGTTTAAACGCGGGTGAGATCATTACGGGTATGAACAACGATTTATGTCCGGACAACGAGATGTCCATGTTTGTAACCCTATTCATGTGTATCCTGGATATCCGGAGCGGTGAGCTTGAATTCTGTAATGCGGGACACAACCCGCCCTACATCATCCGCCACGAACAAGGCCTGGAAAGAGTCGAAAGCCGTCACGGATTGCCCCTGGGGGTCATGGGAGGAGTGCCCTACAGTTCGGAAAAACTTGTAATGCAACCCGGGGACCGCATCATCCTCTATACGGACGGGGTGACGGAAGCGGAGGATATGGAGGGCCGTTTTTTCACCGAAAACAAACTGGGCCGCTTTCTTGAAATGAACAGAACCCTTTCCGCCGAGGGGCTCACTGAAAAACTTCTGCAGGAAGTAAAAGATTTTGCCGGTGATGCTGAACAGGCCGATGATATAACGATCCTGGTACTGAACTATCGGAGTGTGAGTCAAGACCCTCCGGCCTAGCCCCGCCCCATTCATGGCATTCAGTGAGTGCAAGGGCGAGGTTTCGGAACTTGGGGGCGGGATGAATACGTCTTCGCATGTGAAGCTGGATCCATCAAAAACGCCGGTCGTCTCCGATTTCGGAAAATACCTGTTTGATTATATCTGGAAAGAGTGCGAAAGGGCTTCCTGTGAGTAATTGGTCCTCATGGTTTTATCCCGGGCCGTCCCGGGTTTCCCTGGTCATACGCAAACCACGTATTCCCGGCATGAAAGATCGCAAAGGCGCCATTCTTCAGGCCCACGTAGATATGGTGCCCCGGAAGGGAACCGCAGCAACCCGAAAAATCGAGGGTTTGGCGAATGAAAAGGCTCGTCCTATTCACCTTTCTGTTTGTCATAGGGGGATGTTCCAACCCAACTGAAAACCCTGGATGCAATGACCTGAACTGCGATGGATGGCCGGATATCGTCTTCGCAAACAGATACAAGGGAGAGAGCGCACAAATTGAAAGCGCAAAGGATTATCATATTGATTCATATGTCTACTGGGGTGGCCCTGGCTATGTCCTCTTCTAACACATACTTCAAAAAATCGTATCGATTGCCATTAGATTCAGGGGGTTGCACCATTGAGGGATCTTGTAACGCCGTTGACGGCAGAGTGTTTCGGATCAAACCAAGCTCACAATGAGGGCGCCCCACACCGTAAGAAGGACATTGCCGACGGCGAAGGGAACCGTGTACCCGATCACCGGCACCGAGCTTTGGGCATCATCCTTGACCGCATTCATTGCCGCCGTGCAGGTCCCGGCACCCGTCATGGCACCCAGGAGCAACACGGGGTTCAGTCTAAGCAGATACAGGCCGAACAACCAGGTTAGTACATGGGGGATACAGGTCAGGCAAACGCCCGTAAAGAATATGGGGAGTCCTGCCTGCTGTAGTGCATCGAAGGCCCTCGGACCGGCCGAGATTCCCACGCAGGCAATGAACAGATTCAATCCCAAGTCGCTGAATATCCACAGGGTGGGTGCCGGAATATACCCCCATGTGGGGCGCAGGGACCTCAACCACCCAAACAGGATGCCCGATAGCAACACCCCGCCACCCATGCCCAGTGTGATGGGGATGTTTTTCACAGGAATCACCAGAAGCCCGATGAGGATACCCACAATGATGCCGATCCCTACTGTAATGAGATCGGTTACCTGTGTGGACCGTTCGGGATAGCCCACCTTGTTGATGAATCTTTCCACATCCGATCGCCGGCCCATGACATGAATCACATCCCCGCGGTGGATCTTCAGCTTGGGTGCCATAGGGAGATCATGGGCCTGGCGAACCACCCGTTTAAGGAATACACCGTGCCCGTGATGCTCGAACAGCTCCTTCACCGTCTTTCCATCCAGGGCCTTGTTGGTCAGGCATACCCCGATGCTCTCACCGAGGATGTTATGCATCTCCTGATCGTCTGTCTCTTCACCGATCCATTTCGAGGCCTTGTACAAACGGTCGCGATAGCTCAGCAGGCAGATGAGGTCGCCCTTTTCGAGTATCACACCTGGCGTCACTTCTGCGATGACCTCCTGGCCCCGTTTAATGCCGATCAAATCAACGCGCCCCTCGAACATGGCCTCGATTTCTTCAACACGCTTTCCCACGGCATCGGGGTTCGTCACCGTGTAGCCACGGGGAACAAGCAGGCCGGACCAGTGGAAGGATTCCATGGTATCATGGTGTTCCACGGATCCGAGTTCCGCTTCGGCTGCTTGCGCCGATTTCGGCAGATCGATGTGCCACAGTCTGGGTAATATCTTGAGCAGGATAATCAGACCGGCAGTTCCGAATATATAGGTTACGGCATAGGCAATGGCCACGTCGGACTTCAGGTTCATGGCAGAGGTCGTCTTGCCGGTTGCCATATGTTCCAAGACATCGTCTGCCGTGCCGATGACAGCGGACTGGGTCAGGGCCCCGCCCAGCAGTCCGCCGGCGTAACCCGCGTCCAGCACAAATACCTTGGCCAGGACAATGGCGGCGACCAGCGCACTCAAACAGAAGAACACGGATACGGCGATGTACTCGACGCCGCCCCGCTTCAACCCACTGATGAAATCTGGACCCACCCGGTATCCAATGGCAAAAATAAAGAGGCTGAAAGAGATGGTCTTGATCAAGCCCAGGTCGTACTTGTGGCCGCGCAGCATCAGGGCGCCCAACACGATGGCCACCAGGAGGACACTGGTGGTGGCCCCCAGTGAAAATGTCCCGAATTTGACCTTGCCCAGGGAATAACCAGCCGCTAATGAACCGAACAGGAGCAGGGATGGATTGTCCCGGCACAATTGGAGCATACCCTGAATGACCTCAGCCATGTTTCAGACTCCATATACTAGTTTTCGGCTTCCCATTCCGATTTGTAGGTTTCCAGCAGGTCACTGATCCCCTGACCGATCTGCTCATATTCGGCGTCAAAGAGATTAGCCAGTGAGACACGTACCGACATCTCGGGTGCATCGAAACCTCCGCCGTCCATGAGGACAATTTCCTTTTCGTCGGCCAGCCGCCAGACAAAATCAATGGGTTCGTGCTCGGCCTCCAGCCACCGGGCGAACTGATCCCCATAGCGTTTCTGCGCCAGTTCTCGGATATCGATAGTGGTATAGTAGTAAGCATAGCAGGGCAGCTCCGGTGCCGGTTCACCCAGCGCGGCGTAGAGGGTTTCGTAGCGTTTTCGGACCAGATCTTGGGCTTCTTTCCGGTAAAGATGGCTGTCCGAATCAAGCAGTTCTTGAAAGGAGAACAGGACCATCATCACCTGCTGCGGTGTGGACAGCCCGGCGGTATGATTGAGTGCAACGGCCCGGCTGTCCGCTACGAGACGATCGATGAGTTTGAGTTTTTCCGGATTTGTGGAGATGGATGCATATCGGTCATGCAACCCCCTCTTCTGATCCTCTGGCAGTGCGGCGATCATTTCGTCCATGACATTGTCCTGGTAAATGCCGATGACACCGAGTCGCCACCCCGTGGCCCCAAAGTACTTGGAATAGGAATATACCAGTATGGTATTTCGCGGGGCCGTGGCCACAAAGGACTTAAACCCGTTCACAAAGGTCCCGTAGACGTCATCGGTCAGAATGATGAGATCGTTGCGCCGGGTATGGATCAGATCTGCGATCTTTGTTAGGGAATCGGTGTCCACACTTACCGACGCTGGATTGGCGGGGTTTACCAGAAAAAAGGCCTTAACCCCCGGATCTGCCAGCTTCTCGACTTCAGAATCCGGGTACTGCCAGTTGTTGTTTTCGTCCTGTTGGACCTCCACAATGACCAGTTCATAGTCATTGAGTGTGGGAATTTCGAGATAAGGAGTAAAAATCGGGGTCCCTAGAGCTATCTTGTCGCCGGTCTTAATCAGGAGGTTTTCCTTGAGGGTATTGAAGATATACGTCATGGCCGCGGTGCCACCCTCCACCACGAAGAGGTCCATAGTATCCTTTAGGGGTTGATTGTCACACATGGTCATATTGAGATAGGCCCGTACAATTTCCTGGGTGTTGGGCAGCACCCGATCCGGCGTGGGGTAATGGTCTCCCAGGATGGCATCCACCATTTCAGCTATAAAGCCATCACCATCGAGATCAAGTTGCCGGGTGGCATACCTGTAGGCATCGGCCAAGAACTGGGATCCCAGGCGATCGTCATGGATGCGGCAAAACTCCTCAAAGCGCTCCCCCATCCCCGTGGCATCCGGGGCTCCTGCCAGCCCCGGGCGGCTAAGCACCCGGTGAGCTTCCTCGAGAGCAAAAGAACCCAGCAGAAAAAATGCCTCCCTCGGATAGGTGGAGACCCAGTTGGGGTTCCCCCGGCCGGCGTTGAGCATCATCTTTTCGCGATGGTTTTTCGCCATGGAGATGAGCTTGTTCTTGAGTTCAAAGGGACTTAAACTTTCGTACGCCTTTTGATCCTTGGACTTGTCATTCCGCATGCAGTTGTCCTCCTGTGGTATTGGTTTCTCCGAACTCCGGGTAAACGCCGGCATTTTTGTCCGTCATGGCATCCACCTCACTGCCTGTTTCACCGAGCAGTTCCACGGCCTCGCGGGCGTGATCGAGCATGTCCTTGAGGCTTATTGCATCATCACGCCTGCTCATACTGCACCTCCGCCGCGTCCAGGACCTCGTTCCGGAAATGCGGATTCAGTCCCTTGACCGTGTGCATTTCCACCTTGTGCCCGAGCAAGCGCCCCAACTCGATTTCCATTCCGGCAAGGGTGATCAGCCCTACCCGCGCCCCTGCTTCAAACTCCACCAGTACGTCCACGTCGCTATCCGGGCCGAAGTCGTCCCTTAGAACAGAACCGAAAAAGGCCAGCCTGCGGATGCGATGGCGGCGGCAAAATTCAGACACCTTTTCCCGGGGAACATTCATATTCATGTTTACGACTCCACCGGCGCGAACATCCGGGCCTTGAACACGGGCTCCAGGGCCTTGGCGTTCGGTATGAAGGAATCCCCGTTGACGAAGACCTCGTCCATGCCCTCGGTCAGCCCCTGTTCGTCCACGAAATGCCTGTCCCGCTCCAGGTCTACCTTCTGCCAACCCTCGGTCTCGCGCCAGATGACCGCGATACTTCGGTGGTCGATCCGTCCGCGATAGACCAGGTATCGCCGTTCCCGGTCATGATAGACCTTGCGCGTGTCGACGTGCAGGCCCAGCAGGTAATTGAAGGTTTCGGGGATATCCGCGACCTTTTCACGGGTTTGGCCGTCTTGGTGAATGCGTAACCTGTAAGTGAAAGGTCGTGCCAGCTTATCTACATTCAACAGGGTCTCGCTTCCCCGCGTTTCCCACTTGAGCATGTACTTGAGCAGGTAATCGTTGAACTGGAGCGCTTCTTGACCGGATGCGTCGTCGTCCTGGTATTAGCGGGTGAAAAAGGCATACAGGTGGTTGAAGATGGCGGCTTCGAGGACTTTGCGACCACGGCCACCGGCGGCCTTTGCCTTGAGAGCCAGGTATTTTCTACCAAGCGGCGTGCTTTTGTATATCTCTGCGAGGTTGCCGTCGGCGTCGATAGCCTCTTTGCCTAAGGTTTCCTTGATCTGTCGGGCTACATCCGCCAATTCCCCCGCGGACTGGGACTGCTCGGCCAGCGCACCGCGATCCAGTTCTTCGGCGACGGCCCTGGGCAGGTCCGCCGTAATAAAGTTTTCGATCACGCCGCTCTTGTAGTTCATGATGCGATAGACTCCGAAATCCAAATCGGCGCAGTCGAACTGGAAAAGCTCGCGAAGAAGATCCTGAAACTTGGCAAAAGAGCCGGTCATATCATTCCTCGTTTCAATCCAAAATTTGGCCCGCCAACAGGGTACTCAGAGCTGCTGGTTTTCGCCCGATATGCGCAATTTTATAGTTCCGGCCTTAGCCCTAGGCCTGTCGATCAGCCGTAGCCCTTTCGCCATGCCCAGGGCTATGGTGGAACAGGTCCGCCGTCGGCCTACCGATGCGTTCACGACCCTCAGGGGCGGGCTCGCACGCCGCCCGCTCAGCCATTTTTCATTTTGTAGGCCTTGACTTTGCGAATTAACTCGTAGGGCTCGTTGACCCCTTTAAGAATACTATCGATTTTGTCCTCTTCAATTCCCTCTCTGCCGGGCCCCGCTTTGAATCCCCCCGTCTTAGCCCAGATCAAGTCATTCCTACACCTGGAAAGTGGCATAAGTCAATGAAAAAACGGAAGAAAAATCCAGTCAGCACGGGCTCAGGCTTCTTCAATCCGATAGGTGGTGGATATCTTGGCCGTTTTGTTGAGCATGGCCGTTACCGGACAGTATTTGGTTTCCGAAAGCTCTATGGAACGGGCTACCGCCTTGGGATCGACGCCGCGGCCTCGGACCAGAAATTCTATTTCAATGTCGGTATAGACCCGGGGGTGATCGTCCGCTGCGATCCCCCGAGCCGTGACCTCAAGCTTGGTCACGTCTTGTCGCTTTTTCCTGAGGATGCTTATGACGTCCATGGCCGTACACCCGGCGAGCCCCACCAGGACAATCTCCGTAGGGGTGAAGCTCTGTTCACGGCCTCCCAACTCGGTGGCGGTGTCCATCACCACCCGAAAATCTTTGCGGCCCACGCATTCAAATGTCATACCACCTTTCCAGCTCGCCTTCACTTCCCGAGAACCCGCCATTATATCCTCCTCTGCGTTAAAGGGATTGATTCCCGTAAGTCCACCGGCCCTGTCAGGCCCATTCCTTTAATTTCTGTCCTTAATCATGGTTCCTTTCCTTGATGACTTGCCCCCTGGAGATAAAGGAAACACCCAGCTGAGACCTTGTGCTGATCATCACCACCTCGATGATAGGGGCGATGACAGGAGGGTCTGATATGTCCTAATAAATCCCTTTTACAGAAAAACCATCCATATTTAAAGGGCATTCTGAGGGGCTACTTCAGGCTGCACCCGGCCCAACCGCCCGAAGGCCTCTTGATTTTTTGAAGGGAAAATGAAAAACTAAAAATTTTGGTGAATAATTTTCTTGGCCTAAATTGATTTAAGGAGATCAGGATGGACGTAGAACAACTGAGGGTCGGGTTTATGGCGGTCTTTTGCTATCTTGTTTCCTGTCCCAGGACCAAAGAGGCCCTGGTTATTGATCCGGCGGGTGATGAGGAGCAGGTGGTGGAGGGGGTGCGTGAAAAAGGGCTTGACCTAAAATACATCGTAAACACCCATGGCCATGCGGATCATACTTGCGGAAACAAGGCGGTTAAGGAACTGACCGGCGCAAAGATACTTATCCACGAACTGGACGAGGCCATGTTTCATAGCAGAGAAGGTGAGCAAATGGCCCGTGTGTGGGGCTTTACCCCCTCACCGGCCGCGGATATCACCCTCAAGGACGGAGATAAGATCGTGGTGGGCGATGTAAGCCTGGAGGTGATACATGCTCCGGGGCATAGTCCCGGAGGCATTTGTCTCCTGGGTGATGGCCACCTCTTTACCGGAGACACCCTATTTGTGGGAGCCATTGGTCGCACCGACCTGCCGGGCGCTTCCATGGAGCAGTTTATGCGTTCCATCAAGGAAAGACTGATGGTGCTGCCGGGAGAAACCATTGTTTGGCCGGGCCATGATTACGGAGAAACGCCTTCTTCGACAATTGAAAGGGAGGCGAGGACCAACCCGTGGCTCCAGTGATTTCCAAGAGGTCCGGAAAGTTCCTGGTACTATCAGGCCTTTTGGCCTTTTGCCTCCTCTTTGCCTCTCACCCCGGGGGTGCCGCCTCCAGGCGCAGTGCAGTGGTCATTGCCGTGGAAAAGATCAGCCCCGCGGTGGTGAATATCAGCACTATTATGAAGGAACGGGTGGGCCTGGGTTTTCCCTTCTCCAGGGATGATTTCTTCAAGGATTTTTTCCCGGATTTCTTTTCCAGGGAATACACCCGAACAAGCCTTGGCTCGGGTGTGATTATGGACGGGGTAAAAGGACACATCATCACGAATCACCATGTCGTCTGCGGAGCCTCTGAAATCAAGGTTATGACCTCGGACGGAAAAGAATACCAGGCCCGTGTTTTGGGCTCTGATCCCCGTTCCGATCTGGCCGTGCTCAAGATCGAAGTCAAGGACAAGCTTCCCGATGTTATACTGGGAGATTCGGCCGATCTCATGATCGGGGAAACGGTTGTAGCCATTGGCAACCCCTTTGGTTTGTCCCATACGGTAACCACAGGCGTAATCAGCGCCCTGGACCGAACGGTTCGCTCCCGGTCCAGTGTGTACCGGCACTTTATCCAGACAGACGCCTCCATCAACCCCGGCAACAGCGGTGGCCCGCTGTTGAATATAGAAGGTAAAGTAATAGGTATCAATACAGCCATATACCAGAAGGCCCAGGGAATCGGCTTTGCCATCCCTGTCAACAAGACCAAACGCATTTTTAGAGAACTCGTTCAATGGGGTGAGGTCCGCTTCCCGTGGATAGGCCTGGAACCCCAGGAGTTGACTGATGAACTGAGGGCTTGCTTTGATCTGGAAAAGGGAAAAAAGGGGGTCCTGGTGGCACAAGTTTCAGCGGGGGGACCGGCGGATCTGGCCGGAGTAAAACGGGGAGATATCGTCCTGTCCTTGGGAGGGGCTTCTGTCTCCTCTCCCGAAGATTACTATCACGCCCTGGCCGAATTTACACCCCATGACCGGATCCCTTTGCGTGTTTTTAGAAAAGGAGAAGCACTCAAGCTCTATGTAGAGGCTCAGGTTTTCCCCGAGGAACGGTCCTTGGAACTCTTTGATCGTCGCGTGGGCATCAAAGTGGCGGATCCGGATTGGTTGAGCCGCAAAAAGAACGGAATAGAGGCCGGGGTGGTGATTGAACGCGTCAGGCCGGGCACGGAGGCCGCCCGTATCGGGCTCAGGCAAGGAGACCTGATTCTAAAGATCAATGAGAAGGTGATCAAGGATGTGGACAGCTTAAAGGAGACCATCAGTCGATTCCACCACCTCAACTCCCTCACCCTCCTGGTCAAACGGGGCGCTTATCTTTACTCTGTGAATCTTCCCTTTTAGGGAAAAGGGGTTTTTCACGCGTGTTTGGTGCTGAAAAAGGAGATGGGAGAAGAGGAACCGAGGCGAGTTCTTTACAAGGTAATACCATGGAAGGAAAAGGACCGTACCGGAACCTGTATATTTATCTGGTCCAGGGCCCGGTGGATGAAGAAGAGACCGCCGCCTTTGGCGAGGCCTTCCTAGGGAACTGGGTGGAAGACGACTATTCTTTTCTCTTTTTTTCCGCACCTTCCCGGGAACAGGTCCTGACGCAGCTCAAGGCGCGTTCCGACTTAACGCTCCTTGATGAGTACCAGTTTACTTATGAACAATGGCAGGGAGGAAGTCCTGGCCCCTTGCGGGTCGGAGGTTTTCTGATCACCCCGCCTTGGATGGAGGCCAGAGCTGATGCAGGGCAAATCAAGATGGTCATTGATCCGGGTGTTGTCTTTGGATCAGGCCTCCACCCCACCACCAGGGATTGCCTGAAAGCCATGGCCTGGACGGTGAAAGAGAAATCCTTCAGGAGTGTTCTTGATCTGGGCACTGGCACGGGGATCTTGGCTGTGGCTGCAGCCTTTCTCGGAGCAGGCAAGACCTTGGCCTTGGACATCAATCCCCTTTGTGTCAAGACCGCCCGGAGAAATGTGGAACAAAACGATTTGCAGGAAAGGGTCAGGGTGATCCAAGGACGCGCTGAAGATTTTGTAGAGACTCCTGCTGACCTGGTGATCGCCAATATCCATCACGAAGTCATTGAGAGGCTTCTGAAAAAGGCCGGTTGCCAAGGGAGGGCCCGTCTGATTATCTCGGGGCTGATGAGAAGCGGATGGCGCGAAGTCAAAAATATGCTCCAGAGGTGTCATTTTGAAATCCGTCGAGAGTGGATTCATGAGATGACCTGGTTTACCTTGCTCGCTGCAAAGCCTGATGAGGGCAGGCAGCACGATGCCATGCCGACCTGGGGGAAAATGAGATAAGGAGGAGTATGTTATGGCAGAGGAGGAGAGGATCCCCATCAGCAAACCGGAAGGGCATCACTGTTTTGCCTGCGGAACCGCAAATCCCATTGGACTGAATCTTCAGTTTTTTCGGATCGGGGACCAGGTGTGTTCCGAGATCACTCTTGGAGAGAACCATGTGGGATGGGAAAATATGATCCATGGAGGAATTATTTCCACCCTCCTGGATGAGGTTATGTCCTGGGCCATCCTGTATTTTAAGCGGGTTCTTTTTGTGACCCGCAAGATGGATCTGAAGTATATCAGGCCTGTAACGAGCGGGACCCCCCTCATTGTAAAGGGTAAATTGGTAGACTCTTCAGAGCCTCCCAAGATCAGGACTCAGGGAGAAATTCGGGACAAGGAAGGTCGGCTCCTGGTGAGGAGTAGAGCCGAGTTTGTGGAGGTCCCCACCCAGAAGCTCTCCGCCGTTCCGAAGGGGGCTATGGAAGAAATGCTCAGCCTCTTCGAAACCTTCCCCTGATTCGCCGTGGAGGATACCACAAAGACCTATTCTACCCAACCGTGGATGCCCACCAGGTCCACGAATCGGCATCCGCCCAGGTTTTTCTGCAAGAGATTTCCTTTTTTTTTGGTGACCTTAATGAGGTCCTGGCTGAAGCGGTTACCCACAGGGATTATGAGTCTCCCCTCATCGGCCAGCTGATCCACCAAGGGCTGGGGGATTTTTGGGGCGCCCGCGGTCACTATGATAGCCTCATAGGGCGCATATTCCTCCCAGCCCAGGGTGCCGTCAAAGGCCTTGAAAAGGATATTATTGTACCCCAACTCGGCAAGGATATTCCTGGCCTTGACCATGAGGGGCCTTATGCGCTCGATGGTATAGACCTTCCAGGACAACTCCGCCAGGATGGCAGTTTGATAACCGCTCCCCGTGCCGATTTCAAGGGTTTTTTGATCCCCGTTCAGTTCAAGGGCCTCGGTCATAAGGGCAACAATATAGGGCTGAGATATGGTCTGTTTGTGGCCGATGGGCAGGGGGTGATCATTGTAGGCCTCGCCCAAGAGGGCTTCTTCTACAAAGCGGTCTCTCGGGACCTTCGCCATCGCTTCCAGGAGCCGTTTGTCGCTGATGCCGCGGGGGATAAGCTGGCTTTTGACCATCTTCTCCCTGGCCAGGCGGTAATCAGGGGCTTTTGCCATTCACCGTCTCTTTTCGGATAGACCGTTTTTTCATTCAAAACTGAGCTGCTATGTAGCATAGAAGGTGCTGAAAAGTAAACTTCAGAGAGATTCACGATGCCGGGGCGCCTGTCTTGACAATAGGGCATTGGGGTGGTAACTTGCGTGGCTTCACAGGAGTATTGATTTAATTTTATTCGATATTTTAGGGGGTTGAAAGACATAACGGCTTTTCTGCCTTTGTCTTTTATAAAATGTGAGGCCCCTTCAAGACGCGTGGGTGGCCTTGCGGGAGATGGGGGATAAAACCATGACCTTTCAAGAACTGATTATGACCCTTGAAAGATACTGGGCCGACAGGGGGTGCGTCATCCAGCAGCCCTACGACCTGGAGGTAGGAGCAGGGACCTTTAATCCCGCCACTCTTTTGAGGGCACTGGGACCGGAACCCTGGTCCGTGGCCTATGTGGAACCTTCGAGGCGACCGACAGACGGACGCTACGGGGAGAATCCCAACCGTCTTGGGCATTACTATCAGTACCAGGTAATCCTCAAACCCTCGCCCATAGATATCCAGGATATCTACCTTGGGAGCCTGAAGGCCTTGGGGGTGGATCCCCTGGATCACGATATCCGCTTTGTTGAGGACGACTGGGAATCGCCTACCCTGGGTGCTTCAGGGCTGGGCTGGGAGGTTTGGCTTGACGGCATGGAGATCACCCAGTTTACCTATTTCCAGCTGGCCGGAAGTATCCGGCTGGATCCCATTTCGGTGGAAATCACCTATGGCCTGGAGAGGATCGCCATGTATCTTCAAGAGAAGGAGAATGTTTACGATCTTATATGGAACCAAAAGGTCAGCTACGGGGACATCCATAAGAAGGGAGAATGGGAGCTTTCCACTTATAACTTTGAGATGGCCGATGTGGGTATGTTGGTAAAGATGTTTGAATTGTGTGAAAAGGAATCCATCAGGCTGAGTCAGGAAGGGCTGGTGCTTCCGGCCTATGATTACTGCCTCAAGTGCTCTCATACATTCAATATCCTGGATGCCCGGGGGGCCATCAGTGTAACCGAGCGCACCCACTACATAGATCGAATCAGAAACCTGGCCCGTCTCGCCTCCAAGAACTATGTTTCCCAGAGGGAGGAGATGGGGTATCCACTTTTGGAGAGGTGATCGGAATGCTGGAAAGGATCCATAATAAATGACGGGGAATAGCCATGAGCGCTGAGTTGCTTTTGGAGATCGGCACCGAGGAGATCCCCTCGGACTATCTCGATGAGGGATTGAAGGCGTTTAAGGAACTGGCCGATGCTTGTCTGGAGGAGAACCGCATAAAGAGGAAAGGAAGCCTGTCCACTTATGGCACCCCCCGGCGGCTGGTCCTGGTGGGAAAGGGGATCGCCGAACGGCAGGACGACCTGGTCAAGGAGATCTGGGGCCCTCCAAAAGACGTGGCCTATGACGGGGAGGGGAAACCCACCAAGGCCGCTTTGGGTTTTGCCCAAAAACAGGGTGTGACCGTGGAAGACCTGGAGTGTGTGGAAACGGGAAAAGGAGATTACCTCTTTGTGAGGCGTGAAATTTCGGGAAAGGACGTCATGGAAATCCTGGCCGGGGCCCTGCCTGCCCTGATCAGCCGTATCCCATGGCCCAAGTCCATGCGGTGGGGAGATATAGGTTTTTCCTTTGTCCGCCCCATTCACTGGATCCTGGCCCTTTTTGATGGAGCCCTTATTCCCTTTGAGGCGGCTGGGGTGAGGAGTGGCGGAACAACATACGGGCACCGGTTCATGGCCCCGGAGGCCATCCAAGTAAAAGGCGTCCTTGACTATTTTGAGAAGCTGGAAAAGGCCTTCGTGGTGGTGGATCAGGACGAAAGAAGGCGTGTGGTGGAGCAGGTGATCCAAGAGGCCGCGCAGGGCGTAAAGGGGAGACCTGGGAGGGATCCCGAACTGGTGGTGACCAATGCCAACCTCGTGGAATTCCCCACTGCCGTGTGCGGAAGCTTTGACCGGGTTTTTTTGGATCTCCCGGAACCGGTCCTGATCACGGCAATGAAGGAACACCAGAAGTACTTTTCCGTCTATGATGACGAGGGAAGCCTCATGCCCTATTTTGTGGCCGTCAACAACACCCTCGCAAAGGACCAAAACCTGGTGCAAAGAGGGCATGAACGGGTTCTCAGGGCCAGGCTTTCGGATGCACGGTTTTTCTTTGATGAAGACCGGAAAAGGTCCTTGGAAGCCCGCATGAAGGACCTTAAAAGGGTCATCTACCAGGCTGACCTGGGAACCTCGTATGCGAAAGTCCAGCGCTTTTTAAGGCTGGCGCAATACCTGGCTGAAAAGGTGACCCCTTTAAGGATGGAGCAGGTGAGCACCGCAGCAAGCCTTTGCAAATGCGATCTCGTGACCCAGATGGTTACCGAGTTTCCGAGCCTCCAGGGGGTCATGGGGAGGGAATACGCACGCCTGGAAGGGTATCCTGAAGACATTGCTTCGGCCATTTACGAACACTACCTCCCCACCAGGTCGGGCGGAGACCTGCCCACCTCCCCTGTGGGTGCCGTGGTGGGGTGTGCAGACAGGATGGATACCGTTGTGGGGTGCTTTGCCATCGGCCTTGAACCATCGGGGAGTGCAGACCCCTTTGCCCTGCGCAGACATGCCCTCGCCGTTATCCGGATATTTCAGGAAATGGGCTGGCATGTAGGACTGCGGGAATTTACAGAACAGGCCCTTTCCGTTCTGGAGCAGGATGTATCCCTGGACAGGGATAGGACTTTTGCGAGGGTCATTGATTTCTTTACAGAACGTTACAGGCAGATGATGCTGAGGGACGACCATGAGGCTGACCTGATTGAGGCGGTTGTCTCGGTAGACTTTGATCAACTGAGTCGGGTGACCTCCAAGGTGGATCAACTTAAGGAATTCACCTCCAGGTCCGAGGAGTTTCCCGCCCTGGTCCAGACCTACAAGCGCATTGTCAATATCCTGAAAAAGGAAAAGCAAACCTTTCAAGTGGACTCCGCCCGGTTTAAAGAGACCTGTGAAGCGGAGCTGTGGGAGGCCTTCCGGAAGGTGGAAGGGGATGTTGCCGGTTTTCTGCAGAAGGGGGACTTTTGCACGGCCGCTGAGCATCTGACCCGGCTCAGAGGCCCGGTGGATGCCTTCTTTGAGGGCGTGGAGGTGCTTACAAAAGAGGATGACGCCCTCAGGCAGAACAGGGTGGGGATCCTCCAGCATCTGGCCCGGCTTTTTCTAAGCATAGCCGATTTCTCAAAATTTTCTCTTTGATCCCGGCGGGGGATGCCTTGTTGGCTCCACCACCCCTCCGAGCCCTTTTGTTTCAGGGTTTTTTGATCAGGATATAGAGCCTTCCTTCATGTTTGAGGTGACCTGCAGCCATTTCTGCGTAGGGCCCTCTCCCCCAGAAAAGGTCGGCCCGCCCGGCCCCTTTAATGGCCCCCCCGGTATCCTGATTCATCACGAAGCGAGAGAACCTTTTCCATTCCCTAATCTGTTGCCGGTTGTTCAAAAGGGGTTTTACACAGGAGATAAAGGCAAGGGCCCCCTTGGGGAAGAGGCTGGAATCCAGCGCCAGTGACCTCCCCGGCGTGAGGGGGACCCCGAGGCTGCCCAAAGGGCCCTCTTCCAGGGTCCTGAAAAAGACATAAGAAGGGTTGTGGTTGAGCACTTCCTGGACCATTTCCGGGTGTGCGGAAAGGAATGCTCGGATACGTTGCATGGAGATCTCATCCCTGCTTAGATACCCTTTCTTCAGCATGTAACGGCCAATGCTTCGATAAGGGCGTCCATTGGACCCATCATAGCCGACGGATATAATCCGCCCGTCGGCCAACCTGAGCTTGCCAGAGCCCTGAATTTGGAGGAAGGCCACATCAACCGGATCTTTTAACCAGGCGATTTCAAGGCCTCTACCTCTGAGCACACCTTTACCCTCGATGTGGCACCTGGAATGATAGGGAATCACCCTGTTTCCATCGATTCTTGCTACAATACTCTCTCCTTCAAGTCTCTCGCTGAAGGGGGAAAGGTCAATTCTCAGGAGGTCTTCCGGCCTCCGGTAGAGGGGATATTTAAAGACGTGATCCGGGGTGAGACTTGCCTGGAAAACAGGCTCAAAGTAGCCCGTAAAAAGGACCTGGTCATCGCCGACCTTTCCTGCGGCCCGGTACACGAGAAAATCACGTTGAATGACCTGATTCAACCGGTCCTGGCCGGGGTCTTCTTCAATGAGCTTCAGGAAGGCCTCCTGGCTCCCCCGCACCTCTCGGCAGGTAAATCGGTGGGGTCCATATTGGAACGGGGTTTCCGGGTCCAGCCGATAGAGGTAGCTCAAGTTTTCTCTGATCGCCCGGGCAAGAGAGGAAAGGGGCATGTCATCGTGAAAGGAGGGATAGAAAAATCGGACCGGTCTCATGGCTTCCTGGGCGTCCCTGGCTTCCCTTCTCAGGCCAGGGTAGCATCCGCAGAAAAGCAGAAGCACGATGAGGAGGGACCCGCACAGGATTCTGGTGACACCGCTCATAGAAGTCCCCAAGGCCAGGCCGGGAGGAATGGGTGGGATCAGATCAATGGCGGCCTGAGCTTTTCAATCGCTTATAATATAGGCGGCCGATTTTTTCAAGGGGGAGGAATGGATGGAAATCCCTTCGGGTGTTGTCTTTTCCACAGAGCAATGTGTCTCTTTTAACACAGTTGAGGACCCTTGATTCGGTCTTTCTTTTGATATAAAAAAGGCCCCACCCGAGAATCCGCGGCCTACAAGGGGAAAGGGGTTCTCATTTTTGCTGTCACCATTTTCCTGGAAAGGCACATTATTTGCATGGCATGTGGCCAAATTTCTTTACCCCACCAGATCAGGCAAGGAGTAGCATTGTGGATTACAGACAGCGGACGGTGAATGATGAAATTGGCTGCACAGGTATAGGCCTCCATTGCGGAAAAAGGATCAAGCTCAATATAAAGCCTGCGCCGCCTGACACGGGGATTTGTTTTTTGCGGAGGGACCTGGAAGGCAACCCTGCCATCCCGGCACGCTTTGATAACGTGTTCGACACGACCCTGGCCACGACCATAGGAAATAACGGATGCAGGGTCTCGACGATTGAACACCTAATGGCGGCTTTTTTTGGCCTGGGCATCGACAACGCCGTGGTAGAACTCGATGGCCCCGAAGTCCCCATCATGGACGGTAGTGCCGCCCCGTTTGTATTTCTTTTGAAAAGTGTGGGCATCAAGGAGCAAAGCAATCCAAAACGATTTATTGTTATCAAGAAGCCCTTTAAGGTGGAAGACGGTAACCGCGCCATTGCGGCCTATCCTTGCAAAGAACTCAAAATCAGTTACACCATCGATTTTCATCATCCTCTGCTGAGGAATCAGGAATACAGCTTAACCTTCTCGGGCAGGGATTTTGTGCGGGAGATCAGCAGGGCAAGGACCTTTGGCTTTCTCAAGGACGTACAGACCTTGCAGGAAAACGGGTTTGCCAGGGGAGGGTCCCTGGATAATGCTGTGGTTATCGATGACTTCAGGATTCTTAATGAAGACGGTCTGAGGTTTCATGATGAATTCGTAAGGCATAAGATCCTTGATTTTATTGGAGACCTCTCCATTATTGGTTCCCCGATTATAGGCCATTTTGTGGTGGAGAAATCGGGCCATTACCTTAACCAGCATATGCTGACTGGCCTTATGGCCTCCAAGAAGCACTGGAAGGTCATGAGCTTCAGAACATCCGAGGAGTGTACCAAAAATCGGGTAAGGATACCGGTCTTTGGAATCCCTGAGCTTCGTCCTGCCTGACACCCGCCGAGACACTTTTTGGGGCCATCTTCCACTGAGGTGAAGATGGCCTTTTTTTTCCCCAGGAGCTTTTGGTGCAACCAGCCCTCCCGCGGGATGATAGGGGTTTAAGGGGTTATAGCTTGCATTCAAAGGGCCTCTCAAGTATTATAAAATACTTCGGGAAATCCCAATAAAACCTAATGCCACCGGCACCTTGGAGACTGGGATGACCGCGCCGCGCCTTGTGTGTCGAGGAGGGAATCCTGCGGGTCCAGGGGTCGTGCCGGACTTCATAATGAGAAAAGTGTACACGTCATCGTTTCAAAAGGAAGGGGGGGCCGTCTGCCTGGCTTTTGCTTGGGGGATCTTGAAGTGGACTTTGGGAGTCCTGTTGCTCCTTATCCTCTTCTCGGCTTCCCATGCTTGGGGCAAGGAGGCCTACTTGACCGATATTGTGGTCACCAATACGCGGGATCACCTCCTGCTCTATTTCAGGGTCAAGGAGTGTTTTACCGGGGACATGAAAAAGGCCATTGACAATGGCATTGACATCAACTTCACCTTTTTTGTGAGGCTTTATGAGGTGAAGGATCTTTGGCCCGATCAGGAGATATGTGATTTAAAAGTGAGCCACGCTATCCGGTATGATAGCCTAAAAAAGGTCTACACGGTGAGGCTCTCGGAGAGGAACCATAAGACAGTGGTGGTCAAGGATTTTGAAGAGGCCAAGAGACTCATGTCCGAGGTGGCCGGCTTTAAGGTGACCGCCCTTCATAACCTCCACAAGGGGAAGCGCTACAGGATCCATATGATGGCAGAATTGGACAAGATACGGCTGCCCTTTTATCTGCACTATGTCTTCTTTTTCCTCTCCCTGTGGGATTTCGAGACGGATTGGTACACCGTTGATTTCAGATACTGATCACTTCCGTTCGGGCCAAGGCCCTGGGTCGGAACGGGGAGGGGTTACATCCGCCTCTTGTACCCGGGTTTTAACCCAGGGGGACTGAGCTCAATAGCATTGCACCATTCCCTATCATGAAAGAGTATATCGAGGCCCAAAGACAAGACCGCAAGCGACGGCGGAGGGAAAGATACCTGATTATTTCCCTCTTTTTGGTGATCTCCTTTTTTATTTATCTCGGGACCCGGGTTTTCGACCTCGGCGTGGATCTCCCTTTTTCGAGCAGCATTCTTGTTTTCGGCCTCATTAACCTGAACGTCATTTTACTTCTTCTCCTTCTATTTCTCACCGTAAGGAACCTGGTAAAGCTCCTCTTTGAGAGAAGAAAGAATATCATGGGGGCCAGGTTGAGGACCAAGCTGGTGCTCGCCTTTGTCACCCTCTCCCTGTTGCCGACCATTATCCTTTTCTTTGTTTCGGTCCAGTTCATCTCTTCGTCTATTGAATACTGGTTCAATCTGCAGATTGAGCAGTCCTTAAAGAAGTCTCTGGAAGTGGGCCAGGATTATTACAACCGGATCACAGAAGAGAATCTCACTTTCGGCAACAGCCTGAGCCGGGTGATCACCTATGAAGGATACATGCTACTCTCCAGGAAGGAGAACCTGGAGAAATTCGTAAATGAAAAGCTCAAAGAATATCGCTTGGCCGCCCTCAAGGTGTTTTCCAAGAAACTGGACCCAAGGGCTATGGCCCAGGATCACAGGGTCGACCTGAGCGGTTTTAAGGGGCCGGGAGCGGATGTGCTCAGGAAGAGCCTTGAGAAGGGCACAGACAACCAGTATATCCAGTCTTCACCCCACGGGGACCTGATCAGCGGCATTGTCCCCGTCTTTTCAAGGACGGAATCAAAGGCCGTGGTGGGTCTTATTGTTCTGTCTAGATTCGTCCCCGGCAGTTTCGTAAACAGGCTTAAGGCGGTCTCTCGAGGTATCGAGGAGTATCGGCAGCTGAAGATGTTGAAAAAACCCATAAAAATCAGCCACATGATCACACTTTCCATTGTTACCCTCCTGATCATTTTCTCATCGGTCTGGTTCGGTTTTTATATTTCCCGTGAAATTACAATCCCCATCAGGGAACTGGCCGAGGGCACAAACAAGATCGCCTCGGGAGATTATGACTTCTTCATTGATCTGGAGGCGGAGGACGAAATCGGTGTCCTTGTGAATTCCTTCAACCGCATGACCATGGATCTAAAGACCAGCAAGAACAAGCTCGAAGAAGCGAACTTGGAGTTGAGGAAGAGCAATGTTGAGCTTGAGCAGCGCCGGCTTTATATGGAGATCGTCCTGGCCAATGTGGCCGCCGGGGTGGTGTCGGCAGATGCTGAGGGCAAGATCCTGACCATGAACAAATCCGCGGAAAGGATGCTCAACATCCATGCCGGAGAGATTATCGGAAGGAATTACAGGGAAATCCTTTCAGAAGAATACATCAAGATGATCGAGGGTTTTCTGGGAGATAAGGGGCTTTTCCGAAAGGGCTTTCTCAAAAAGCAACTCAGGCTGTCTCTGGGAAACAGGCAATTGAGCCTGCTTGTTTCTCTAAACGCCCTCGGCGACGACCGGGGGAATTACCTCGGCCTTGTGGCCGTTTTTGAGGATCTGAGTGAAATCGAAAAGGCCCAGAGAATGGCCGCCTGGAGAGAGGTGGCCAGGCGCATCGCCCATGAGGTCAAAAACCCTTTGACCCCCATTCAGCTTTCCGCCCAGCGGCTCAAGAGGAGATACGGGGAGAAACTCAGTGGTGACGACGTAAAGGTCTTTCAGGAGTGTACGGAGATGATCATCAAACAGGTGGAGGGCTTGAAACAGCTGGTCAATGAGTTTTCCAACTTTGCCCGCATGCCTGCGGCCAATCCCGTACCTTCAAACATCAGTGAGATTATCAGGGATTCCCTCAGCCTTTACCGGGAGGCCCACAAGGATGTCAGTTTCGTTTTCAACCACTCAAAGGAGGTCCCCATTTTCAATCTGGACAGAGAACAAATGAGTAGGGTGATGATTAATCTGGTGGACAACGCCATTGAGGCCATGGATGGGGACGGCGAAGTGGTCATTGATCTTCATTATGACAAAGTGCTTCAGATGGTGAGGATCGAAGTGGCTGACAATGGAAAAGGAATAACTCCGGAGCATGAGATGAGGCTCTTTGAGCCCTATTTTTCTACAAAAAAGCAGGGAACAGGTCTGGGCCTCGCCATCGTGAACACCATCATCACGGACCACAATGGGTTTATTCGCGTCCAAGACAATGAACCAAGAGGGACCAGGTTTATTATAGAATTACCTGTGCGGGTTTAACTCGGGCCTCACGGAAGACCTCGGGCATGGTGATGGTTCTCCTTGGGGAAATCGCGGGGTCAACGTTTAATTACGATGCTCATCCTTTTGTACCATTTTTTATGGACTCTGGTCCTTGTTTTTTGTCTTCCCCTTGCAGTGGTGACGGGAAACAGGCGATTTCTAGACAGGCTCGCACTGCGACTCCCGCCCCCGGTCTTGTCTGAGGGAACCATTTGGATCCATGCCCTTTCCGTGGGAGAGGTGATTTCCGCCCTACCCCTGGTAGACGGTTTCAGGGCCCGGTTTCCGTCACGAGACATTGTCTTTACTGTTACCACGTCCAAGGGCATGACGGTTGCTGAAAGGG
>CAZNLL010000053.1:0-23205 GCA_964573885.1 uncultured Desulfobacteraceae bacterium | reverse complement strand
GATACATGTCCTCGGGTCTTGCCATGATGTTCCCCCAAAATTTCATTCATTTTTATTTGCGACCCTAATCAACCTTAAAAAAGGCCTTGGCCTTGGATTTGCAGACCGGGCACGTCTCAGGAGGTTCCCTCTCACAGGTATACCCGCAAACGGAACACACATAGTAGTCCTGCTCCTGGAAATCATCCAGGTTGTCCAGGGCCTCCTGGTAAAGAGAGGCATGCACCTTTTCCACCTCGTTGGCGTAGGTAAAGGTGCGTTCCGCCGCCTTTTTTCCTTCCTCTTGGGCCGTTTGGATCATGGCCGGATACATGGACTTGAATTCATGGGTTTCCCCGGCCACGGCCTCTTTTAGGTTTTCGGCCGTGCCCTTCACGGCACCGAGGGCCCTTAGGTGGGCATGGGCATGGACGGTCTCGGCGTAGGCGGCGGCCCTGAAAAGTTTGGCCGCCTGGGGATAACCCTCTTTTTGAGCGGCCTCGGCAAAGGCCAGGTATTTACGGTTGGCCTGTGATTCCCCGGCAAAGGCCTCCCTGAGGTTGTCCTCTGTTTTACTCATGGTTTGCTCTCCTTGGTTTCCGTTAGATTTGGTATCCCTTCCAGCTCGGTCGAGAAATTGCTGGCCAACCTGGTTGGGTCCGTGAAAAAGACCGTAATAATAACTAATACATAAAGGACAGACCTCCAATAGGGTAAAGTATGTATTTTTTCTCAAAATAGACCGGATTTTCCAGGAAAGTCCTGTGGGTGGACATTAATCAGGTTCAGAATGAAGTGGCTTTGAATCAGAGCTTTCTAAATAGGGATGAATTTACATTAATAATATGGCCTAACAACCTTAAAGGAGGGAATTTTAATGAATTATTGTTTTTCTTGAAATGTTCGGTTGTCCCTGATTATTTTGGCATGACATGGCCCGGGTTGGACCCGGATGAAAGAAGAAATGCCGCCAAAAGGGTTGACAAACCCTTGTAACTATGTTCAGTAAGCAGCTATACTGAATGTCATTAATTGCACCTTTGGCGCTATGGTGCATCCAAACCCCAGCACAAATGGCACGACATGGCGTTGCCCAAGCATCAAATTCAAGAGCCGCCTGCCAGGCAACGGATCCTGGATGCCGCTTCCAAGATCATGAATCGAAAGGGGTTCACCCAATCCAGCATCAGTGAGATAGCACTGGAGGCCGGGGTAAGGGACCCTGTTATCTATCAACATTTCAAGGGCAAGGAAGACCTTCTCTTTTCTGTGGTTGCAGACCATATGGACCGGTTTTTGCTCTTTCTCAACGACCAGCTCGAGGCCCTCAGCGGATCTTACAACAAACTCCGCAAGCTGGTGTGGGCCCATCTGCGGTACAATGATGTGAATCGGGAATACATCACCCTGGTTATCCTCGAGTGCAGGTCCAACCCGGGCTTTTACCAGACAAAGGCCTACCAGCTCATACGGGAGTACGCCGGGATCTTGATGGACATTCTCAAAGAAGGGGTAAAGGAGAAGACCTTCAGATCGGATGTGAATCTGATTCTGGTAAGAGATTTGATCCTGGGACTGGTTGATTTTGAGGCCATCACCTGTTTGATTATCAAAGAGATTGAAGAGGCAACCCCTGATCACGAAGCGTGTATGGGTTTGATCGACCGGCTTTTGCTTTGCCATGCAGGAGATAGGGGCGGTTCGTCTATCAAGGAGAAAAGGCACCGCATCATCCTGGCGGGCGTCAAGGCCTTTTCAGAAAAGGGCTACCAAAACGCCACGATCTCCGAGATCGCCCAGCGTGCCGGCGTGGCGGATGGTACGGTCTATGAGTATTTCAAGAACAAGGAAGAACTGCTGCTTTTTATCCCGGAAGAGCGCTTTCAGGATCATTTGGATCATCTCAAGGAGGCCTTCAGTATCCACGATCCCATGAGCAGGCTTCGCCGATTTATTCAATCTCATTTCTATCTCTATCTCACAGACCGGGATTTCCTCAGGGTCTACCTGAGTCTGATTCTCCTCAACAGGAGATTTTACGAGTCCAGGGCCTATGAGGGTTTGAGCCGCTACGTCCAGGTGTTGGAGGGCTTGGTGGAAAAGGGCATTGAACAGGGACGCTTCGAGCCGGAGGTCTCAGTAAGGGTGTTTCGAAACATGTTTCTCGGGGCCTTCACCCATATGGTGATCAGGTGGCTTTTCTTGAGTCAGGCTGTGGTCGTAGACAAGATGGAAGAAATTAATCAAATTACCGATCTCCTTGCGGAGTCTCTTACGGGGTGTAAGTCGCATTAGGGGCCTGCGTCCCCGGAATAGGGACTTTTTAATATCAACAGGGCTCATGATGGCGATCACAGAAATCCGCAAGCAAACAAGGGAGGGAGTATGGCTTCATTCAAGGGTAAAGTGGCAGTGGTAGGAATAGGAGAGGTCCCTTCCGGGAAATTTCCGGAAAGGCCGTGCCTCCAGAACGCCCTGGAGGCTTGCCGGGCCGCGATCCTGGATTCGGGTGTGAACAAAAATGACATTGATACCATTATACCCACGGGGACCTTTTTTGACCGGCGGTATAATACGGATATGATTTTCTCAAAACTCGTGGAGGAACTGGGGCTTTTAAACAAGGCCAAAAACAACTTCCAGGTCTTTGCGGGAGGCTCGAGCAGTTCCAGTATGCTTAAGACGGCCTGTGGCATGATCAATTCAGGCCTTGCCGAGATCATTCTTTGCGTTCAATCGGACAAGACAGGCTCCGCTCCCGTGCAGCAGATGATTGATCTCTTTGCAACCTTTGGTATCCCGGACGAATGGGAAACCCCTTATGGCTTTTTTATGGCAGGTACGGGGAGTCTTTTTGCCACAAGATATATGCATGAGACGGGGGCCACTCCCGAGCAGCTCGCCTCCGTGGTGGTGTCCATGAGAAAATGGTCGGCCTTGAACCCCAATGCGATGCTGCGCAGGGAGCTGACCGTGGAGGAGGTCTTGAATTCCAAAATGGTGGCCACCCCTTTTACCACAAGAGAAGGCAATGTCCTGGCCGACGGGGGCGCTGCTTTTGTTGTGACCACCGCTGAAAGGGCCAAGGATCTCCCGAACCCGCCTGTATATCCCCTGGGTTTCGGATCCAGGGTTTGTCACTATGCCATTTCTCAGGATATGGATCTGACCAGGCTGGGATTTTATGAGGCCTCCCAGGAAGCCTATGACATGGCAGGCGTGGGGCCAGAGGATATTGACATTGCCGAACTCTATGACGGCTACCCCATTTTCCCCTTGATTACCCTGGAGGGGCTAAAAATCTGCGGCCGCGGGGAGGCGGGTGCCTTTGTCCACGAAGGGCACACTTGGCCGGGGGGTAAGATGCCCATGACCACCAACGGCGGCATGCTGGGACAGGGACATACGGCTGCGGGCGGCGGGGTGGCCGTCCTGGTGGAGGCCATAAGACAGCTTATGGGAAAGGCCGGTGCGCGTCAGGTGAGAGGCGCCAAGACAGCCGTTGAATCTTCCCTGGGGGGAACCTTTATGGACTCACACATCGTCATTCTTGGGAGGGAAACACCATGACCGAATACAAAAAACCTTTACCCAGTCCCATGCCTTGGAGCAAGCCCTTCTGGGATGGATGCAGCCAAGGAAAGCTCCTTGTTCAAAAGTGCAAGGCGTGCAGTCGGCCAGTCTTCTACCCAAAACTCTTCTGCCCCTTCTGTCTGTCCCAGGAGCTGGAATGGATTGAAGCCAAGGGGACGGGCAAGGTCTATACCTTTACCGTGGTTTATGCCTATCAACCCACGGAGTTCTCAGAGGATGTACCTTATATTGTAGCGGTTATCGATCTGGATGAGGGAGTGCGGCTCATGAGCAATATCGTGGATTGCAAACCCGAAGAGGTCCGGTGTGACATGGAGGTGGAGGTCGTTTTTGAGAAGGCCACCGAAGAGGTGACCTTCCCCAAATTCAGACCTGTTTCATAAAGCACGGTGCGAAGGCCGCGGAGGCTGTCTCCATTCGAGGCCTTTGGGGGAAAGAACAAAACAGGGGGGCAGATTGAAGGTCGCTTTGGTAACCGGCGCCGGCGAGGGAATCGGAAAGTATCTTGCCTTGAGCCTGTCCGCCCGGGATTATCGGGTAGGCGTGAATGATATCGATGAGGAGAGGGCCCGGGCCACGGCCGGGGAGGTGCGCGAAAAAGGCGGCCGGTCCATGCCCCTGGTCGCCGATGTATCCAAGGAGGATGAAGTCAAATCCATGGTCTCCGTCGTTAAGGAGAAGTGGCACCGGTTGGATGTATTGATTAATAACGCCGGCCTGGTGGATCAGCACGGTCCTGTGGTTGAACAGGATGTGGATACATGGCAGAGGCTGATAGATGTGCATCTGAAGGGGACCTATTTAGTGAGCAGGTCCTGTGCCCCCCTGATGTTTGAGAGCCCCAGGGGAAAGATTGTCAATATCGCCTCCATCGCTGGAATGGTGACCTTCCCCAGCAGGACCGCTTACGGCCCCGCCAAGAGCGGGGTGATCCGCCTCACCCAGATCCTGGCCCTTGAATGGGCCGCCCGCAATATCACGGTCAATGCCGTGGCACCGGGCTATGTAAAGACTGAACTGGTGGCCCGGCTTTTGGAACAGGGCCTTTTGGACGAACAAGTCCTGGCCAGAAGGACTCCCTTGGGCCGGATCGGCACGCCTGAGGATGTGGCCAAGGCGGTCCTATTTCTCATTTCAGAGGATGCGGATTTCATCACAGGCCATACACTCGTGGTGGATGGGGGCTGGAGTGCCTACGGTTTTATATGACCCGGAGCCCCATTTCAAGGGGATCTAAACCCCGTTGTTGCATAAAAGGCGCTTAAGGATTCGGCATTTCCCCTTCTATGACTTCAAATGCCGCTTTTAACGCTTTAAATCTGGAACTCACCAATAGTGATATCCAGACCCTGGATATAAAATGACATAACTTACTGTTTTTAATGTAGTTATATGTCTAGGGGCTCGATGCGTTTGCAACAACGGGGTAAACCCTCCAGGGGCAAAAGGCAACGGCCATGGAGGGAGGAGGTGGAAGTGCGTTGGGCATGAAGGATGTGGGTCCAACAGGAGGGGTTTAAGAGGGAGAAGGGAGGTGAAAAGGGTTCGGTCTTCTGAGATGAGTGTCTTTCAAGTATGACGTGAAGCATTGTCTAAACCTTAGAGGGAGGCAAACATGAAAAAGACACTGGGACTCATAGGTATAGCCATGCTGGTTTTGGGCATGTGCTTTGTTTTTTCTTCCAATGCCTTGGCCGAAGCCAAGGGTGAGCCCATTAGGATGGGTTATGTGGGCGCGGTTTCGTGGGATTACGGGAAGACACAGATAGAAGCGGCAAAACTGGCTGTAGAGGAAATCAACAAGGCGGGGGGCATACTGGGCAGGCCTGTGAAACTCTACATTGCGGACAGCGAGCTCAAATCTGCAGGGGCTTCCAATGCGGTACACAAACTGGTGGAAGTCGACAAGGTCCAATTTTTGATGGGTTGCTTCGGCAGTGAAGAGACCATGGGCGCGCGGGAAGCCTGCTGTGATCTCAAGACAGTGGCCGTCTTTTCCGGGGGGGCCACCCACGATTGGGTGACCAAAACAGAGGAAAACTACGATCGTTACAAATACGCCTTTCGCAACTCCCCCCATGATGAGTTGGATGCGGAGGCACGCTACGTCATAGACGAGCAGGTCCCTTACATGGCCAGTATACTGAAACAGGAACTGGGTATTGACAAGGTAAAACTGGCCATTCTCACGGATGCGGCCAAATGGCAGGACCTTTGTCATGAGCTTTTCCTCAAGGACTTTAAGGCAAACGGTTATGAGATCGCCTACCAGTCAAGGCTTTCTACAACGGCCACCGACGCCTCCGTGGAATTAACGGCCATAAAAAAGAGCGGTGCCCACATTATCGTGGGAGGGATGGCTTATAAAAGCACCCTTCCTCTTATCAGGCAGTGGTATGACATGAAAATACCCGCTATGTGGGCGGGAGTGAACGTCCTGGCCATGTCTCCCAAGTTCTGGAAGCAGACTGGAGGCAAGTGTGCCTATGTAACCACCTATAATATGGGTTCCGCCCATGTCCCCATCACGCCCGAGACCAAGATGATGTGGGATTATCTGCAGGAGAAGAGCGGGACCTGCTATTTTAACTCCCACGGTCCTTATGTATCCATTTATTCCATCAAATATGCTGCGGAGAAGGCGAACAGCCTTGAGACGGAAGCAATCATCAAGGCCCTGGAGGAGATTATCTTCGACAGTGTTGGCGGCACCATAGATTACATGAAAAACCATACCTTCCGCTATGCACCGGTGGGCGCCGGCTCTCCCCTTTGGACCCTTCAACATCAGCCGGGCGGCGAGTTCGTCATGGTCCACATCGGTCCCCTCAAGGCGGGAGAAACCCAGGATCAGTATGTAGACGGCAAGTTGACCATACCGCCCTGGGTGGTCAAGGCCTGGAAGAAATGATGATCAGCGCGGGAGCTATCCCCTAAGGGGATCGCTCCCGGCGCCCCTATGGGATTCTCCAAACGTTTGGGAAGGGCTCACACATGGATATACTCGTCTTCGCGGTGACCCTGAGCCTCATGTACGGTTTGATAGCAGCTGGATTTGCGCTCATATTAGGCACTTCCAGGATATTTGATCTTTGCTTCGGGTCTTATTACATGGTGGGTGCCTATGCCTATTTTGTATGCCATGGCATACTGGGCAAGGTGCCCGCACTGTTCCTATCCATCCTTTTGGCCTGTGTCCTGGCCTGGCTTATTCATCAGTTTATCCTGTACAAATTCAAGGACTCGCCCATCGTGGTGATGGTCGTTTCCGCTTCATTGGCGATTGCGATCGCCGAGTGCCTCACCCTCTTTTTTGGATCGGAATACAAGTATGTCCCTCCCCTGTGGGATGGCTGTGTGGAGATTTTCGGCGCCACTATCGCTTACCAAAGGTTGCTCGCGGGCGTTGTTGCCCTTGTCGCCCTGGCCCTTTTGTGGCTATACCTCAATAAAACCAAGCAGGGCATGGCCATAAGGGCACTCATTCAGCAACCCGAGGTGGCGGAGATGATGGGAATCCGGCCCAAGACCATGCACCTTACCGTAGCCTGTATCGGCGCGGGACTGGGTGCGTTGGGCAGTATTATGGTGGTCCCTGTTTTTACACTGACCCCGCATATATGGCTGGATGCCATCCTCTTGGCCTTTGCAGGAGTGGTGGTGGGGGGAATGGGAAGCGTGGGCGGAGCCCTCTTGGCCATGGTGGTGATCGCTTTTTCAGAGACCCTGGTGAGTTTTTTGATTCCCGAGGGCGGATTTTTCAGACAGGCCGTGTATGTGGTGATTATGGTTATTGTCCTTTTAGTGAGACCCTATGGGTTCTTTGGCAAAAAGGAGGAGAGCTGATTTGGCGGAAGGTAAGATGTCCAAGATTTTGAAGGACAGCCGGTACCAATTGATGGTTATTCTGGCCGTCCTTGCTGCAGCCCCCCTGTGGGCCCCCAATCTTTGGTTTGTCCGAATCCTGATCATAGCCAATCTTTTCGCAGTATATGCCCTGAGTTGGAATCTTCTTGTGGGATATACCGGCCAGATCAGTTTCGGCCATGCCTTCTTTTTCGGGGGAGGGGCTTATGCCTCCGTGGTGTTAAACAAATACCTGGGTATTCCTGTGCCTCTGGCCATATGCGCGAGCGGTGTCATGTGCGGCGCGGCGGGTCTTTTGCTCGGCTATCCCTGTCTGAGAGTCAGGGGCGTTTACCTGGCTCTCATGACCTGGGCCTTTCCCCTGATCCTGATCGGGTTTGTCATGTATTTCGGAGAGATTTTCGGGAGAGAAATGGGCATTTCAGGCTATGACGGGCTCTCTTCATCATATAATGTGAACTATTATGCCTCATTGGGCTTGATCGTTCTGGCCATGGTATTAAAGCTGGCCATTGTCAATTCCCGCTTCGGTCTCATCATACGAGGGATTCGGGATAATGAGGTCCTGGCCGAGTCTGTAGGTATTCACGTGAGCCGGTACAAGGTGCTCATGTTTGCCTTGAGCGGACTCATCGCCGGGGTTTCAGGAGCCTTCTACGCCCATTTTTTTAAGTCTATTACACCGGAGCTGCTGGCTGTTGACATGTCCATTCTGGTCATCATCATGGTCATTGTCGGCGGGCTGGGCAGTGCCGTAGGACCGGTTATGGGCGCCTTTATGGTCACCTTTCTCAACAACTATCTCTTGTATATTAATGAACTTCGTATGATGATTTATGCCCTGGCCTTAATTGTGATCCTCTTTATTCGGCCTCAAGGGCTGTTGCCGTGGACGCCGAAATTCGGGACCAGGAGGGGCGGTTAGGCATGGCACTACTGAAAGTGGAAGGCTTGACAAAGCGGTTTGGCGGCCTGGTGGCCCTGAATCATGTGACTTTTGAGGTCAATGAGAGGGAAATCGTGGGCATTATCGGCCCCAACGGAGCGGGGAAGACGACCCTTTTTAACCTCATTACCGGATCACTTGCAAAGGATTCGGGCGAGGTTACTTTTAAGGACAAAGAGATAACCAAGATAAGACCCTATCAAACCACATCAGTGGGTATTTGCCGGACCTTTCAGATGACGGAATCCTTCCCGGAAATGACGGTGTTTGAGAACATTCAGATCGCCACCATTGGAAGAAGTAAGGGAGTAGAAACGGAAAAAAGGGCCCAGGAGAGCATCGACCTGGTCGGATTGCAGGGCACTGAGGATCAACTCCCCGGCCAACTTCCCCACGGTTTCCTGAAACGGCTCGATATCGCACGGGCCCTGGCCACTTCCCCTGAGCTGCTTCTCCTGGACGAGCCTTTCTCCGGTTTGAGCATATCCGAGATAAGGGGCTTGACCAAGGTATTAAAGGGCCTTCAGGACCGGGGCATCACCCTGCTGGTGATAGAACATGTCTTGAGGGAGTTGATGTCCCTGGCCGACAGGATTGTTGTGCTTAATTTCGGGGAGAAACTGGCGGAGGGTTCTCCGGAGGACATTGTTCAAAACGAAAAGGTAATAGAGGCCTATCTGGGAAAACGGTGGGAATATGCTACTCGAGGTTCAGAAACTGACGGTTGATTACGGCAAGGCACGCGCCTTGGATTCGGTTTCTCTGAGGCTTGATAAAGGGGAAATCATCGCACTCATCGGACCTAACGGCGCCGGCAAGACCACCCTGCTTCGCGCCGTATCCGGCCTGGTCCCGCAAGCGTCGGGGAGCATCCTGTTCAAGGGGGTTCAGGTGCTGGGATGGGTCCCGGCGGATGTGGCCAAACAGGGAATCGCCCATTGTCCTGAAGGAGGCAAGGTTTTCCAGGGCATGACCGTTTTGGAAAACCTCAAAATTGGGGCTTATGTGCGCAAGGATGATATTTCCGGCGACCTGGACCATGTCTTTTCCCTTTTCCCCGCGTTGAAGAGCAGACAATCCCAGACTGCGGGGAGTCTGAGCGGTGGAGAGCAGATTATGCTCAGTGTCGGCCGCGGTCTGATGCTCAAACCGAGTCTCCTTCTGGTGGATGAACCCACATTGGGATTGGCCCCCCTGGTGTGTATGGAACTGGGGGCCAAGCTCAGGCAGATCGCGGGAGAGAGTACGGCCATTCTGTTGGTGGAACAAAACGCTCAACTGGCCTTCAGCATAAGCTACCGGTGCTATGTCGTGGAAAACGGACAGGTCGTACTGGAAGGGCCCACACCTGAGGTGGAGAAAGATGCTCATGTAAGAGAGGCCTATCTGGGTCTGTGATGGTTCCGCTCCAGCGGTGATCTGGCCTTGTTAGGTCTTGTCAAGACCAATCAAGAGAGGGATATATGGATTTTAGCCTGACTGAAGAGCAGAAGATGTTGCGGGAGACCATGACCCGCTTTATTGCAAGGGAATGTCCTAGAGAGGTTGTGCGGGAGCTGGACGAGGCGGACGTCTTTCCCAGGGAGATCTTCTCAAAGCTTTCCGAACTGGGTGTCCTGGGTCTGACCATTCCCGAAGAGTACGGCGGTGTGGGGAGGGATCTCTTCTCGGCCATTACGGTGCTGGAGATCCTCTCGAGCCGTTTCCCGGGCTTGGGTTGGGCCTATGTGCAGGCCGTATTTTACGGGGGTGAAACCGTCAACAAACTGGGCGGTCCAGCGCAGAAAAGTCTTTACCTGCCGGAGATCGCATCCGGTGCCCGTCTTTTTTCCTATGCCCTGACCGAGCCCAATGCCGGATCAGACGCAGCTGCGGCCGCCACCTTTGCCGCACCCGACGGGGATGGCTTCCTGGTCAACGGCACCAAGATGTTTATCACCGGCGCTGACGTGGCCGGAACCTTGAACATCCTCATGCGAACGGACAAGGAGGCGGAAAAGCACAAGGGATTAAGCATGTTTCTCGTGGACAATCCCTGCAAAGGGCTGACCGTACGGCCCATTAAAAAGCTGGGCTATAAGTGCTCCAGCTATTGCGAGGTCGTTTTGGAGGATGTAAGGGTGGGGCAGGAGAGCATCCTGGGAGGGCCGGAGATGTTAAACCGGGGTTGGTCACAAATGCTGGCCACCCTGGATGTGGAACGCCTGGAGGTGGCCGCATGCGGCCTGGGTGTGGCGGAGGGGGCTTACAGGGAGGCCCTGAATTACGCCAAAGAACGGGTCCAATTCGGAAGACCCATCGGGAAATTTCAGGCCGTGAGCCATCAGCTGGCTGATTTGTCCACAGAGATCGCCGCCTCCCGGGCCCTCCTCTATCAGGTGTGCTGGATCCTTGAGCAGGACCGGCCGGCCGGCCTGGAAAGTACCCAGGCCAAACTGATCGCCACGGAAACAGCCAAAAAGGCGGCCCTCGCGGCGGTCCAGATTATGGGGGGATACGGCTACAGCATGGAGTTCGATGCCCAGCGTTACATCCGTGACGCCTTGGCCCTGCTCATCGGTGGGGGGACCTCCGAAATTCTGCGAACCGTGATCGCCCGTAGGATTGGATTGTGAAGGCACGGAGGAAAGTTATGGGGAACTGGGAAGAAAGGGTTGACCACCTGGACAGGTTGTTGAGGTTGGAGACCGTGCCTGTGGGCATCCGGGTCCTGACAAGGCCTGAAGAGATACCGGAAAAGGGGAAGAGACCAAGCGATTTCAAGCAGAAGATGGCTCTTTGCCAACTTGTTACCCTCACTCGGAGATACGAATGGACCACCGTTGCCCTTCCTGAGGAGATTGAGGCGTGTTTTTTCCCCCTCATTGCCTTTGGCTGGCGCAGGGTCAAGAGCAAAGAGGACATGGTGGCGTGGTTTACAAAGGCCAGGTATTGCCGGGACATAGAAGTGGCGGGAAAGAGGACCGAGGACTTTTTAAGGGACCGGCCCAAAAGGGGTGCGGGTGTCATTTTTACGCCCCTTTCCAGGCCGGCCGTAGAACCCGAAGTGGTTCTCATCTACGGAAATCCTGCCCAGGTGATGCGGCTCATCAGGGGGTACGTCAATTTTACCGGGCTCCCCCTTCAATCAGCCTTTTTGGGTGGACTCGGCTGTGCAGAGCCCCTCAACGCCTGTCTCAATTCCCATGGGGCCCAGGTCGCCGTACCAGGAAACGGGGAGAGAATCTTTGGTATGACAAATGATCATGAAATGGCCTTTTTTGTGCCGGCAGATCAGGTGGACGATCTCATCGGGGGCATGGAAAACGAACACGTGACCGGGGCAGCCCGGTATCCGGTCCCTTTTTATCAGTTCTTTACACCTCAACTTCCAAAGCTCTATCAAGAGTTTTTGAAGAAATCACTGTAAGCCTCCACCCCAAAGGAACGCCGCTCCTCGGGCAGAAAAGTGGCGGCCCGGGGGCTGGACCGGGGAGAGGGGTTTGTAGAAGCGAAGCTTTCATGCAACGTCAGCATTGATCCTGGGGGAACAAAGATGGTTGACAATGCACGCATTTCATTTGACTGGCTGGAGAGACGCCAAGAATTGTCTCCGGACAAAGAGGCCCTCGTGGATGTCTTTACCGGCCGACGCTATACGTACGGCCAGTTCAATGAGCGGGCCAACAGGCTGGCAAACGCGCTGAGGCAAGAGTGGGGGATAAAGAAAGGGGAAAGGGTGGCTATCCTGGCCAAGAATTGTCCTGAATACCTCGAGGCCCTGTTTGCCGTAGCCAAGCTCGGGGCCATTCTGGTCCCCATCAACATCCGCCTGGCCGGTCCAGAATTGGTCTACATTTTTCATGACTGTGAACCCAAGGGCCTGGTGCTGGGGGAGGATTTCCTGGATGTTATCTACGAGGTCCAGGAAGAGATCCACATGGGAAACACCCTTTTGCTGGACGGCGCCAAAGCCCCGGACATGATCCCTTACGAGGATTTTCTGGAATCCGCCCATGCTGAAACCCCTGAACTGGAGGAGCCCAACAGCCTGGATGACCCCCAGGTTATTCTTTACACCTCCGGCACTACCGGTTATCCCAAGGGGGCCATCCAAACCCATGGCAATATCCTCTTTAACTCGGTAAACGCCAATCTCGCCCTGGATATCGTCTCTACGGACGTGACCCTCTGCGGTCTGCCCCTGTTTCACACGGGAGGGCTCCACGTAATGACCACACCAACCCTGCATGCAGGGGGAACGGTGGTTATTGAACGGGCCTTTGAGCCGGGGGAGGCTCTGGGGATCATCCATGAAAAGCAGGTTAATACGGTCTTTTTTGTCTCCACCATGTGGCAGTTCATGTACCAGCACCAGGACTTTGAGAAGACCGACTTCTCGGGCCTGCGCCTCGCCTGGACCGGGGGGGCACCCTGTCCCGTTCCGGTCATAGAGGCCTACCAGAAAAAGGGCGTGCCCTTCAGGCAGGGGTACGGTCTCACTGAAGTGGGACCGGACGCGATGATCCTGCCCCCGGAAGACGCTGTAAGAAAAGCCGGCTCCATTGGCAAACCCCCTTTTCATGCGGGCCTGCGGGTCGTGACCGAGGACGGGGTGGACGCCGCACCGGGGAAAGTGGGGGAACTCTTGTTTCGAGGTCCCGCTGTTACACCGGGATATTGGAACAAGCCCGAAGCCACGGCAGAGACCTTTGAGGGGGAGTGGTTCCGCACGGGAGACCTGGCCACCATGGATGATGAAGGCTATGTCTTTATCGTGGACCGGAAAAAGGACATGTTTATCAGTGGCGGGGAAAATGTGTATCCTGTTCAGGTGGAGAAGCTCATCTACGAATATCCCAAGGTGGCCGAGGCGGCCGTCTTCGGCGTGCCCCATGAAAAGTGGGGAGAGGTGGGCCATGCCGTAATTTGCCCGAGGCAAGGGGAGACCATGACCGAGGAGGAAGTCCTGGCATTTCTCGAAGGCAAGCTGGCCCGTTTCAAGATCCCCAAGTCGGTGACTTTTATGGAGTCCCTGCCGCGCAATCCCGCGGGCAAGGTCCTCAAAAGGGTTCTGAGGGAGCCCCACTGGCAGGGCATGGAAAAGCAGGTCCATTGACCATGAATCGGACAGAAGACGGCCTGGAGCGGATCCTTATCGTTGGAAGTGGATTTATGGGCCGGGGGATTGCTCAAATCTGCGCCCAGAGCGGTTTTTCCGTTACCCTCCTTGACAGGGATGAGCGGGCCCTTGCCGAGGCGCAAAAGGAGATGCAGTGGTCCATGGAAAAGCTTTTCTCCAAAGGGAAGGTGAGCCACAGACCGGAAAAGGTGCTTTCAATGATCCATCTTTCCACGGACGCAATGGCCCGTTTTGACGTGAACTTTCTCTTTGAATGTGTGCCCGAAGACCTGTCCGTAAAGACCGAAGTCCTCCGCCACTATGACCGGACCTGTCCGGGAAAGACCATTTTTGCCTCCAACACCTCGGCCATTCCCATAGGAAAACTGGCGGTTCTCACCGACCGGGCCGACCGATTCATCGGGACCCATTTTGCGAGTCCGCCGGTCATACAAAGACTGGTAGAGTTGATACCCGCGCTTATGACATCGGCCGAAACGGTCCAATCCACGAGGTCCTTGCTTGAGGCCCTTGACCGGGAGGTTGTGGAGGTCCGCGCTGATACGGCCGGGTTTATCATGAACCGGATCTACTTGATCGCGGCGGCCGAAGCCATCCGGCTCCTGGAACGGGGAGCGGGCTCGGCCGAAGACATAGACAGGGCCATGCGAGTGGGGTATGGATGGGCCAAAGGTCCTCTGGAGGCGGCCGATTTTGCCGGGCTGGACGTCATCCATGGGGCCATGTTGTCCATATGGATGGATACGGGAGATCCCATGTTTCGTCCTCCTGAACGTCTGTGCCGGCTGGTCGAGGCGGGCCGGTTGGGCCGTAAGACGGGAGAGGGACTCTATGACTATAAAAGTTGATAGGAGCCGCTCATGAAAGCAAGCATTGTCAAGTATATACCCGGGGACAAGAGCGTGGTAAAGGCCTTGACCTTGTGTGAGGGCCTGTCTCAGCTTAGGCCCGGGAGCAAGGTCCTGATAAAGCCCAATTGCGTGTTTCCGGGGCCCCCCAAGAAAAGGCCCAAAGGAACGGTGAACAACGCAGCCGTACTGGCCGAGCTGGTGGAGGCCCTCAAGGAGGCCGGTGCCGGTGAAATCAGCATAGGGGAAGGGACCATTGTCATCAAGGAGCTCAAGACCTCCACCGCCGGGTGTTTCACCTGGGCCGGGATAAAGGAACTGGGGGATCAATACGGTGTGACCCTCGTGGATTTCAATGAGGGACCTTACAGGAATTTTGATTTTGACGGTCACAAGGTCAGGGTTGCGGAGGCAGCCTTTGAGACCGACTTCTTCATCGATGTGCCGGTCTTAAAGACCCACACCCAAACGCGGGTTTCCCTGGGACTGAAAAATCTCAAGGGCTGCCTTTCCGCAACAAGCCGCAAAACTTTTCACGAACAGGGCCTGGAGAAATTTATCGCCTTGCTGGGCAAGGAGATCAAGGTGGATCTGTGCATGATTGACGCTCTTTTCGGCCTCCAAAAAGGCCCCTTCGGCGAAGATGCACACCCTCTGGATCTCATCATTGCCAGCCAGGATGTCATCGCAGCAGACATGGTTGGCGCCGAGGTCATGGGAATTGATTACCGGGAGGTGGTCCACCTGAAGACCCTGGCCGAGATGACAGGTCATGATTTTGATTTGAAAGCACTCACCCTGGAAGGGGAGACCCTGGAGGAGGCCCGACATCCCCTTGAGTGGTGGTATCCTTGGACAGACGAACTCCTTCAGGCCTTCGATATCAAGGGCCTCACCGTCAAGAACCCTGGACTTATGTTCTGCTCAGGCTGTACCATCACCTTGTTCGCGGGATTGCGGAACTACTTGAAAAACCATGCAGGCAAGGATTTCGGCGGTGCCGAGATCTGCATGGGCAGTGCCGTAGCGGATCCCGGCGCCAGCCCTGTGGTGCTCCTGGGGAAGTGCCCTATCAAGATGAATGAGGACCGGAGCGATGCGTTTCGTGTCAAGGGATGCCCGGTCAGCATCGGCGATGTGGTAACTGAACTCACCAAGGCTCTGGGATAGGCCGGAGATCAGCCTCTTACAGGTATCCGTAGGCGGTCCACCCGCCGTCAATCCTGATCACGGAGCCCGTCATAAAGGCGGCACCGTCGCTGGCCATATAGACGGCAAGGTCCAGCAGGTCTTCCACCTCCCCCAGCCGCCCCAGAGGGGTCCGCTTCTGGACCGCCTCCAAAGGCATCACCCCCCGGTCGATCACATCCTGGACCAGTTCGGTCCGGATATAGCCCGGGGCGATGGCATTGACCCGGATATTTCTACCGGCCCACTCAGCGGCCAGCAGCTTGGTAAGCATATTGCCCGCCGCCTTGCTGGCACAATAGGCCGCCCGCATGGGGGCGGCTACAATCCCGTAAATGGAGGTGATATTGATGATGCAGCCCCCTCCCTGTTTCATCATTTGCCTTCCCGCCGATTGACACCCATAAAAGACACCATAGAGATCCGTTTCAACGGCCCGGCTCCAGTCCTCGGGCAGGAGGTCCTCTGAGGGCTGGGCCATGGAGATGCCTGCATTATTGACCATGATATCCAGGCGCTCGTATTCCTCTACGGTCTTGTTCACCAGCTCTTGAACGCTCTCGGACTTTCTCACGTCAACGGGTAAGGCAACGGCCCGGCCCCCCGTGTCATTAATTTGATCTGCAATGGCCGTGAGCAGGTCCAGGGACCGGCTCGCCAAGACCACCTTGGCCCCCTCTTGAGCGTAACGGACGGTTATGCCTTTGCCAATGCCCTTGCTTGCCCCTGTGATAACTGCCACCTTGTCTTTGAGCTTCATAGAACACCTCCACATGCTTTTCTTCATGCCCCGGACGGATCATCCCCCCCAGTGATCTCCCGCACAAGGGCCTCGGCCTGTTCGGGAGCCGTGATGATCCGGATTACAAGGCCCTCAAAGGGACTTAAATCGGCACAGGCTGTGGCGCAGCCCTCAACGGCCAGGATGAAGTCAACATCTCGGCTGTGGGGGGAGACAAATTCTATTTTGGACCCCAGCCGATTTGCCAGGTCCTCCACCAGGGCCACACGGTCATACTCGGGATTACATCCGCCGCAGTATTTGAGGCCAAGCCTTAATCGCTTGCCTTTCTTCCTACGCAATGCCACAGAGCCTCTTGGCCGCCCTCTTTTTTTCATCCAGGTTGATGGTTCGGGTGATCATGATCCGTTGGGCCTGGGGAGAGCCCGCGCCGTGCATGGATTCGGTAAGATATCCCACAGCCGCCGTCCCCAGGGTGAGGTTCTCTATGAGTCTCAGGATGCGCATCCGGTTCTCGGTGGGTACATTGGGATCCGCCCTGAAGTACTTCCTGATCCACTGGCCCGTTTCCGGGGAGTTCAGATCTCTCTCCGAGGGCATGGTGACCATGAGACCCCCGGCGACATCCTGAGCAAGCCGTGCAATCTCATAGGGAAAGCGGGTTACGTTGTGTTTGTGGATATTGGCGAGGAGGGTATTGACATGGTAGGTCCCGCTGGGTTCTTTTTTCCCTTCCGAGGCGCAGGCGATACAACCACAGTAAAGGGTCTCGTTAAGGTGATTCATTTCAACGATCTTGTCCCTGATATGGGAAGCCCGTTCCAGGCCGTGATACTCGGCGGCCGTCTGGGCCGCACCGATAAGCACATCCCCCACCCCCACCTTGCAGGCGTAACTCTGCCTGTGATAGGCCGCGAATTTCTCCACCAGCTCTCCGGCAAATTCATATTCCCGGCACATGAACACCCGTTCCCAGGGGACAAAGACATGATCAAAAACCACCAGGGCCTCGTGTCCGCCAAAGCGGATATTGCCCTGATCCATGGATCCTCCCTCCAGCTTTCTCGTATCACAGGACTGGCGGCCCATAATGTATAGTATCCCCTCAGCGTCACTGGGCAGGGCAAAGGCCACGGCATAGTCCTTGTCCTCCTCACGCATGGAGATGGTGGGCATGACGATAACCTCATGGGAGTTGACGGCCCCTGTCTGGTGGGCCTTGGCCCCGTTCACCACAATACCTTCGGGGGTTTCTTCGATTACGTGGAGGAACTGATCCGGGTCGGACTGCTTGTGGGGAGGCAGCCGCCTGTCCCCTTTGGGGTCCGTCATGGCACCGTCGCAGGTGAGATCCCTTTGCTGGACATACTCAAGGTAATTTAAAAAGCGCTTGTAGTACTCTGAGCCGTATTTCCTGTCGATGTTAAAGGTGATAATGGACAGGGCGTTGAGGGCGTCCATGCCCACACACCTCTGGAAGCAGCATCCCGTCTCACGGCCCAGCAACCGGCCCATCTTGCTTTTTTTGACCAAGTCCTCGTTACCCTGATGAATGTGTGTGAACCGGTTGATCTTCTCCCCGGTGATGTGGGAAACGGCGGTCATGATATCTTCGTATTCAGGCCGATGAGCCAGTTCATAGGTCTTGGCCACGGCCTTCATGGAGGGACGAATAATGGGGTCGTCCACCACGTTTTCCACCCGCTTGCCGAACATGTATACTTGCAGGTTTAGATGGCGCAGGCTTTCTTCGTATTCTTGAGCCGTCATCATGGACATGCCTTGCCTCCTTTTGCCTTTGTGGTTTCCCGGGCTTTAAGGTTCTTCCTCATGGCCAACCACAGCCAGGGTGAGCAGGTCGGTGGCCTGGCGAATTTCATGCATTTTATCCACCTCACTGTCCTTTCCCAGAATGAACCATCTCAGGGCCAAATGATTAAAGGTTCCCAGAAACATGTTCCGAAACACCCGGGCGTTCACATCCGGGCGAAAGGCACCCTCTTTTTTCCCTTCTTCAATGATTTCCTCGATGGACGTAAAATACTGTCTGAAGCTTTCATAGGCCCTGGAGCCGTAAAAGCGCTTGTTGAGCTGGATTTGGAGGATAAATACCTTGAGAAAATTGCGCTCCGTAAGAAAGAGGGTGAAATGATAGGTGATAAAGCGCCTCAGTTTTCTGAGGGGGTTTGTTATATAAAAGGTCTCTGACAGCCCTCCGATATAATGGTCAAAGCGTTTAACGGGGATAGAGAGAAGCAGGTCCTCCTTATTCTGAAAGTACTCATAGACCGTTCCCTCCGCCACTTCGGCCAATTTGGCGATATCCGCCACCTTGGCCTTGCCAAAGCCCTTTTCGGCAAAGACCTGCTCCGCGGCAAGGAGTATTTTGTCCGGTTTCTTGATCTCCATTTGCTCCTGGGAGGTGATCATGGCATGGACCAGGGACATGATATCCTCCAGGTCGGCGGCGCCTTCCGTGATCTCTCCGGATGCCAGAGAGCTTACCATCTCGGCGTCCAGGGTCCCCAGGATAATGTCCCGCATAAGACGGGTGTCCAGGTCAGGACGGAAACGGCCTTTTTCCACACCCTGGTTGATAATGTCCAGGAGAATGCCCGCATATTGGCGGATCAACTGGTAGGCCTGGGTCTTGTAGAATTCCCAGGATGACCGGCACTCCAACAGGAGGATCCTGGCATACCCGGGGTGAGTGTCATGATACCTCAGGTGAAACCAGATCATCTTGCTGATTCGACTTTCCGGGTCACGAATGCCCTGGAGCTGTTCGTCAACCAGGGTTAGGGCTTCTTTCATCCGCTCGCCGGGGATGGAGAAGAGGAGGTCTTCCTTTCCCCTGAAGTACTGGTAAATCACCGAGTCGGCCACGCCTGCCTTGCGGGCGATTTCCGATATGGTGGATTCGGCGAGGCCTTTCTGGGAGATGACCTCTTCGGCGGCGGCCAGGATCTTTGCCTTTTTCACCTCTGCCTTCAAGTCGGTCCTCTTTCCCTCTGGAGGGGCCTACAGGGCCTCTCCAAGATCATTGCTTTTTTGGGGGTGAGACAAGGGCCCGGCCCTTGATCACGGTCCGGCCCTTTTGGTTCGTGCAGACTGTCTCCAAAAGAACCCGGTTTTTTTCGGCATCCACCTCCAAAACCTTTGCGTGGGCCGTAATGGTATCCCCTGCATAGACCGGGGCCGTGAAGTCCAGCTCCTGCCGGAGGTAAATGCTTCCCGGTCCGGGCAACGAGGTGGCGATCACCGTGGAAATGAGGCCCGCCGTCAAGAGACCGTGGGCGATGCGACCGCCGAAAAACGAACCTTTTGCAAAGACCTCGTTCACGTGGGCCGGACTGAAATCTCCTGTAACCCCTGCGAACAGGTAGATGTCACTTTCCGAAAGGGTCTTTGAAAACCTCCCCTCATCACCCGGGTGGAGGTCATCCACGGTTTTTCCCGTCATGGGCTTTCCTTTCACGAGGGATACCCTTTTACCGGGGAATGGCCTTTCCCGGTACAGAGTCCCCTATTTTGAGTAGGCAAACCAGCCCTTACCCGTCTTCCGGCCCAGGTGGTTGGCATGGCAAAGCAGAGGGCGATCTCGGCGCCCATCATGCCCGCGCCCACAACTCCGGCCTTGTTTGTCTGTTCCATATCCCATCCCTCCTATTTTCCAGTGAATTGCGGCTTGCGCTTTTCCAGAAAGGCGGTCATGCCTTCCTTTTGATCTTGGGTGCCGAAGAGCATGGCAAAGCAATCCTGCTCAATGGTGAGACCCTCCTTGAGACCGGTGCTGAGACCCTTGCGTATGGCCGTCTTGGCGGCCCGAAGGGCCATGGCCGGACTTTTCATGAGTCTGAGGGCCAAGGCCTTTGCCTCTTCCTCCAGGCGGTCCAGGGCGACCACCCTGTGGACCAGACCGAACTTGTCCGCGTCATCCGATTTTACAGGTTCGCCCAGGAAGATCATTCTGGTTGCCACCTCCAGGTTGACAAGGCGCGGGAGCCTTTGGGTTCCCCCTCCACCGGGAATGATGCCCAAGGTGATCTCGGGCAGCCCCAAGACCGCGTTTTCAGCCGCTATTCTAAAGTCACAGCACAGGGCCATCTCCAGCCCTCCTCCCAGAGCGTAGCCCGATATGGCGGCGATGGTGGGCTTGGGTAAATCAGCCAACCGCTCCTGCACGCGCATGGTGAGGTCCGTGAGGTCATAGGCCAGTGAGATATCGCCTGTGGACATGTGCTTGATATCAGCACCCGCCACAAAGGCCTTTTCATTGCCCTTGAGAATCACTACCTTTACGGCATCGTCTTCCTCGCATTTGACCACGGCGGCTTCCAGGCCATTGAGCACGTCCGGGTTAAGGGCGTTGAGTTTTTCAGGTCTGTTGAACTGGATCCAGCCGATACCTTCTTGAGCGGTGAGCTTGATGTATTTCAGGTCCATGGTTGTGCCTCCTGTGCGCTTTGATTCATAAATCCCTAAACCTTGATGATGCATGCATCGGCTTGGGCCAGTCCCCCACAAATTCCGCCCAGGGCATAACCGCCCCCGCGGCGGCGAAGCTCATAGAGGAGATTCATGATGAGACGGGCCCCGCTGGCCGTATTAGGGTGTCCAATGGCGATGGCGCTCCCGTTGATGTTGGTTTTTTCACGAAGGCTCCGGGCCTTTGCCTGGTCTTTATCCACCAGCAGGAGGGTGCTCACCAGGGGTACTGCGGCAAAGGCCTCGTTGATTTCCATCACGTGGATCTCATCCAGGGTCATGTTCGCCCGCTCCAGGGCCTTTATGGCCGCGTAGGCAGGGCCCTCGGGCATTCGGAGAGGACTGATGGCAATAGAGGACATGGAAACGATTTCAGCAAGGGGTTCAAGAGCCAACTCTTGGGCCTTGTTACGGGTCATGAAGAGGATGGCCGTGGCCCCGTCGTTGAGGCCCGGGGCATTGCCGGCCGTCACCCCTTTGCATCCGTATATGCCGGGAAGCTTGGCCAGTTTTTCCAGACTCGTATTGGGCCTGTACTGCTCATCTATATCGAGGACAAAGGGGTCGCCCTTTCTTTGGGGGATTTCAAGAGGCATCATCTCGTCTTTGAATTTCCCCGTCTCCCAGGCCCGGCCGTAGTTTTGGTGGCTCCTGAGGGCCCACTCGTCCTGTTCCCGCCGGGAAACGCCGTATTCAGCGGCCACGTTGTCCGTGTCCACGGACACGGGGTTGAAGTCCTTATAACCCAGGGCGTAAAGGGGGTCCTCCATTTTGACGTCTCCCAGTCGAAACCCCTGCCACCTAAGGCCCCTTACGATCAGGGGCTCTTGACTGAAGGAGGTCGCCCCCCCGCCTATGGCACACCGGATATCTCCCGCCACCATGGCCCGACATCCATAATGGAGTGCGGACATGGCCGACACGCAAGCCTTATCAATGGCCACAGACGGGGTTTTCGGGGGGAGGCCGGCCTTGAGAAGCGTCTGGCGGGCCGCCACGGGGGTGTACACATCCTTGCAGACCGAAGTGTCTCCCACACCCCAGAAGACTTCTTCCACTTCTTCTCCCGGAACCTTGACCCGATCCAGGACCGCCTTCATGGGCAAAGCGCCCAGATCAAAGTAGTCGTACTCCCTGAGGGCCCCGCAGTACCGGCCGAAGGGGGTACGAACCGCGCTTACGATAACAATGTCCTTGTACATCTTGTCGCCTCCTGGTGGTCCACTCCCTACCTGAGGAGCTGGTTTGAAATAATGATCCGTTGGACCTGATTGGTCCCTTCATAAATCTGGGTGATTTTTGCATCCCGCATCATACGCTCCACCGGATATTCCCTGGTGTATCCATACCCCCCGAAGAGCTGCACCGCGTCGGTGGTCACCTGCATGGCCGTATCTGATGCAAACCACTTGGCCATGGACGCCACCCGGGGGATATCCCTGGAATCCGGCTCGTTGTCCACCATGGAGCAGGCCCGGTAGACCATGGTGCGGGCCAGTTCGATCTTGAGGTCCATTTCAGCGAGCATCCACTGGACACCCTGGAACTCGGTCAGGTGGCGGCCGAACTGGATCCTCTCCTTGGTGTAGTTCACGGCCTGGTCCATGGCTCCCTGGGCGATCCCCAGGGCCTGGGCACCCACGGCAGGGCGGGTGTAATTGAAGGTCTTCATGAGTATCTTGAATCCGTCTCCCGGGTTCCCAAGACAGTTCTCCTTGGGGACGAAACAGTCTTCGAACACGAGCTCTCGCGTGTCCGAGCCGCGTATGCCCATCTTTTTTTCCTCTTTGCCCACAGTAAAACCCGGCGTGTCCTTGGTCACCACAAGCATGCTTATGCCTTTATGGGCCTTTTCCCTGTCCGTATAGGCAAGGACGGTGATGATATCGGAGACCCCGCTGTTGGTGATAAAGACCTTGTTGCCGTTGATCACATATCCCCCGTTTTTTTCCTCCGCCGTGGTTCTCATGGCAATGACATCGGAACCCGCCCCGGGCTCGGTAATGGCACAGGCCCCCAGCACGGATCCTTCGGCCATGGGCTTGAGCCATTTCATCTTTTGCTCGTGACTGGCCCCAATCATGAGAGGATCCGTGGCCAGGGCCTGTGTGGTCAGTATGACGGAGGTGGAGGCACATACCCGGGCCACTTCCTCCACGACGATGGCGAGGCTCAGCATCCCGGCGCCCGCCCCCCCGTATTCTTCCGGGATCTGGATGCCGAGGAGTCCGTTTTCTTCCAGCACCCTTTTGTTGTCCCAGGGAAACTGCTCGTTTTGATCGACCTCTGCGGCCCTGGGTGCGAATTCATTGATGCTGATCTTTCTCACCATATCCCGGAGCATCTGCTGCTCTTCTGATAAGCGAAAATCCATGGTTTACCCCTTGCTTTTTAGATTCTTTGTGTACTTTCAGGACCTTAAACAGGACCT
>CAZNLL010000052.1:0-23517 GCA_964573885.1 uncultured Desulfobacteraceae bacterium | reverse complement strand
CCTCCAGAAAGGGATTTTCATGTTTTGGCAGACTCCAAACAGGCACTACCACTTAAGATTTCCGGTGAAAAATCTTTTGCACAGGATGTGACCAACCGTTCGGAAAATCAATAAATAATCCATCGGTTTTTGTAAATAATACGAGTAAACAAGGGATATGTCAACAGGATATCCTTTTCAGGTCCGGAATTATATTTTGGTGAAATAGGGGTATACTGGCAGATGCACAGGGAGAGAGGTAAGAGGTAAGGGCTTACAAGGGAGATCATCCACCCTTAAGGCCTTTCTCCTTTCCCAGGGCCGACCACCCGCCCCCCAGGGCCTTGTAAAGGCCGATCAGGTTGCCGGTGACCGTACCTTCGCTCCGGGCGAGCTGGTCCTGGAAGGATAATTTGGCCCTCTGGGCGTCCAACACATCGCTGAAGTCCACCAGGCCGGCCCTGTACTGGTCCTGGGCCAGGAGTTCCGCCTTTTCCGCGGCCCTAACGGCCTGGATAAGCCGCTCCCGGCGCAGTTGTTCCTCGGCATAGGCGGTCATGGCGTTTTCAACCTCTTCCAGGGCCACCAGCACAACAGCCTCGTAATCGAGGAGGGCCTGCTCTTGGAGCGCGGACTGGACCTCGATATTCTTTCGTATGGCCCCGGCGTCGAAGATGCGCCACGAGATGCCGGGACCGACGCTCCAGAGCTGGCTCGCCGCGTCCAGGAAATTGCCGGAAGACAGGGATTCCAGGCCGATGGAACCGGCCAGCCGGAATTTGGGATAAAGGTCTGCAGTAGCCACACCGATGCGCGCGGTCTGAGCCGCCAAGGCCCGCTCGGCGCGTTGAATATCCGGTCGCCGCCGCAGGGTCTCTGCAGGAACACCGACGGCAACGGATGCCGGGGGTACGGGAACAGGTTGGCGTTTATAAAGCACATCATGGAGGGCCCCGGGGGGCTGACCCGTTAACACGGCCAGGCGGTTTTTGGCCGCCTCCAGGCCCCGTCGCAAAGAGGGGATCCGTGAGCGGGTGTCTTCCAGGTTGTAGCTTGCCTGCTGCAGGGCCAACTCATTACTCAGGCCGGCCTCGAACCGGGAACGGATGAGGTCATAGGTCTTCTGCTGGGAGTTGAGGTTGGCCTGGGCCACATCCAGTCGGTGCTGGTAAGTACGCAATTCTACATAATTGAGGGCCACCTCTGCGGCAAGGGAGACCAGCACATCGCGCAAATTGGCCTGACCCGCCTCCAAATCCGCCTGGGCGGCTTCCACGGATCGCCTCACCCCACCGAAGACATCCAGTTCCCATCCGGCATCAAAACCCGCGGAATAGAGATTGGCCTCTCTTCCGGTTCCGCTGGTTTCACTGTCTCGAAACTTGGCCGCCGCCCCTGCGGCGTCGACCAGGGGAAAGAGCCCCGCCCGGCTGATTCCCCGGCGGGCCCTGGCCTCACGCACCCGTGACCGGGCCTTTTTGAGATCCAGGTTGCCGCCCACAGCCTCCTCAATGAGATCAGAGAGGATCGGGTCTTGGAGCGTGGTCCACCATGCCGCCAGGGTCTTGACATCCACCGGCCTGGGTCGGAGGCCGTTTTCGAGGTCTGTGTGCCACTTTTTCCGGGAAGGGGGTTCTGGGGGGACATAGTCGGGTCCCACCGGGGCGCAGGCACTCACCAAGAGGAAGGCCAGGGTGGCAAAAAGGAAGACCGATAGGGTTCGGAAACCCTTGATGGCGCCTTGATCATATCTCGCTAAGTGTTGCCTTGTCATCATGTATCACCCTGATATGTGTTCTTTGTCTATTTCCCCGGTCTCATCGACCCGGTGCCTCAAGGACTTCATCTTTTCCCTGGCCCCCTGGAAGGCCGCATACAGGGAGGGAATTACAAAGATCCCCACCAGGGTGGCGGCCAGCATGCCGGAGAACACCGTGGTTCCGATGGCTCGGCGGCCGGCCGCTCCTGCACCGGTAGCGATTACCAGGGGTGTGACCCCCAGAATAAAGGAAAAAGCGGTCATTAAAACAGCCCTAAACCGCATGCGGGCGCCGGCTGCAGCCGCCTCGGCAATGGACCGGCCGGTCTCGCGCTGTTCCCTGGCGAATTCCACGATCAGAATGGCGTTCTTGCTGGCCAGACCCACGAGGAGGACCAAACCGATCTGGGCATAGATGCTCGTGGCTATGCCGGTGACCCAGAGGCCCACCAGGGCACCCAGGGCCGCCACGGAGATGGAAATGATCACCGGAAGGGGAATGACCCAGCTCTCGTACTGGGCCACCAGAAACAGGTAGCCGAAGACCAGGGCCAGGGCGATCAGGATGGGGGCTTCGCCGCCGGACTTCTGCTCCTGATAGCTCAAGGCGGTCCACTCAAATCCATAGCCTTTGGGGAGAGTATTTTTGGCCAGCCTTTGAATGGCGGCCATGGCGGCCCCCGAGCTGACCCCGGGGCGGGCCGTGCCCATCACGGGTGCCGCGCTGAACTGGTTGTAGCGGTTGACCGACTGGGGCCCCAACACGGTGGAGACGGTCACCAGGCTGGAAAGGGGAACCATGTGTCCGTCATTACTGCGGACATAGAGCCGCAGGATGTCCTCTTTGGCGTCCCGGTATGGGATGTCGGCCTGGACCTTCACCTGGTACACCCGGCTGTAGAGGTTGATGTCGTTCACATACCGCGAGCCGAGCTGGGCCTGGAGGGTGGAAAAGATCCGGCTCACGGGTACGTTGAGCATTTCCGCCTTGGTCCTGTCCAGGTTGACAAAAAGCCGGGGCACATCGGCCGAATAATTGGAAAAGGCTGCGCCAATGGCCGGGTCCTGGTTGATGGCCACTACGAGGGAATTGAGCACCGCGGCCAGTTCCCGGGGCGTCTGATCCTCCAAGGCCTGGAGGTAGAGATTAAACCCGCCGGAGGCGCCGAGCCCTGAAATGGCCGGGGGTACCATGGCATTGATATCAGCGCCCGGTATGGCGGCTACTTCCTGTCGAATGCGGTTCAATAAGGCGTTGAGCTGTTGGTCTGGTGTGGTACGTTCTTCCCAGGGGTCAAAATCAATGATGGAAAATCCCACATTTTCAGCCTGTCCACTGATGAAACTGTATCCGTGAATGTTGATGACATTTTCAATCCCCTTCACGGCGCAGAGGCGGTCATTCATTTGTTGCATAATTTGGCGGGTTCGGACAAAAGAGGCTGCATCGGGGAGCTTCACATCCAGCAGAACGATCCCTCTATCTTCCTCAGGTAAAAAACTCTTGGGATTGATTTTGAAGAGCTGGTAGGCGGCGCCGAGAACCACAACCAGGATCAACGCCACCACGATCAGGTGACGCACAAGCCAGCCGGCCACGGCCACGTATATGTTCCGGGAACCGTATAGTATGCGGCTGAACCAGGCGAGGGGACCATGCCGGATTGCCCTTGGTTTTCGCAGGAAAACGGCGCAAAGGGCCGGGCTGAGGGTGAGGGCATTGACCCCCGACAACAACACGGCCACGCAGATGGTGACGGCAAACTGGCGATAGATCTGGCCCGTGATACCCGGCAAAAAGGCCACCGGCACAAACACGGCCAGGAGGACCAAAGTCATGGCGATAATAGGCCCTGTCACCTGTTGCATGGATTTAATGGCCGCGGCCTTGGGATCGAGGCGATCGTCTTCCATCACCCTTTGGACGTTTTCCACCACCACGATGGCATCGTCTACCACCAGACCGATGGCCAAGATCAGGGCGAACAAGGTGATGGTGTTGGCGCTGTATCCCATGGCCAGGAGCACGGCAAAAGTCCCGATGAGGGATACCGGGATGGTAAGCGAGGGAATCAAGGTGGCGCGCCAGTCCTGGAGGAACAGGAAGGTCACTCCTACCACCAAGGCGAAGGTGATGAAAAGGGTGAAGGAGATTTCCTTGACCGCTGCAGACACATAGGCGGTGGCGTCGTAAGTGATGTCGTAAGCCACGTCATCGGGAAGAAGATGTTCCAGTCGCTTGAGTTCGTCTTTCACCTTCTGGATGGTAGCCAGGGAATTGGCGCCGGGTTTCTGGTAAATCCCTATTTGTATAGAAGGCTTGCCGTTGAGGGTTCCCCCGGTGGAATAGCTTTCACCTCCCAGTTCCACCCTGGCGACATCCCGGATGCGGACCAGCCCGCCCTGATCGTTGGTACGCACGATGATGTTTTCGAATTCGGCGGGCTCTTTCAACCGTCCTTTCACCTCGAGGGTATATTGAAGCTGCTGGTCCTCGTCTGTGGGTGCCGTGCCAATAGATCCGGCCGCCGCCAAAATGTTCTGGCTTTGCACTGCGGTGATCACATCGTCTGCGGTGAGGCCCAGGGCCGTAAGCCGCTCCGGATCCAGCCAGATCCGCATGCTGTAATCTTCGGCCCCGAATACGGTGACATCCCCCACCCCTTCCACGCGCAAAAGGGCGTCCCGGATGTTGATGTTCACCCAGTTCCCCAGAAAGAGCCGATCATAGGTGCCCTTGGGGGACAGAAAACTGAGCAGTCCCATCAGGTCAGGAGAACGCTCCCGCACCGAAATTCCCTGATTGGTGACGCTGGAAGGGAGCTTGGTCTCCGCTTGTTGGATACGGTTCATCAAATTGACCTGGGCCATGTCCGGGTCAGTACCCACAGAAAAGGTCACCGACAGTCTGTAAGTCCCGTTATTGGCGCAGGTAGAGGACATGTAGATCATGTCTTCCACCCCGTTGACCTCTTCCTCGATGGGGGCTGCCACCGAGGCGGCGACTTCCTCGGCATTGGCGCCGGGGTAGACGGTTGACACATAGATGGTCGGGGGTGTAATGCCTTGAGGATATTGGGCCACCGGGATGTTAAAAAGGGCCAGGGCCCCGGCCAGGACAATGACCATGGACACGACCATGGCCAGGCGGGGGCGTTCAATAAAGACCCGTGATATCATGGCCGGCCCTCCCCCTTGGCCTGGCTCGTGAGGCGCACGGGCTGGCCGGGGCCCACCTTTTGAATGCCTTCTACCACCACCCTCTCCCCAACATTTAATCCGCTTTTCACCGCCCAGAGGGTGTCCAGCATCTCTCCAGTCTCGATGCGGCGTTGCTCCGCCCTGTTATCCGCCCCTAGGACAAAGACATATCGGCCCTCGCGATCTTCCAGGACCGCGGCCTGAGGCACCACCGGCAGTTTTTCGGGGCTGCTCATGCTGATCAGGACGGTTACATACAGCCCGGGTAAGAGATAGCCCTTAGGGTTGTCGAAAACCACGCGAAAGGCGATGGTTCCCGTGGAACGGTCTACGGTATTGTCCATAAAGTCCGGACGACCCGTGCTGGCATAGATCTCCCCGCTGGGCAGGCGAAGGCGAATCACTTTGGAGCGCCTCAATATCTCCAGCGGGTTGGCAAGACGACCCTCTTCCATGTCGGAGAGCCTGTTTTCGCTCATGGAGAAGACCACCCGGACGGGGTGCATCTGGACAATCCGGGCCAAAACACCTGAGTCCGGGCCCACCAGGTTGCCCGGCGTAAATCGGGTTCGGCCTATTCGACCGGAAATGGGGGCCTCAATGGTGGTATAGCTTAGATTCAGTTCCGCCTGATCCAGGGCGACCTGGGCCTCTTGGACTGCAGCCCGGGCGTGAAGTTCTGCACTGACCGCGCTCTCGATATCATCAGCCGAAACAGCGCCGGACCGGGCCCTTCGCACACGTCTCAGATATTGTTCCGCCTTGGTGTGTGTGGCCCGTGCCTTTGCCACCCGGGCCTTTTCCGCATTCACCTGGTTTCGATAAGGGGCCTGTTCAATGACGTAAAGGAGTTCGCCTTTCTTTACAGAGGCCCCCTCCTTGAACTTGACCTCCTCCAGATAGCCTTGGACCCTGGCCCGGAGATCAACGGATTGGATGGCCTCCACATGGCCGACGAATCCGTCGGGCGGGTTAACATCCTTGGCGGTTACCTCCTCCACCGTGACAAAGGGCGCCGGGGCTTCGGGCGGCCCGCCTTGGGGTGCGGCCAGGGTGTATCCCGGAAAAGAGAGACACAGGATGAAGATTAAGGCCCGGAGGGCCACCCAGGCCCTTTGGGCAAGGTGGTGCCCCTTTCTGCTTGATGGTGCGGCATGGGAAGACGTGTGGCGAGTCCAAGAGGTGTGGTGCATAATGATTCCCTTCTATTCCATAATTATGAAGTGCTCTTCAACCCCAAAATTCAGACAAACGCCGTTTCTCAAGAGGACATGCCCTGGGTCTATCTTTTGATCCCGTCCCAGCATGCCTGCACGGTCCTGCGGACCGTATCCGCATCCAGTTCGAACAAGCCCGCACAGACATCACGAACCAAAACCATGATGGGTCCGAAGCTCAATGCCCCCAATACGGGAAAGGGGAGATCCTTGACCATTTCCCGGTCCCTGGCCGTTTCAAGCAAGGCCTGCAGGGGGTGACGCGTGTCGGGTGAAGCACCCTTGTCCCGGGTAACCAGGACTTCTCGCTTATGGGATATGCCATAGGGAGAATTAAAATATTGCTCTGTGAAGGCGAACATCCGGGGATTTTCGACAAGAAAGTGGAACATGTTGATGCCTACCCGCAGGAATTGCTCTCTGATGGGGGCATCCGGATCATAATCTCTAAAAATGGCTGTGCTCATCTTATCCGAGACGTACTGGAATACTTGATGGATCAATTCATCTTTGTCCCGGAAGTAACGGTAGATGGACCCCACTCCTACATCGGCCATTTGGGCGATCTTGGAAGTCGGGGCCCCGTGGAAACCGTTTTCGGCGATGAGCTCAAGGGCGGCCTTGAGGATGGCGTTTCTTTTGTCGCGTTTGTATTTTTGGCAATTCATTTTTTGCCCTTACAAAAACGGAGTGAATGCTCACTCCGCAACATAGCCAAATGATCTGTCCTGTCAAGGGAAATGTTGAGGGTAGGGTTATTAAGGGGAATCGGCCCTTTTACTAGGGCACTATCACCCTGAGAGATTTGAAATAGTGACGAAAAAAACCGTGATCTCTGGTCAGCAGCCTGTCACACTGGACCTGTGCGTGTCCGCCGATGAGAAAATCGGCCGCGATCCTTTCTCTGGTACCGCCCTGACTGCGATAGGCATGCCAGGATTTGGCCGCTTTAAGCGCTGATTCCTCATCCAAAGGGGAATAGACAATGCCGGCCCTTTTTAGGGCGCCGATCACCCCGTATGCGTTAGGTGAGTAAGCGGTGGCCACTTCGGCCCAAACAACCTCACACGCCACCACAGCCCCTTCACCCAAACAGCGCGTCAAGCCATCCCGAGAAGATGGCCCGTAAAAGGGGTCTGGCTCGAGGATGTCAATAAGGACATTGCTGTCTACGGCGGTGATCATTTTTCCCCTCGAAGTTCCGCCAGAATAGTATCTGTTGAACGGCCCCTGCCGAATTTACCATAGATCTGATCAACGGCGGGAACGCTTTCAAATTTGACGGCCACCAGACGACCGTTCTCGGCGGAGAAATCAAGCATAGTGCCCGGTCGAATCCCAAGTCGCTCCCGTAGGATTTTGGGAATGGTTACTTGTCCTCTTTCCGCGACTTTTGCTTTCACAATAAATCTCTCTTCTAAAGTTTGGTATGAATTATAGGGTATGAAATCATACTTGTCAATCATGCTGCTCCTTGCATGTTTTGTCCGTTCAAGAGCGCTCCGGAGGTTACCCTGGTTGTACCCCGACGGCAACTGAGGCGAATCTATTCCTGGTCAAAAGGGGTTGCGATCCTGAGGGGGGATTTCACCTTTCCCTTGGGGCGTGTTTTATTGTATGGTTTCATGGTCTTTTGCGCCAACCCTCACCCTGAGGAGTATCTCAAGATGTCACCTAGAGGCGGGTGGAGTATCCGCACCAAAATCCTCCTGATCCTTCTGGCGTTCACCGTGCTCTCTCTGGTGGTCTTTGCGGCGGTTTCTTATACCCATATGAGCGGGCTGGGCCGGTTTGCCCTTAAGGCCAGCAAAGGCCTGGGAGACCGCGTCTTGGAAGAGAGCAGCCGGGCCCTGGAAACCCAGACCCACGAGTATGTCCTTCGCCTGGCCCGCCACCAGGCGGCCCTGAGTGATGCCCTGTTTGAACGTGTGAGAGGGGAAGTGGGTATACTCTCGGACTTTGCCACCCGGTTGTGGAGGGTGCCGGCCCGGCACCTGGAGGAGGCCTGGCCCGCGGAAATCCAAGACCGCATGTCGCCTTCTTCGGCCAGACCCTGGGTCCTGGCGCCGGGGGTGAGGCCGGAACAAGTCCAGGAGGAACTGGCCCGGTCCCGGGTTATGGAGACCCTTTTCATCACCCTTTTTTGTAATGATCGAAACCTGGATTCCCTCTACATGGGGACTGAGACAGGCCTTTTCAGGGGCTACCCCTGGATGGCGGGCCTTGATCCCTCCTATGATCACAGGAAACGGGGCTGGTATGTTCGAGCCCTGGAAGAGGAGGTTGCTGTATGGAGCGACACCTATGTCCACGCGGCCACCAAAGAACTCATCGTGACCTGTTCCAGGGCCTTTTACGGCCCCCTTGGAAAGGCCGCCGGCGTGGTTGAGGCGGACGTGACCCTCAAGGTCATGAACGAGAGGATCATGAGATCCCACATTGGAGATCGGGGCTATGCCTTTCTCATCGACAGCAAGGGAAAGGTCATCTCCCGGCCGGGTTTGCATGCAGGGGATGCGAGATGGGATGAAACTTACACCACGGAGAATCTACTGAAAAACGACAACCCCGGGTTACGCAGGGTCGTTCAGGACATGATTGCAGGAAAAACAGGCTTTGCCCGCTGTAATTTTGAGGGGGGGGACAAGTATGTCGGGTACGCACCCATTACCTCCACGGGGTGGAGTATGGGCATTGTCATCCCCTACCAACAGGTTATGGAACCGGTCATGAAGGCGGAAGAGAAAATTTTGGAGGACACCCAGAGGGCGGAAGGTCATATTGACCGGAAAATCGCCTATGCCCTTCATACCCTCGCCCTCTATTTTGCCGCCGTCATACTGGTGGTGCTCCTGGTCGCCTTTCGCCTGTCCAGCCGCATTACCCGGCCCATCCTGGCCCTGGATGAGGGGGCCAGGCAGATAGGTGCAGGAAACCTTGATTACCGGGTAAGGCTTAAAACCGGAGACGAACTGGAGCGGCTGGCCGAGAGTTTTCACAAGATGACCGAGGATCTCAAGATCTATATCCGGGATCTCAAAGAGACAACCGCAGCCAAGGAACGGATCGAGAGTGAACTCAGCGTGGCCCATGACATCCAGATGGGTATCCTCCATAAAATCTTTCCCCCCTTCCCGGACCGCCACGAGTTCGATATCTATGCGACCCTGGAGCCGGCCCGGGAAGTGGGAGGCGATCTGTACGACTTCTTTTTCCTGGACCAAGACCACCTTTGTTTCACGGTGGGAGATGTGTCCGGGAAGGGGGTGCCCGCTTCTCTTTTTATGGCCATCACCCAGACCCTTATCAAGAGTAAAGCCTCTCAGGGACTTATGCCGGATACGGTCCTGAGCCGGGTCAATGAAGATCTGTCCGTGGACAATCCTTCGCTCATGTTTGTCACCCTGTTCCTGGGGATCCTGGACATCCGAACCGGTAAGCTTATGTACAGCAACGGCGGGCATAATCCGCCTTATTGGGTTCGTAAATCCGGCCAGGTGGTCCCCTTGGAGTCCACTCAGGGCATGGCCCTGGGTGTGATGGAGGCGTTTTCCTACCAGTCCAGGGAGATCGTCCTTCAAAGGGGTGATTTTCTTTTCCTCTATACAGACGGGGTCACCGAGGCCATGAATGAAAAGGGAGAACTCTTTTCAGAAGAAAGGCTGGAAAAGGCCATCCAAAAGCTGAGACAGAAGCCTGTGGAGGCTGTTATTTCCGGGATAACCCGGGAAGTGGAGGATTTTTCAAAAGGGGTGCCCCAGGCGGATGATATAACCATGATGGTCCTGAAATTCTATGGGACTTCTCAGGAGGGCCCTTCAGGGCCCAAGGCATGACGAGCGAAAGGGAGGGTAAGCGAAGTGGAGGTGAAAGGGAAGGTGGTTATGGTGACGGGTGGTGCGGGCGGCATTGGCCGGGCCCTATGCCGGAGGTTTTCTCAGGAAGGGGCTCGGGCCGTGACCGTTTTGGACACGGACCAAGAAGGCGCCGAGGCCGTGGCCCATGAGATCGGCGGACTCGCCGTGACCGGGGATGTAGGCATTGAAGGGGACGTGATTCGAGCCGTTAAACAGGCCGAGGAGCGTTTCGGCCCCATTGATCTTTTTTGCTCAAACGCCGGCATCATGGTCCTGGGTGGGGTGGACGTGTCCAATGAAGACTGGGAGCGAATCTGGGCGGTTAATGTCATGTCCCATGTGTACGCAGCCAGAGCGGCCCTTCCCGGCATGATAGAGCGGGGGTGCGGCTATCTTCTTATCACGGCCTCTGCGGCCGGACTTCTCAGCCAGATCGGGTCGGCCCCCTATTCGGTGACCAAACACGCCGCTGTGGGCCTGGCCGAGAACCTGGCCATCACCCACGGGGAGCAGGGGATTAAGGTCTCGGTGCTTTGTCCCCAGGCCGTACGAACAGACATGACCCGGGAGGGTGGGGGTGTGGCCGCAGTAGACGGGATGATAGAACCGGAAGAGGTGGCCGATTCCGTGGTCCGGGCTCTGGCGGAAGAAACATTCCTGATCCTCCCCCACCCCGTAGTGCAGGCCTACATGGAGCGAAAGGTGTCAGATTACGACCGGTGGCTGAGGGGCATGCAGAGACTCCAAAAACGATTCTATGGAGGATAAGGCCGGGAAGAGGGGAAAGAGATGCCTACCATCACACAGAGGGGAGCATTTCCTGGGGCTCGGCAAGAAGGAATTCCCCCTTTTCAATCCACCCCTTCAGGATCCGGGCAATCTCCAGGGCCCTCACATAGGAGGAGAGGGGTACCGTGGGAATATCCTGACCTTTGAAGTGGATGGTGCCGCTCTTGAGCTCTGCATAACTCACCTGGGCCAGGCTGGCGGGTTCACCCCGGGGGTAGTCGTTCCCATAGTCTATGACCTGGGTGAAGATCTCTTCGTCGGAGACACCCGTGAACCGGGCCATTTCTTCGTTGAGTATGGGGATGGGAACGCCCACGCCCACGGCAAGAGAGCACCCGTAACCCAGCATGCTGGCCCCGGCAAGCCACCTGGGATCCATCTCCTTGAGATTCCCCTTAACCATAAGGGTGCCGCCCGGGCTCAAGGGGACGCCGTTTTTACCCCTTTTGGGGTTGGGATTGTGCTGGGTCCCCGGTCCGATAATGTAACCTTTGGCCCCCCCTAGAAAGATCCGTGTGCCCAGGCCCAGGGTGAGGTAGTAGGGGTCGTTAAAGAGGGGGCTTAGCTGGGCCGCCGTGGCGTAATTGGCGTTGCCCCCGTTGGGCTTTAAGACGCCCATGTAGGTGTAAATGGTCTTATCAGAGAGATTAACGGCACAATTGTAGTTTTGATAGGCGTTTCTGGGATTTAATAGGACAGCGGAAGGCAGGTCTTCAAGCTTCACCCTTTGCTTGACCTCTCGATTAGGATAGCAATCCGTGCCGTAAGCCTCGGCCCTCAGAGTGACCCTGTTCCCGGCCACCAGGTCGTGGATGACATGGCCGCCGCCGTATTTGAATTGTCCCGGGTGAACCCGGTTGAGGGGGTCATCCACGGCGGGTTCTGTGGCGCCGATATAGACATCCACGGCAGCTATCCCTGCATAGGCGGGCACACCGTTGAGCCAGACCTTGGAGGCCCTGATAGCCGGTTTTGTGTGACCGAAATTGATAAAAGCCCCTGACGAACACATGGGGGAGAAGGTCCCGGTGGTGACCACATCGACCTTGCGGGCCGCCTTACGGGGGCCCTCACTTTTGACGATGCGGCTCATCTCATCGGCCGTGACCACCACTACCTTTCCCTCTCTGATCTTCTGATTGATTTGCTGGATTGTCTTTGCCACCTTTTTCTGAGCCATGTATCGCCGACCTCCTCATAGAGACTTAAACTTGACATCATAGAGACTAAGCCTTCTTCTGACAAGGAAAAGTTTCCTGCTTCCGGGGCCATACCCCGCGTCACCAGCCTTGGTCAATCTTGACTTTCCCCTGCCCTTTGGATAACAGTAGTCTTTATCTCCCTGGGCCGTGCCGTTTGACCCCGGCCAAGGGTAGAAAACCCCCTCGGGGGCTCACACCATTCAATGAAGGGAATAAAGCACTCTATGAAGATCGGCGGATTTGCCCTGGGGCAGGAAGGTCCTTTTTTCTTGATTTCAGGCCCCTGCGTCATTGAAGACGAGGCCACCACCTTGGAGGTGGCTCGATTTCTGAAAAAGACCGGTGAGGAATTGGACATTCCGGTCATCTTCAAGACCTCCTTCGACAAGGCCAACCGCACCTCGGTAGGGTCCTACCGGGGCCCGGGTATGGATGAGGGACTCGAGATCATTCAGAAAGTAAAAGAGATCACCGGGTTGCCCGCACTCTCCGATGTCCACCGGATTGCACAGGTCCAAAGGGCGGCCCAGGTCCTTGATGTCATTCAGATACCCGCCTTCCTTTGCCGGCAGACCGATCTGGTGGTGGCGGCGGCCCGGACGGGCCTTCCCATAAATATCAAAAAGGGGCAATTCCTCTCTCCCTGGGAGATGGAACGGGCCGTGGAAAAGGCAACTTCAACAGGCAACCATGCCCTTCTTCTTACGGAGAGGGGGACATCCTTCGGGTATAACAATCTGGTGGTGGACATCCGTTCCATCGCCATTATGAAGGAGCTCGGGTTCCCTGTGGTCTTTGATGCCACCCATAGCGTGCAACTTCCCGGGGGGGGCGGGACCTGCTCGGGGGGCCAGAGGCAGTTTGTGGGTTATCTCTCCAAAGCCGCTGTTGCAGCGGGGGCTGACGGCGTATTCATGGAGGTGCATCCCAACCCGGACTCAGCCCTTTGCGACGGCCCCAACTCACTCCCCCTCGAAGAGGTCACGCCGCTTTTAGCCATGCTCAAGCGTATCCACGCCCTTGTCAGGCCATGAGCATCATTTTGTCAAGGGATACGAGGACTTCCCCCGGTCGAGGGGAGAGAAGGCCTTTTTAAAATCCGCGGGGAACCGATGATAGAAAAAAAGGCGATTGGGATAAAGGCACTTTTCCTGGATGTGGACGGCGTACTCACCGGAGGGGACATAACCCTGGACGAAGAAGGGCGGGAGATAAAGACCTTCGATGTCAAGGACGGTCTGGGCCTCAAACTCCTGATGGAGGCGGGCGTTGAAGTGATTGTGATTACCAGCCGGAAATCGTCCGCTTTGGATCGGCGTGCCCGGGATCTGGGTATTGTCGAGATTCACCAGGGGGTCTCAGACAAAGGCGGCCTTTGTGAGCGATTGTTGGCGCACAAAGACCTGGGTCCGGAGGCGGCCTGCTCCATGGGGGATGACCTCCCTGATCTTGGCATGTTCAGGAAGACAGGCCTGTGCATAGCCGTGGCGGATGCGGTCAAAGAGGTGAGGGAGGCGGCCGATTTTATCACAAGGAACCGGGGGGGGGCCGGGGCCGTGAGAGAGGCCTGTGAATGGATCCTCAAATGCCAGGGAAAATGGGATGAAACGCTCCGGGTTTTCACTGGAAAATAGGCTTTACAGAGAGAACAGGCCCTTGATATAATTGGTTTCACTCATGAGAGCCTTCCTCAAAAGACATTGGCCCCTGGTGGGCCTAGGGGTTTTGCTTGCCCTGGTTGCCTCTTACCTCCTGAAATCCGGGAAAGACCTCTTAGAGGAGTCTGGTCTAAAAGAGATTATGGCCGGGGAAGGACTCAAGCTTCAGGATGTGCATTATACCCAGGATGACCCGGATAAGGCAGTCAAATGGATCTTGGATGCGAAAGAGGTAAGGTTCTCCGGAGACAGAAAGACCTTTTCCTTTAATGATTTTCGACTCCGGGTGGAACCCGAAGACAGGCCGGTCCTGAAGTTGATGGGGAAAAGGGGCGATTATCAAGGGGATTCAGGTGACATCAAGCTCTGGGGTGATCTGGAGGGGTATTCTGAAAACGGCTACAAGATTACCACCGACCATGTCCTCATCAATGAGAAGGATGGTTCCCTGCGTACCGATATGCCGGTAAAGATTGTGGGTCCTTTTTTCTCTGTGGCAGGGCGTGGCCTTTTTGTGGATCTCAAGAAGAAAACGCTCAAGATCCTTTCCGATACGGTCGCGATCATTGATAGGGAGGCCTTTATCTCATGACACGTTTCAGCCTCGCAACCTGTTTTTTGGTGGTCCTCTGTGTATCCGTGCTCCTGGGGGCAGGCTTCACGGAAGCCGTGATGAGCAAGGATAAGGAAAGTGAACCGAAACCGATTGTCATCAAATCCAAGACCCTCGAAATGGACAACACCCGCAAGATGGTGACCTTCCAGGGCGATGTCCAGGCCCAGAGGGATGATTTCACCATGGCCTGCGAGGAGATGCGTGTCTATTACGAGGGTGACCCCCAGCAAGAAAAATCAGGAGATGTGGGGACCAAGATCAACAAAATTGTGGCTACCGGCCAGGTCAAAGTGACCCGGTCTGAAGGAGGAGTGGCCACCGCGGACAAGGCCACCTATTTTGAACAAGAGGAAAAGCTGGTCCTCACCGGAAGCCCTGTGGTGAGACAGGGTAATGATTTTGTAGAGGGAGATCGCATCACCCTTTTTTTGAAGGAGGATCGGAGCATCGTAGAGGGGTCAAAAGACAAAAAGGTCCGGGCCGTCATTTTTCCCGGGGGTAAGAAAAGGTAGGTGCCGTGGCCGGGGCGGGGGAAATGCTCCAGGCCCGGGGCCTGGTCAAGATTTACAACGCAAAGCGGGTCGTCGACCAGGTCAGCATTGACTTAAAAAGGAAAGAGATCGTCGGCCTTTTGGGTCCAAACGGGGCAGGCAAGACCACCACTTTTTACATGGTGGTGGGTCTGGCGCGGCCGGAAGAGGGCCGGGTTCTCCTGAACGGCCAGGACATTACCTGTGACCCCATGTATATCAGGGCCAGAAAGGGGATCAACTACCTGGCTCAAGAGGCCTCGGTCTTCAGGAAACTCACCGTAGAGGAAAACCTCCTCGCCATCCTGGAGACCCTGGATATTTCGCCCCAGGAGAGGAAGGAGCGGCTCCGGGGGCTTTTAGCGGAACTCAATATTGGCCACCTGGCCAAGCAAAAGGCCTCTTCCCTCTCAGGGGGAGAACGGCGAAGACTGGAGATCACCCGGGCCCTGGTTACGGAGCCGAGGTTCATGCTCCTTGATGAGCCCTTTGCCGGCATCGATCCACTGGTGCTCAGCGATATTCAACAGATTATCAGGCAGTTGAAGGAGAGGGGTCTGGGTATTGTCATCTCTGACCATAACGTTCGAGAGACACTGAGTGTCTGTGACCGGGCTTACATCATTAGTGCAGGAAAAATTATTGAACAAGGTTCACCTGAAAAGATCGTGAACAGCGAAATAGTGCGGAGCGTTTACCTGGGAGACCATTTCAGATTTTGATGGACCAAAGAAGTATTCAGGCGCATTTTTCATGGCATTAGAACTCAAACAGTCCCTGAGCTTGGCCCAGCAGTTGATTATGACTCCCCAACTGCAACAGGCCATCAAGCTTTTGCAACTTTCCAGGCTGGAACTCCTTGAGACCATTTACGAGGAGATGGAGACGAATCCCGTTCTGGAAGAGCATGCAGGGACGGACGGTAACGAAGAGGAAGGAGACCGGGATCAGCCAGAAGAGGCCACCCCTGAACTCACCGACCTCTCAGAGGTAACCGTAGACGAACGGGCCCGGGACGATGTGGACTGGGAGAACTACCTGGGCGAGTATAACACGGCCTGGGCCGAATTACCTTATGAAGACAGGGAATTACCCTCCTTTGAGAATGTGGCTGCCCCCAAAACGTCTCTTCATTCCCACCTTTCGTGGCAGCTGAACATGAGCCACCTCGATGAGATACAGAGGGACATCGGTGCTTACATCATCGGGAACCTGAACGAGGACGGCTTCCTGGACATATCCGTAGAAGAGATCGAGGAGTACAGCGGAAGGCCCTCGGAGGAGGTGCTTGAGACCTTGTCCCTGATCCAGAACTTCGATCCTGTGGGGGTGGCGGCCCGCAATGTGCGGGAATGCCTTTTGACCCAGGCCCGGTTTCAGGACCTGGGCGGAACCATTGTGGAAAAGATCATTGCGGATCATTTAAGGGACCTTGAAGACAGGAAGTATGACGAGATAGCCAAGGCCCTTTCCACGCCCGTAGAGGAGGTCCTCGCCGCCGTATCCGTTATTAAAAGCCTGGATCCAAGGCCGGGAAGGATGTATTCAGAGGAGCAGACCATATACATCACCCCGGACATCTATGTGTTGAAGGTGGGTGACGACTATGAGATCGTGCTAAACGAGGACGGTTTACCCAAGCTGCGGATCAATGCCTACTATAAGGAGGTGCTGCGGAGTAAGGATTCCGTCAATGAAAACGCCAAGGCCTATATCCAGGAAAAGCTGAGATCAGCCGCTTGGCTCATAAAGAGTATCCACCAGCGTCAGCGGACCATTTACAAGGTCACGGAGAGCATTGTGCGCTTTCAACGGGCCTTTTTTGATCAGGGTGTTGCCAGTCTCAAACCCCTGGTGCTTCGGGATGTGGCCGAAGACATCCAGATGCACGAGTCCACCGTAAGCAGGGTGACCACGAACAAGTATGTGTATACCCCGCAAGGGGTTTTTGAGCTAAAGTTCTTTTTTAACAGCTCCATTAAAAGCATTGACGGGGACGCTGTTGCCTCGGAAAGCGTCAAGGAACACATCCGCAATATCATTAAGGCGGAAAACAGCACCAAGCCTTTCAGCGACCAGGAGCTCGCTGATACCCTGAAGAAGCTTAACATCAGAGTGGCCCGACGTACTGTGGCCAAGTATCGGGAAGCCATGGGGATTCTTCCTTCCAGGAAGCGAAGACGGCCTTACTAAAGGCTGGCCCCGCGGCCCTTCCCTCAACCAGGTGCCGAACATTTTGGAGGAAGGTTTTTATGGATATTACCGTGACATTCAGGCATACAGAACCTATCGAAAGTCTAAAGACCTATGCTGAAGAGAAACTGTCCAAGATCAGGAAATACCTTGATTCTCCGATAGAGGCGCATGTGGTTCTCACTGTTGAAAAATTTCGACATCAGGCGGACGTTACCCTCAGTGTAAATGGAATGCGAATCAAGGGGGTTGAAGAGACAGGGGACATGTACTCGGCTATCGACCAGGTGATGGATAAGGTCGAAAAACAGGTCAAACGACATTTATCAAAAATCCGAAGCCGACGTTCCGAAAACCTGAAAGAGGAGGAACGGGTCGCAACACAGGAGGCCGAGGAGGCCACGGAGCTGGCTCGTGAGGAACCGGCCATAGAGGTTGAAGAGATGATCGCCAAACCTATGGACCCGGAAGAGGCGTCCATGCAACTCAACTTGTCAGGCAAGGATTTTTTGGTTTTCAGGAATGCCAAATCCAATGAGATAAACGTGCTCTATAAAAAGGGAGACGGCAATTTAGGGCTCATCAGACCGGCGAGCTGAAATAAAGGGTCACCCGCAAGGGCCAGCCCACCATAGGCGATCGGACCGTGATTGGCATCAGGGAAGCAGCAACGGGCCGGCTTTTTTTTGAACTGAATTTTTGAGAATGAGAATAGCAGGTTTTATACAATGCAATTATCTGAAATTATTGATGAAGACTACATTATTCCCGATCTGCGGGCCTCGGAGAAAAAGGGTATTCTGGAAGAACTGGCCGGAGTGATATCCGATCATGATCCGTCTATAGAGAAGGCAGCTCTTGTCAAGGTGCTTGTGGAACGGGAACGTCTGGGAAGTACAGGCATTGGAGACGGGGTGGCCATTCCCCATGGAAAGCTGAACGGGGTAAGACAGCCCATCATTTCTTTTGGCAGAAGCAAGAAGGGCCTGGACTTTGATTCCATGGACGGCCAGCCGACCCACCTCTTTTTTCTCCTGGTGGCGCCCGAGAACTCTTCAGGTATCCATCTCCAGGTACTGGCCAAGATCGCCAAGATTCTCAAGAGCAGTGCCTTCCGCAAAAAACTCATGGACGCGGGCACAAGAGAAGAGCTCTACGAGACGATTATTGAAACAGACAAGGAATTCTAAGTGGAAGGACGGCGTGTGATGCCATGGTAGGATTGCTGATTATCGCCCACTGTGACCTGGGGCGGGAGTTATTGAATGCCGCTGAACTCATTTTGGGCGGGCTGGAGGCGGTGGATGCCATTTCCATCACCCAGACCACGGAGAGCGAGGAAGTGCTCAAGATGATTGCCGACAAGATAAAGGCCCTCGATCGCGGGCAGGGGGTTCTTGTGCTCACGGACATGTTTGGGGGGACCCCTTCAAATCTGAGCCTGTCCTTTCTGGAGGAAGAAAAGGTGGAGGTCCTTACCGGGGTAAACCTCCCCATGGTGGTGGCTGTCGCCCAGGAGCGGGAGCGTCTTTCCTTGAGCGGGTTAGGAGAAAAGGCCCTTGAGGCGGGCAGAAGAAGTATCGCCATGGCAGGCAAGCTGTTGAAAGCGGAATGAGTTGTATCATCCCTATCACTTCTGAGAATTTTAGTCGTTATATGGACCAAATGCTGGCCATAGAACGGGCTTCCTTTCCCTCGCCCTGGAGTACTCAGGCATTCAGAGAAGAGGTGAGCAACGGGGCTTCACGCCTCTGGGTCCTGGTCCAGGACGGCAGGCTCAAAGGATATGTGTGCTTCTGGATATTCGCGGGCGAGATACACCTCATGAATATTGCCGTGGACCCCAAAGAACGGGGAAAAGGCCTTGGCCGGAAACTGATGACGGGCATGATAAATTTCGGCCGATCCAGAGGGGTCACGAGGGTGTGGCTGGAGGTAAGGACCTCTAATCGCACCGCCAGGCGCATGTATCAGAAATCGGGTTTCCGTGCCGTGGGCCGAAGACCGCGCTATTACAGGGATACGAACGAAGACGCCATTGTCATGAGTCTTTCCCTGGCGACACCGGAGGGAGTGGATCGAAAAATGCGGGTGGAAACGGGATTACAGCACGCCCTTTGAGGTTTTTTCCCGGGCACCCTTGAGGGCGGGTGGCGCGAAAGGGTCCCAAGGGCGACATTTTGGTGTAAGCCTTTTGAAACGAGTGCGCAGCGGAGTTTCAACATCAATCAGGAGGTAGAAAATGTCCTTAAACGTCGCCATCAATGGGTTTGGCAGAATAGGGAGGATGGTATTTAGAGCAGGATTCAAAAGGGACGATTTGAACTTTGTGGCCGTAAACGACCTGACTGACCCCCACACTTTGGCTCACCTGCTCAAATACGACTCGGTCCATGGTATCCTCGATGCGGAGGTATCCAATACGGACAAGGCCCTCATCGTGAACGGCAAGGAGCTCCATATCAGTGCGGAAAGGGATCCCTCCAAACTGCCTTGGCGTGATCTCGGCGTGGAGACCGTCATGGAATGTACAGGCCTTTTCAGGGATCGGGAAAAGGCCTCCTCCCATTTGGAGGCGGGGGCCAAAAAGGTGATTATTTCCGCACCCGCAAAAGGGCCGGACATCACCGTGGTCATGGGAGTCAACCACCATGAATATGACCCCCAGAACCACCATATCATCTCAAATGCATCGTGCACCACCAACTGCCTCGCTCCGGTGTGTAAGGTGCTCCTGGAGCGCTTCGGCATTGAAAAGGGCCTCATGACCACGACCCATGCCTACACCGGGGACCAGCGATTGCTCGACTTCCCCCACAAGGACCTAAGAAGGGCCAGGGCGGCCGGGGTGTCCATGATCCCCACCACCACAGGAGCAGCCAAGGCCGTGGCCTTGGTCCTGCCTCGGCTGGAGGGCAAGCTTAACGGCATGGCCATAAGGGTGCCTACCCCCAATGTGTCTGTCATTGACCTGGTGGCTCAGCTCGCCAAGCCGGCCACAGTGGATGAGGTGAATCAGGCCATGAAAGAGGCCTCCGAGGGAGATCTTAAGGGGGTTCTGGCCTACTGTGATGAACCGTTGGTCTCCAAAGACTTTAACGGTACGGAGGTCTCTTCTATTTTGGACGCCCTTTCCACCATGGCCATCGGGGATATGGTGAAGGTCCTGTCTTGGTATGACAATGAGTTCGGGTATGCAAACCGAATGGTGGATCTGGCCCTGTATATGGCGGGGGCCTAAATCGGCCTTAAAGCCGGGGAAAGAAAGAGGGACTTAATCATGGGGCAAAGAAAGCCTTTGATCGCCGGTAATTGGAAGATGAATCTTACCAGACCCGAGGCCGTAACCCTTGTCGAGGCCATTGTTGCGGCTATGCCCCGGGCAGCGGGAGTCGATGTGCTGGTGGCCCCCCCTTTTACCTTTCTAGGCCCGGTCAGGGAGGTCATAGGGGATTCCGGGGTCTTACTGGGGGCCCAAAACATGCACCACGAAGAAAAGGGGGCCTTCACCGGTGAGATATCGGGTCCCATGCTGCGGGAGCTGGGGTGCACCCACGTGATCCTGGGCCATTCAGAGAGACGGAGCCTGTTTCAGGAAACCAGTGAGATGATTGATCTCAAGGTAAGGGCAGCCGTCCAATTTGGACTCATCCCCATTCTATGTATCGGTGAGACCCTTGAACAGAGAGAAGAGGGCCGGACCTTTCAGGTGGTGGAAGAACAACTGGATGTGTCTCTAAAAGATTTCAGGGCGGAACAGCGGATGGATCCTTCCACCATCCTAGCCTATGAGCCCGTGTGGGCCATCGGCACGGGCCGGACCGCCACACCCGAGCAGGCCCAGGAAGTGCACCGGTTCATTCGCGGGTGGGTGGCCGGGCGTTTCGATGGGCAGACTGCGGAGGGGGTGAAGATTCTCTATGGGGGGAGCGTGAAACCCGATAACGTGGCCCGCCTTATGGGCGAGACGGACATAGACGGGGCCCTGGTGGGAGGCGCGAGTCTCAAGGCGGATTCCTTTGTGACCCTCATGTGCTATCAGGAAGGCTAGGGCCTTGATGGGACCGGAGGCGGGAGCCGAATTTTAGGACGCCTTGTGGTTTTTTATTGCAAAATAATGGATATGGGATATCATAAATAGTTTAAGAACATTATTTCGGCCCTGGAGAAAGTCTCGATGAAACCCATTTTTCTTGTGATCCATATCGCCGCGTGTATCGGTCTCATCCTCATTGTGCTCCTTCAAAAGGGCAAAGGGGCGGGCATGGGAGCGGCCTTTGGCGGAAGCAGCCAGACCATTTTTGGAAGTGCCGGGGCAACTACTTTTCTCCATAAGGTAACCACGGTCATTGCCATTGTCTTTATGCTTACGTCGTTGGGGCTTTCCATCTTTTTCGGAAGAGGTCCCGCGACCTCCGTTATGGAGGACGTTACAAAAACAGAGGTCCCGGCCTCCCAAACGGCCACCCCACCGGCCCAAAAAGGCGGGGCCCAGGACGCGAAATAGAGTGATGATAACGATTTGCCGAAGTGGTGGAATTTGGTAGACACGCTATCTTGAGGGGGTAGTGGGCGACCGCCCGTGCGGGTTCAAGTCCCGCCTTCGGCACCATTTCTTTTCTTCAAAATCCTTCCTTTTTTCAATATCTTGGAGCTCACCAAAGAAGCCAGTTTTGGCGATTGTGCCAAAAATTGTGCCTATTTTTGTAACTCCCCGTTTATTTTGCGTTTTTCGGTAGGTTTTAGTAACTAAAGAGAAAGGCTGCAAGATCTTTGAACACTTCTGTAATCACGACTCATCACCGTAACCCACACAATATATTGCTAATTTTTTTCCTCTGCTCTTGACCATTTTATTATTCCAAGAAAACCCGCGCGGGATCCGGGTCCTGGATCCCGCAGTTTTTGAGGTAAGAGTAATAGCAGCACGTGTCATCTGTAACCTCTTCCGTCCCATCATTTTCTGAACCCATACCGGCAATTCTCCCCATCCATTATGAGATTATCCAAACAATGGGGTCCATTTCCGAAAACGTTGGCGAGGAAAGAGAGGGTAATTTTGGGATTTTTTTCTTGACAGTATCACAGAGTTTCAATTAAACAAAATATGAGCGAGCGCTCAATCAAGCCGGAAGTGGTATGGCAGAATGGATACAATCATAAAAAACAAAGAGCTTGTACAAAAAAAGCGGAAACAAATCGTTGAAGGCGCGCTACAGCTTTTTCTGAGAAAAGGATACTCTGAAACTACTGTACGGGAGATTGCCAATAAATCAAAAATTAGCATGGGGACGTTATACAACTATATCAATAAAAAAGAGGACATATTGTATCTTGCTTATGTTGAAATGCTGGATGTAATTCATGGGGCCATACTTTCACAGGAAAACAAGTCAGATGATCCATTGAAAAGACTAGTTGATTCACTGCATATGGCTCTTGACGTCACATTAAGAAATCTTGGGGATCATGTCCTCATCCTTTATAGAGAATCAGCAAAGCTAAGTAAAAAATCGCTCAAACTAATCCTTTCAAATGAATCACAATTCGTGAAGCATTTTGAGAATATTATTGTCGAGGGCAAAAAGGTAGGGGCTTTCAGGACCGCTGATCCGAGATTTGCAGCAAATATAATCGCGTTTTTAATAGTCTTCGGTGTTATGAGAAAATGGAATCTCAAAAATTACACAATTGATGAAATAATAGCCAATACCATGGATTTTGTCTTAAGCGGAATTCTAGGGAAATAAATGGAGGAGGGAATGGAAATTAGGAATGTTTGTGTAATAGGCGCTGGTACCATGGGCAAAGGAATTGCTGAAGTCTCTGCCAACATTGGAGGTTATGAAGTTTCTCTGGTTGATGTAAGTGAGCCAGTGGTTAAAAAGGCGTTGGACCAAATTTGGCAGAGCCTAGAGCGATTTCAAGTTAACAAAAACAAGATATCTGATGAAGAAGCCAAGGAAGTTATGGGGAGGATAAAAGGTTCCACGAATCTTGAGGCGGCAGTTAAAAACTCCGACTTGATAATCGAAGCGGTTTCAGAAGACATAGAATTGAAAAAAAATATTTTTCAAACCTTAGGCCAAATTTCAAAAAGTAATTCCGTGTTAGCGTCAAATACGTACACAATCAGTATAACCTTGCTAGCTGCCTCAACAGGATCTCCTGACAGAGTGATAGGCACACACTTTATGAGCCCTGTTCCGGCAATGGACTTAATAGAAATAGTGATGGGATTTCATACTTCAGAAGCGACTGTTTCAACTATCCAAAATTATGCTCAAACAGTAAATAAAACGACGGTACTCTGTAAAGATACTCCAGGGTTCATCACAAATAGGATATTGATTCCAATTTATAATCAAGCTGCATACCTTTTAATGGAAGGTGTCGCGAGTGCAGAAGATATAGATAAGGCAATGAAAAAGGCGGCGAATTGGCGTATGGGCCCCTTTGAAGCGATGGACCTTGCCGGAATTGACGTTGCGCTGGCAGCTACGGAAGCTGTCTATG
>CAZNLL010000051.1:0-23588 GCA_964573885.1 uncultured Desulfobacteraceae bacterium | reverse complement strand
GCTAGTCAGGCAGCATGCCTTTTGCCTCTCCGGTCAGAACCACCACCCCGTCCTGGTTCTTAAGGGTCGAATTGATCTCAAAGCGGTTCTTCTCATCCTTCTTCCCAACCAATTCTGACTCCACGGTTATGGTATCACCGATCCTAACCGGGGCCTTGAACCTGCAGGATTGCGAGATATGAATACCCCCCAACCCGACAATATCGGTCAAGGTGTAGTCAATCAAACCGGCCACCAACATCCCATGCGCTATTCGTGTCTTGAACATGGAAGTCTTGGCATACTCCTCGCTCACATGCAGCGGATTGAAGTCACCGCAGATCCCTGCAAAGGCGAATACATCCGCTTCTGTGATGGTTTTTTCAAACACCGACTTGTCACCGATCTGTATGTCACTGAACTTTTTCTTGATCATTGAAAGGTCCTCCTTGTGTTCCGGGTTTTTACCGTCCCTTCCAGACAGGCTTTCTCTTTTCTATAAAGGCGTTCATCCCTTCTTCCTGGTCATCTGTACTGAAGCACTGACAGATGCACTGGATTTCCACATTGAGGGCGCTTGTCATGTCCATGTTCAGGCCGTTATAAACCGATGTCTTTAGCATCTTGATGGCGAATCCAGGCATGCCCGCCAGCTTCAGCGCAAATGCTTTGGCCCCTTCCAACAATTCTCCCGGAGAAAATACCCTGTTAACCAACCCCGTTTCATACGCGCGCTGTGATGTTATATGTTCTCCCGTCATTAAAAATTCAAAGGCCCTTCCCTCACCGATAAGGCGTGGTAGACGCTGGGTCCCGCCCCATCCCGGAATGATGCCGAGCAAGATTTCAGGCTGTCCAAACCGTGCATTTTCAGAGGCGAATCTCACGTCACAGGCCATGGCGATCTCAGTTCCGCCGCCCAGGGCAACCCCGTTTACCGCCGCGATGGACGGCTTGGGCAAGGTTTCCAGGTATCGGCACGTACCGCTTCCCAATTCCGTATAGGCCATGGCCTCCACCGGGGTTTTTGTCTTCATCTCCTTGATATCCGCACCTGCCACAAAGGCCTTTTCTCCCGCCCCGGTCAAGATAAGGCATTTCACCTGATCATCACCGCCTGCCGTTTTTAGCGCCTCCTGAAACTCTTTGAGAGATTCAGTATTCATGGCGTTTAGAGCATCAGGCCGGTTAAAGGTTATAATCGCGATACCGTTTTCCACCTCATACATCAAATTCTTAAAATCCGTCGTCATGATCTTTCCTCCTTATAGACAGGGGAGCCCTGTTTTATCCGTTATCCGATTTTCGAAATGGCCCAATCCTTTAAGTTCTTTTTATCCACCTTGCCTGCCCCCAGCAAGGGCCAGTCCGCCCCTTTGATAACGAGGATGTTCTTGGGGATCTTAAATCTTGCTATTCGGTCTTTGCAAAATTCTACAATGTCCTCCATGGTTATGTGTGCCCCTTCCTCTAATTCAATAACCGCGGTGACCGCCTCACCCCATTTTTCGTCCGGAACACCTATGACCTGCACGGACCGGATGCCCGGCATCTCTTCCAAAACGACCTCTACCTCCCTCTCAGAGACATTCTCCCCGCCCGTCTTAATCATCATTTTGTATCGGCCCCGATACACCACGTGGCCCTTTTCATCCATCCACCCGTAATCGCCGGAGTGAAAAAACCCCTCTGAATCAATCGCTTTTTCTGTCTCTTCTGGCGCTTTGTAGTATTCCTTAAATCTGCTCCATCCCCGAAGACAAAGTTCTCCGCTTTGTTTGGGGGGCACCTTCTCTCCCGTGGCAGGGTCTACAACTTTGACTTCTATACCGGGCCAAGGTTTTCCGTTCGTAAACTTCCGCACATTGTAGTCCTTTTCATCAGGGGGTATACTCACCCCGGTTCCTTCTGTAAACCCATAGTGATGGGCAATGATCTCGAGTTTGGGGAATATTTTCTGACACCGGTCGTACCAGTCCGGGCCGGTTGCAAGAAGGACAAATTTCATGGAACCCAAGTCAAATTCCTGGAACAGGGGGTGCTCACTGATGGCATTAAAATGGGCATCAAAGCCGCAAAAGAGATCAATCTTTTCATCCTGAATAATGGGCAGTATTTCATCCGGGATGAATTCGTTCACATAGAGGGTGCAGCCCACACTGAGGGCTCCAAGGGTGTAATACACGCACCCGGCGATATGATAAAAGGGGAAATAGCACAGTAGCCGGTGGGATGAATTCAACCTGAATGTTTTCCCAAATATATGGGTGCCTATGCCCAATAAGCTTTTATGGCAATGCATAGCCCCCTTTGGAAAAGCTGTGCTCCCTGATGTAAAAAGGATGTTGCAGATATCATCGGGGTTCACTTGATCCAAAAGCCGGTCGATATCCTCCTCTTTATAATCCGCACCCGAGTTCAAAACCTCATAAAGATCATACCCATAAGGATACTCAGCCTTGTCCGGGCTGAAATAAACGACCCTTTCAAGGGCGGGGAGGACATTGGATTTGATTTGTTTTTCTTTGCCTGTTTCAATATCGGGATCTATTTCAGACAGGATCTCAAGATAATTCCCATACCTCAACTTGTCCGTGGTTATTAGGGTTTTCACATCCGCCTTTTTCAGGATGTACTCGATTTCCCTTTTCTTAAAACTCACATTAACAGGAACCAACCTGGCTCCAATGATGTGAAGCGCGTATTTTACGTAAATCCATTCCGGGACAATGCCGAAAATAGTGGCTACCGAGTCCCCCTTCTTGACCCCCAACTTTCGAAGTCCTGTTGCCAGCTTACAGGCCTGATCAAAAAGCTCTGAATAAGTTTCCCTCCTTTCCTTGGAAACAACCGCCTCTTTGCCTCCCCACCTCTTTGAAGCCAGTTTCAATGCGTTCCCGATGGTGAGATTTTGCCAGTCCAACTCGCGCTCCTTCTCCCGTTTCAGCTTCATATGGAGGGTCCTATCCCAGGCACCTTCCGTAAGATCCGCCTTTTCTTGTTTTAGGGTGCTTTTGTTCACTTTTTCCGTGGATGTCTTCGGAAGTTCTTTTTTGAATTCAATGTACCGGGGAATCTTGAAGTACGCCAAGCGCTCCTCACACCACTCAATGATCTCTTCCGGAGATAGTTCTGTGTCACCGGCTTTCACCACATAAATCTTTACCTCTTCTATCCTTTTCTCATCGGGCACCGCCACGGCGGCCACATCGGCGACATGAGGGTTTGAGCGAACAACACCTTCGATTTCAGAGGCGGAAATATTCTCGCCGCTTCGCCTTATCATATCCTTTTTTCTGTCCACAAAATAGAAGTACCCCTCTTCATCTCTCTTGCAGTAGTCCCCTGTATGGAACCACCCGTTTTTCCAAACCTCTTCTGTGGCTTCCGGATTCTTCAAGTACCCGAGCATATAGCCCTTTCTTCTATTCGTGGGATCCGAGGAGCGGGTGACAAGTTCTCCCACTTCTCCGTGAGGCACCTCCCTGTCTTCTTCATCAAAAATCTTGGCTTCCACCTCAGGCAAGACGGTTCCAAAGGAGGCCGTGCCCACCTTTCTGTCCTTCAATCGCTTACCGGTAAAAAAGGCCCCGCCGCCGCCGCCTTCGGTGGATCCGAATACCTCCAGCAGTTCAACGTTAAACCTCTTTTCAAACTTCTCATGGATGTCCTTAGGAACTCCCGCGCCAATGCCATAGAGGGTCGTGGGGTTATAATCGTCTTCTCGCTCGGGCATGCTATAGAGAATGGCCGGAACGACTCCAAGATAGTGAAAAAAGGTGGCCTTGAAATCTCTCACGGTCTGCCACCACGTGGAGGGATGAAACCTGTCAATAAGGATCAGGCTGGCGCCGCTCATGAGGGCACCCATGGTGGAAAGGGTTTGTGCATTCATGTGGAACAAGGGCAGCGGGGTCAGGATCCGGTCCGTTGAATCTATCTGGTGGTCTCGGACATACATCCTCCCTATCTGAAGATAATAGAGCTGATTTTCGATACATCCCTTGGGTCTGCCGGTCGTGCCCGAGGTATAGAGAATGGCCGCTTCATCGTCTAATTTGATCTCGATTTCTTCCAGGTCCGTGGAATGGCCTTTTATAAAATCCCAGAAGAGTTCCCCCTCCTCCGGCTTCTCGTCGCTGTCCAGCAGAATCACCTTGCTCAATAAAGGACAATTCTCCCGGGCCTTCTCTATGACCTTGAAGTGGGTGGTATCCGTAACAACCATTTTACACTCGGAATGATTGAGGAGATATTCCGCCTCATAGGGGGTAAAGGCTGTATTGATAGGAACCATGCTGGCCCCAATCTTGTTCAAACCAAACCAGGTATACAAGAATTCGGGGCGATTCAAGAGCATGATGGCTACACGTTCACCCTTACCGATACCCTCCTGTAAAAAGGCGTTGGCAACCTGATTGGACATATTGTTCATCTCTTTAAAGGAGATCTGCTCATTTTCATAATAGACAAAAGTCTTATCACCGTATTCGCCGGTCGCTTCCTCAACAAGGCTCCTAATTGATTCCATTCTCTGCTCCTGCATTCTTTGTCTCGAACACAAACCCACCCCGCCCTCTCATACATACGAGGAAATCAAAAGGGTTTAAATACGTTGACCTAATGTGGGCCAAAAAGGGGAAATCTCACGGGGAAAACATCACCGTATTGAAATATGATTCAGTCGCGGGCATCATCCAGATGCCTTGGCAGGGAACATTCATGTGCTGTTTCCTTCTGCGATTGCTTCCTTTTTCTGGTTGTACACCTTCCAGTCATAACTGCAGAGGCCCCCACCACGCTTGGACTCCTTTTTGCTTTTCACCTCCACCTCGGCTGTCAGCCTGTCCCCCGGGTAGGCCGGACTCTTGAACTTGATGCCGTCTACACCCACCATAACCGCATCCGCCAAAAACCCCTGTTTAGCCATGAGACCGACCATGCAGGCGAAAATATAAGGCCCCGGAGTCACTCTGTTTTTAAAGCCCCATCCCTTAGCGAAGTCGGGATCCAAAAACCCAGGCAAATCCATGCCGGAGAGTTGTGCCACCATGTCGATTTCAGTCCCTGTAATGGGTTTAGACGTTTCCGACTTATAGGTTTTACCTGTTTCAATCTCTTCAAAGTACATTTTCATCCTCCTTGGTATTTTGTCTTAATGATTCGCCTCATGGCGGCGGTTGGGGCTCCACTCCTTCAAGGCCTGCCGCCACCCTCTTTAGTCATGGTGACCCCTCCATTTTAGATAACTCCGGGCAGGTTAGACAGGTGACATATGACTTTCTTCGGGCCCCTCCCCAAAAAAAGTCCCTCTGTCAATAAATGCAGTGTCCTAATAAAGCACATCCCGTGCCCCAAATGGCGTAAACGGAGCGCTTCGCCCCTAGGTGAGGGAGAAAGGCCGGGGGATGCTCCTTATAGATCTCTTTTATCAAGGGCTTAGAGAAATCACATTTTTTGGGTTCATCCGGGAGAACGGCCAAAAAAAGGAAAAGAGATGTTTTTCCATGGCTTATTATCATTCTTGGACATGTCCAAAAAGATAGACATGTCCAAAATATGGACATTAACAGGCAGGAACGGCTGAATGATGCTCCTCCGGCGGAGTGTTGCCGATCCCATATTGCTTCAGCTTGTTATAAAGGGTGGAGCGGGGCATATTGAGGTAAAGGGCGGCCTGGCGCTTATTGCCGTTTTTGATGCTCAAGGCTTGCTCAATCATCTTTCTTTCCAGGGCCTTGTGGTCGCTCAACATTATGGGACCTTCTTCAAAACCACCCGGTCTGCTTTGGTGAGACATTCTTTTTCTGACCTTGGAAGGCAGGGCCTGCATATCGATGGATTCACCAATATTGAGATTCATGGCCCCCTCCAGGACATTCTTCAACTCCCGCACATTTCCAGGCCATCTATAATTCATAAAGCAATCAAGCACATCCTGGCTGACCCCTTTGACCTTGCTGTGGGCCCGCTTTTTTATGAGAGGAATAAGATGCCTGATCAACAAGGGAATATCCGCAATTCTCTCCCTGAGCGGGGGTATATGGATGTTAACCACATCCAGGCGATAGTAGAGGTCCTCTCTGAATTGCCCTTCATCGACCATGGCCCACAGGTCCTTGTTCGTCGCAGCGATGATTCGGACGTCTACTTCGTAGCTGGTGGTTCCACCGACCCGCTCGAACTCGTTTTCTTGGATGACCCTTAAAAGCTTGGCCTGCATGCCCATGGACATATCCCCTGCCTCGTCAAGGAATATGGTGCCATTGTGGGCCAGTTCAAACTTACCCGGTTTCCCCTTTTTTCCTGCACCGGTAAATGCCCCAGGTTCGTATCCAAAAAGTTCCGACTCCAGGAGGGTCTCAGGGATTCCCGCACAGTTGACCTTAACAAAAGGACCGTTTTTGCGGAGGCTTGCCATATGGATGGCCTGGGCAAAGAGTTCCTTGCCCGTCCCGGACTCGCCGGTGATCAATATGGTGGAATCACCCTCGGCAACACGAAGGGACTTCTTTTTCGCGTAATTGATGGCCTTTGATTGGCCGACGATGTCGTGGATAGAGAATCGACACCCGCTTATCCTCTTGGGATGGGCTTCGGCTTTCTGAGGGCCATCGAGGTCTTGCATTTTGCTCAAAAACTCGTTGGCTTGTGCCATGTCCGTAAATATACTCCTGCACACGGCGCCTGAAAGCTCATTGTCCTTGAGGACAGGAGTAACCATACACGGGACCACCTTTTTATGGGGTCTGGAGATCCGGCCCAGATAAGGCACACCGGTACTGGCCACCCTTTTGAGTTGGCATTTTTTGTCCAACTCGGTCATATCACGCCCCAAAATTTCATCGCGGGTTACGCCGAGATTCTGTGCCGATTTCTTCGAAATATAGGTGACCTTCCCCTCATTATTCACAGCCCCCAACTCCTCAAAGGTCTCATCGAGGAGTTCGTCAAGGAGGCGATACTTCTCCCTGAGTTCATGTAATTCATTCAAAACAGATACATTTTCGGTGTTATCAAATATGAATTCCACGGCGGAAAGGACTCTTTCTCCAACCCTGATGGGGATGGAGCTGAATTTCAAGCGCCTGCCGTTCACCACCCGGTGTTTTTCGTAATGAGGAATGCCCCGGGTCAGGGTATCCATGATCTGGCTTTCCGGGATCAATTCCTCAATGGATTTCCCTATGGCCCGGATAGGTTGGATACCCACAAAAAACCCGGCAAAGGAATTAAAAAAGCGAATGGTCGTGTTGCGGTCGATCACAATGATGCCCACGGGGAGATCGCCGAAGCATTCCCAAAAGGAGCCGAGGATGAAATCCTCAAGGTCTCCGTTCGGGTTATTAAAGGCTTCGGCTTTTTCAGTGCCATTTTGCATAATCCCTCCTTCAGCAATGTCATTTAATCATTTAGAGCGTGAGACGGGTTGTTCTGGAAAAGCGCTAAAGGTAAAGAGACTTCTCTTCGTGGTTCTTACCAGGAGGGTGGTGAAATTTCAAGGCTTTTCTCCCCAAAAAGGCTTGCCGTGTCAGCCCCGCTTAAGCACGATGGACCAATCATGCCGGCTTCAAGGCCGCGGGGTCGTTTCATGGGTCACCATGATCTCGCGCATGTCCTTTTTCGGGATTTGGGACCTGATCCTGCCGTCTATATAAAGCCCGACACCCAGCACGCGGTCCCCCTTGAGGCGGAGAATCACGTATCCATTATCCAGGTTATGGTCCACGGGGACTTCCTCCCCCTCCCAGAGCCTGCGTAAGGCCTCCTGGTCTATCTCCACGGTGGCCTTTGAGGCTGCAAAGCCAAAAATCTGGACCAATCGGGTGGTGGGCTTCAAAAACCTCCCCACCCGCTCCAGGGCCTTCAACCCTATCCGTGAGACCTTCAACTGAGCGGCCTCTGAGAGATGAACCGAGGCCCTAAGGAGGGTCCAGCTCTTTTTCCTTTTGAAAAGGAGGTAGGGATCAAAGACCGCTTCAGGAATCCCGAAACGATCTTCCAAAGAAGAAAGAAGAGTGTGCCTCTCATCCTCTCCGGCCAATTCTGGCCATGAAGAATCCCACGGATCCGTTACGGTGGGGATAGAACCTGGCCGAGTTCTCGACCGCCCTGTCATAGCTCTCCTCCCTCCATCCACTGATGCCCGGTTCATAGACACATCCCACGTCAATGGGCAGGAGACAGGCATCACGGTTTTGCAATAAAAAGTTCACCACCCCTTCGTTCTCCCGGGGATTAAAGGTGCACGTGGCATAAACCATTTCCCCGGGCTGGTCCAGGAGATCGAAGCCCCGGAGTATCATCCGTTTTTGCAGATCCGGAAAGCGATTTTCCTTCCTGGGGGGCCTGTACACGGCCTCTGGGCTCAGGTTTCTGAAAGTCCCCTCTCCGGAACAGGGGGCATCCAAAAGGATGCGGTCGAAGCGATGCCTCAAGGGGAATTGCTGGGCCTGGTACGCGGTAATGACCGTGTTGAGTACGCCCAGTCTGTTGAGGGTGTGCCCCAGGGGGACATGCCTGTCCGGATAGAGCTCGTTGGCAATAATAAGACCCGTGTTTTCCATTAGTTGGGCCATATGAGAGGTCTTACCCCCAGGAGAGGCACACATGTCCAGGACCAACCCCTCCCTTTCAGGGCATAGGGCCAGGGAGGCGAGGCAGGAGGTATAGGCCTGAGGGTGGATATACCCCAAAAAGTACTCCAAGAGATTACCGGGAGAATCAAGGCCAGGGGCGTAAAAAAGGGTCGGATCCCTTTTAGAAGACCTTTTGAGGGGGATCCCTTTCTCACTCAGGGTGTTAAAAAGGGCGGTGGGTTCGATCTTTAAGGTATTTATCCGCAGATGGACGGGAACGGGCCTTTGAAGGCTCTCCTCAAAGAGGGGGAATTCCGGGATGATATCGCGGTAGCGCTCAAAAAACGGTGCCATCATTCCCTGAGAAATAAGCTGGCCCTCCCCTCTTTATTTCCCGATCACGTGATTGGCAATGACTTTTCTCTGGATCTCGGAGGTCCCTTCATAGATGGTTAAGACCCTTGCATCCCTGTAATACCTTTCCACGGGAAATTCCTTGATATACCCATATCCGCCGTGAATCTGCAGGGCCTGGTAGGCCGCCTTGTTGGCCATTTCAGAGGCGAAGACCTTGGCCATGGACGCCGAAGAGGTAAAATTCTCGCCCCTGTCCCGCATGGCCGCCGCGTTAAAGGCGAGCAACCTGGCGGCCTCGATTTGGGTCGCCATATCGGCGATCATCCAACGGATCCCCTGAAACTGGGACAGGGGCTTATTGAACTGAATCCGTTCCCTGGCATAACTAACGGCCGCGTCAAGGCAGGCCTGGGCCAGACCCACGGACTGGGAGGCGATGCCGATTCGTCCCCCGTCCAGGGAGGCCATGGCAATCACAAAACCGTCCCCCTCCTCCCCCAAGAGGTTCTCGGCCGGAACGCGGCAGTCTTCAAAGATCAGCTCCGCCGTATCGGAACCCCGAAGCCCCATTTTATCTTCTACTTTCCCCACAGAAAAACCGGGGGTCCCTTTTTCCACGATAAAGGCGCTGATCCCGCGGTGTTTTCTTCCTTTATCCGTATAGGCCGTTACCACGGTGACCTTTGAATTCTTACCGCTGGTGATAAACATCTTTGTCCCGTTGATGATATAGCTGTTCCCGTCTTTCTTCGCCCTGCTCTTTTGGCTGGAGGGGTCGGAACCGGCGCCCGGTTCAGTCAGGGCGAAAGAACCTATCTTTTTTCCGGCGGCCAGGGGTTTTAAGTAAGTTTCCTTGAGATAGTCTGAACCGAAAAGGTAAATGGGACCGCATGCCACTGAATTATGAACGGACATGACCACCGCCGTAGCGGCGCAGGCATAGGCGATCTCTTGCATGGCCACGGAATAACTGACCGTATCAGCCCCTGCCCCGTTGTATTCAGGAGGGACGTTCATCCCCATGAGACCCAATTCCCCCATCTGTTTGAGGATGTCCGCCGGGAATTCCCCGGTCCGGTCCCGCTCCGCGGCCGTGGGCATGACAACCTCCCTGGCGAACTCCCTGACCATGGCCTGAATCATTTGCTGTTCTTCTGTGAGTTGATAAGCCATACTCTCTCCTTCACCAATCTGAAGCCGGGCGTAATTTTTCCATGGGCGGGCCGGATTTATAGAACCAGGGAATGGGCCCTAAGGGGTGTAAAGGACGACCAGGAGTTCGGCCCTGTCTTCACTGATATTTCTGAGCTTGTGGACAATGGAAGAGTTAAAATGAAGGCTGTCTCCAGGGCCCAGGATATTCTTGTTCTCCCCCACCATCACTTCAACTTTTCCACTCAGCACATACTGGAATTCCTCACCCAGGTGCTGATAACCCACACCCTTGTGTTCCGACTTGGGCTCGATGAAGACCTTGAAGGCCTTGAGGTGTTTGTGTCTGGCCTCAGGGGTAAGGGTTTCATAGGTGTAGGATTCGGTCCTCTTTTGATAGGCCTCCGTGCTTTCCTGATCGGCCTTGGCCCGCTCTTCTCTCAAGAGGAGACTGGAATCGATTTCCAGTGCCCGGGAAAACTGCAGGAGCACGGACACAGGGGGGATGACTTCCCCTTTTTCCACCTGGGAGATATACTTGGTAGCTAGGCCCGTCTCATTGGCGATATTCTTGAGGGTGAGACCTTTTTCTTTTCTCAATTTCATGAGCCTTTTCCCCAGGGGTTGGGGCTTGGTTCGTCGGGGCATGCTTTTAGTCCTCCCTTTGCTCATTTTCCGGAAGGCGTGCCTCTTTCAGTCAGGGGTATGCCTTCTAGAAGGTTATAGGGAATCTCTTGAAATGGTAGCCGCCCCCAACCGTGCCGTGACCGGCCGGTGCGCGTGGGGATGGGGCTCCGAAAGGGCTGCAAGACCCTTGGTTTATTCCTCGGGGTCCGATATCTCCCTGTTGAAGGTGATCATACGACAGATAAAACCCGCCAGCAATGCAGCGCTGATGAGAATAATCAAGTTTGAGGCGAAAAAGGTCATCACAAACCGGAAGGGGTCCTTGAGCCGGTAGGCGGCAATAAGAAGTTGAATGCCGAAGAGAAGGAAAAAGCTTCCCAAAAGCACAAGTATGATCTGTCGTATCCACCAATACATGCCGTGGATAAACATGGTAGAGACCGCCTCTCCGGCTTCGGCCTTTCAAGGCCGGATAGGATCACTCAGGGGACATGCCCACCTTGGGTAAAACCAGGTTGTCACAGGCCGTATAGGGGTCTATATCTCCGCCCACGATGTCTTGAACGGCCTTTTCAAACTCCCCGGTTTCAGTGATCTGGGTCAAGACCTCCTCGATGAGTCTGTTTTTGACCATGTCTGTCAGTTCCTGGCGGACCTTTTCTTGGTTTCTTCTCACATCGAGCCCGCCCAAAGACGCCGTCAAAAAGTCCCGGTGCTTCTGGATTTCATCCAGAATCTCTTCCACCCCCTGATCAAACACGGCCTGAGCTTTTACGATGGGCGGTTTCCATGCGCCGTTGCGGTATTTCTCCTGATCCATATCGATCATCAACCGCAGATCACTGACCGTCTTGTCCGTGCCCTCCCTGTCCGCCTTGTTGATGACGAAAACGTCTCCCACCTCGAGAATGCCCGCCTTGATGGCCTGGATATCGTCGCCCATGCCAGGAATGACCATGATCAGGGTGGTGTGAGCCGTTTTGACCACATCCACCTCGTCCTGTCCCACGCCGACGGTCTCCACCAGGATGTAGTCCTTCCCCATGGCGTCCAGCACGTCTATGGAGCTCCTCGTGGATTGGGTGAGCCCTCCGAAATGCCCCCGGGTGGCCAAAGAGCGGATAAAGACACCCTGGTCCATGCTGTGCCGTTGCATCCGAACCCGGTCTCCTAGTATGGCCCCCCCGCTGAAGGGGCTGGTGGGATCAACGGCAAGGACACCCACCGTCTTTTCCTTCTTTCTCAGGCGGTTGACCATCTGATCAACCAGCGTGCTCTTGCCTACGCCGGGGGCCCCGGTAATACCAATCACATAGGCCCGGCCCGTGTAGGGATAGAGGGCCTTTAAAATTTCTCTCACCTCAGGGATACCGTCATCAATGTCCCTGATGAGCCGTGCGACCGTCCTGATGTCGCCGGCCACCACTTTTTCTGCGATTTTTTTCATAGCCTCCAAATTATCACCTCGGCTTCACATTTTCTCGCACCCATTCGACAATGGCGTCCAAAGGGGTGCCGGGCGTAAAGATCTCCTTGATCCCCGCGTCTTTCAACAAGGAGATGTCTTCGTCTGGAATGATTCCACCCCCGCAGACCACGATATCGTCCGCACCTCGTTCTTTTAAAAGCTCGACAGTCCTGGGAAACAGATATTTGTGAGCTCCTGCCAGGCTGGATAGCCCTATCATGTCGACATCTTCCTGAATGGCTGCCTCCACAATCTCTTCAGGGGTCTGATGAAGTCCGGTATAAACCACCTCAAAGCCGCCATCGCGAAAGGCCCGGGCGATGATCCTCGCACCCCGGTCATGTCCATCCAGTCCAGGCTTCGCCACCATTACCCTTAGTCTTCTCCCTTTCCCCATGATCCCCTCTAATATGATTCGTCCTTGTCAGTAATCCCGGGGGTTCCTCCAGTTCCGGCAGTCCACCCGTAATCAGTATATGCCGGGGTCCCGGTATTCTCCAAATACCTTTCTGAAAACATCGCACATCTCTTGAAGTGTGGCATAGGCATTTGTGGCCTCGATAAGGGATTCCATAACATTCTTGTCTCCCGAACAGGCGTCCCCCAGCTTTTCCAGGGCGTCTTTGACCTTGGCATTGTCCCGCTCTTCCTTGATCCTACGGGTCTTCTCGATCTGGAGTCGCTCCAATTCCTCGTCAATCTCCACGACCTCCACCGGGATCTCCTCCTCGGTCACATATTTGTTCACCCCTACCACCGTCTTGTCCTGGGCATCGATCTGCCTTTGATAGTGATAGGCCGCGTCCGCGATCTCTTGCTGTGGAAAATTCCGCTCTATGGCGGGTAGCATTCCCCCCATATCATCTATTTTTTCAATGAGCTCAAAGGCCTCTTCCTCCATCCGATCAGTGAGGGCCTCAACAAAGTAGGACCCGCCCAGGGGATCAATGGTGTTGGCCACCCCGGATTCCTCTGCAATAATTTGTTGCGTCCTTAGGGCAATTGTCGCGGCTTCCTTAGTGGGAATAGCCAGGACCTCATCAAGGGAGTTGGTGTGAAGAGACTGGGTCCCTCCAAGCACGGCGGCCAGCGCTTCCAGGGCCGTCCTGACTACATTGTTGTAAGGCTGCTGGGCCGTGAGTGAACAACCCGCGGTCTGGGTATGAAACCTCAGCCACCACGACCTTGGGTTCTTGGCCTTAAACCTCTCCTTCATGATCCTTGCCCACATTCTTCGGGCGGCCCGGAACTTGGCCACCTCTTCAAAAAAGTCAAGGTGGGAGTTAAAGAAGAAGGAGAATCGAGGGGCAAAGTCGTCTACATTAAGCCCTCTTTCTATGGCCTTCTCGGTATAAGCGATCCCGTCTGCCAGGGTAAAGGCCAGTTCCTGGACGGCCGTTGAACCGGCCTCCCTGATGTGATAGCCGCTGATGCTTATGGTGTTCCACCGGGGGACGTCCGTGGTGCCGAACTCCACTGTGTCGGTGATTACACGAACCGAGGGTTCGGGGGGACACATAAAGGTCTTCTGGGCGATGAATTCCTTGAGCATGTCATTTTGGATGGTACCGCCCAGGAGCTTTCGATCAATCTCCCTCTTTTCCGCCATGGCAATATACATGGCCCAAAGAACAGAGGCGGGGGGATTTATGGTCATGGACGTGGTGATCTTGTCAATGGGCAGGCCGTCAAAGAGGTCTTCCATGTCTTTGAGGGTGTCGATGGCCACCCCGCACTTCCCGCATTCCCCTCGGGAGCGGGGTGATTCCGTGTCGTATCCCATTAGGGTGGGCATATCAAAGGCCGTAGAAAGTCCCGTCTGCCCTTCCTTGACCAGGTGATGGAATCGTTCGTTGGTGTCTCTGGCACTGCCCAGCCCGGCAAACATGCGCATGGTCCAGAGTCGTCCCCGGTACATGGTAGGCTGAACCCCTCGGGTGAAGGGGTAATCTCCGGGGAATCCCAAATCCTTCCCAAAGTCGAGATCTTTTGAGTCTGCAGGGGAATAGATCCGGTTGATCTCCATGTCCGAGACGGTGGAAAACCGCTTAAGCCTCTCGGCCCTGGAGGCAAACACCTCTTTGACCTTCTTATCCCACTTCTGATAGCCCTCTTCAATTTCGGTGAAAACCTTCGGGTTAAAGACTGATGACATAGGGTACCCCCTTGCGGATTGGCCGCCCTGCTTCAAATCCGTGGTTCACGGTGAAACAAGGCATCAATGGTTGCCATTACATTCCCCAGGAGTCCCGGGAAGTCAGGATCTCTTCGTCACGTTACCGGAGCAGCACCCCGGGAAAAGGCTCATCTTCCTTTAATGAGATTGTTGGCAACGACCAGGCGCATAATCTCGTTTGTGCCCTCATAGATCTGGCATATCTTGGCATCCCTCATATGTCTCTCCATGGGGTATTCTTTACAGTACCCATAGCCGCCCAAAACCTGAATGCCTTCTATGGCGGCCTGCATGGTTATATCCGAGGCATACATTTTGGCCATGGCGGCCTCCTTCTCGTAGGGCTTGTGATGATCCTCAAGCCACGCCGCCCTGAGGGTCAAAAGCTCTGCGGCATCCAGTTCCGTGGCCATGTCGGCCAATTTCCACTGAATACCCTGGAAGGCTGTGATAGGCTTTCCGAACTGTTCACGCGTCTTGGCGTATTCCAGGGCCTCTTCGAGCACGGCCCGTCCGATCCCGATCGCCTGGGCCGCGATACCGATCCGCCCCCCGTCGAGGGTGGTGAGCATCTGCTTGAACCCTTCCCCCTCTTTTCCGAGGAGCGCATCGGCCGGGATTCTCGCATCCTCGAAGGTCAACTCCGCGGTCCCTGAGGCCAGGATACCCAGTTTCTCTTCCACCCGGCTTACCTTAAAGCCCGGGGTGTTTTCCAGGTCCACCGCAAAGGAGCTGATCCCCTTGTACCCCTTTCCCTTTTCCGTCACAGCGGCAATCACCGCAAAGGAGGCCACATTGCCGTTGGTGATGAACTTCTTCTCACCGTTAATGACCCACCCATCATCCGTTTTCTCCGCGCTGGTCCGCATGTTGGCCGGGTCTGATCCGGCCCCTGCCTCGGTGAGGCCGTAACAGCCCAATTTCTCTCCCGATGCACACGGATAAAGGTATTTCTTCTTTTGCTCTTCTGTACCGTAGGCCATGACGGGAAAACAATAGAGGGAATTGTTCACAGACATGATCACGCCTGTGGAGGCACAGGCCTTGGAGACTTCGATGAGGGCAAGGGCATAGCTCACATTGTCCATCCCGCCGCCCCCGTACTCCTCGGGAACGGCAACGCCCAGCATCTTGAGTTCGCCCAGCTGCTTTACGATTTCCGCCGGATGTTCATGCTTTTCATCCAGTTCCGCCGCTTTAGGTTTAATCTCGGTCTCGGCAAAGCGCCGAACCATGTCACGGACCATCTGTTGCTCTTCTGTCAATGAGAAATCCATTTTAGCTCAGCTCCCCCTTGAATTCCGGTTTTCTTGTGAAACATTCTCCCGTCTATACTCTCTCAAGGACGGTGGCCATGCCCTGGCCGCCCCCAATGCACAGGGAGGCCAGCCCCAGGGAATGGTCTCCCCGCATCATCGCTCCCATAAGGGTGACAAGAATGCGGGCTCCGGTACACCCGATGGGGTGGCCGATGGAAATCCCGCTCCCCAGGATATTGGTCTTATCCTCCGGGCAGTTGAGCTCCCTCATGCAGGCAATAGCCTGCGAGGCAAAGGCCTCGTTGAGTTCGATCACGCCGAAATCACCGATGGCCAGGCCGGTGGATTTCAAAATTTTTCGTACCGCCGGGATGGGTCCAAGCCCCATATAGGCCGGGTCGATAGCGGCGGAGGTACAGGCCTTGATCTTCGCCAGGGGCTTCAGGCCCAGATCCTTGGCCTTGGTCTCTGACATGAGCAGAAGTGCTGCGGCCGCGTCATTGATGCCCGAGGCATTCCCTGCGGTCACTGTTCCGTCCTTTTTGAAAGCCGGCCTCAGCTTGGCCATCTTTTCCACACTGGTATCCATAGGCCGTTCATCCGTGTCAAACAGGATGGGATCCCCTTTCCTCTGGGGTATGGACACCGGCACGATTTCCTCTTTGAAAAGACCCTCGGAAATGGCCTTTCTCGCCCGCTCATGACTAAGGGCTCCCAGTTCATCCTGCTCCTCTCTGGAAATGGCGTACTTTTCGGCAATATTTTCAGCGGTGATGCCCATATGATATCCATAAAAAATCTCAAAGAGACCGTCCAGAATCATAAGGTCCACAAGTTCTGTGTTGTTCATCCGGGCACCCCAACGGGCCCCAGGGCAGGCATAAGGGATAAGGCTCATGTTCTCCGTGCCTCCTGCCAGTATGATCTCGGCTTCACCGTGGCGGATGGCCTGGGCTGCAAGGGCAACGGCCTTCATGCCGGAAGCGCAGACCTTATTGACGCTTAAGGCGGGCGTTTCTTTGGGGATTCCGGCTCCAATCATGGACTGTCTGGCCACATTCTGACCCTGCCCGGCACCAACCACATTACCCATAATCACTTCATCAACTTGAACGGGTTGGAGGGAATCCTCATAGTCATAAGCCTCTTTTTCCAGTTCCACCATCCCTACCCCCTTCAGGGCGTCCGGATCAAACTGGCTCAAGGCAGCCGTGGTCACGGGCCGTACTTTTGCCTTCTTAAGGGCCTCCTTCAGCACCAGCGCTCCAAGCTTCACCACAGGCGTCGACTTCAGGGTACCACCAAAGGCCCCGACAGGTGTCCGAGTGCCTGAAATAATCACCACTTCTTCCATTGCACATCTCCTTAATTTGGTAGGTTGACGTTTAGCCCCATATGGATTTCCTGAACTTCAATGCCTCTTTTGAGCCCCCTCCCAAGAAAGGACGACCATTGGTAAGTGCTTTCCTCATAAACTGTTTTTCACCAATCGTCAAGGCGCAATGGGCCCCTTTGTCTGCCTGGATTGCCGGCCCAAATGCAGGCCGTTTCCGGGAGCCAGGACCGGCCCTTTATCGGACAGGCCCGGCGACCCCCCTTTTCTTAGGTCCCGGATGTAAAATCTCAACTGGGTGATGGTCTGTTTCCAGATATCAGGATCCCGGCTTGCCGAGTAAAGGGTGGCGGCCCCGTTCAGGCAAATAACCAGGAAGTTTGCGATTTCCCTCGGCTTTAATCCCTCCTTCAACTGATCCTTCTCCCGGGCCTCTTCCACCCAGGAGCGTAATAGTTTTGAGAAACTCACAAAACCCCGCCGGATCTCCCTGCTCATGGTCTCGGATTGCCCGGATATTTCCACCAGCATGTTGACAAAAAAACACCCTCCCTTAAAGACATCCGCCCCCAGATAATCCCTCAGGTGGTTCTCCACGGTCTTTTCTATACGGTCCAGGGGATCAGGAATGTCCCGGATCCCTTGAAATACGATTTGCCTCCATATTTCAACGGCCCGCTCGTAAACGGCGTACCAGATCTCCTCTTTGCTGCGGAAATGGCCGTAGAGCCCCCCCTTTGTCAGACCAGTGGCATCAAGGATATCGTTAATAGATGTGTTATAATAGCCCTTTACTGAGAAAAGTTGAAGTGATTTATTTGATATGTTCTGACGGGTCTGAATTCCCTTGTTCTTCATGACCTCTGGCATCCAAGCGTGATTAATATACCGACCGGTCTTTTTTTTATATAAATCCCTTTCCCTGTCAAGACCTTTTTGGGGCCTGAACCTATTTGGCGGGCACTGCAAATCCCCTTGACAAATTCATCAAGGAACGGCTAATGAGTCGTTTAATTGGTTGATTCCCGGGAGTTCCTTTCTCCCTCTTGCCTGGCGTGTACGTTCAGCGGGCAAGTCATATCAAACTGTGCGAGGTCCCCTCATGAATCCCATCGCCAAAGAACTTAACGAGATCATTAAAGAGGCCAATCCGCATGTCTATGAGATGCTTTCCGAAGTGGGCAAAAACCTCTTTTTCCCAAAAGGAATCCTATCCCAGAGCGCGGAAGCCAAAGAAAAGGCCTTTAAATTCAACGCGACCATAGGCATGGCTACAGAAAAGGGCAAGACCATGCATTTGCCTTCCATTATGAACCTGCTCAAGGAACTGAGGCCGAGGGAGGCTTTAACCTACGCCCCGTCTTTTGGCATCATGCCCTTGCGCCAGGCCTGGAAAACGGCCCTGTATGAAAAAAATCCATCTCTTGATGGCAAGGAAGTGAGCCTTCCTGTGGTGACCAATGCCATTACCCACGGACTAAGCGTGGTGGGAGACATGTGGGTGGACCCCGGTGATGTGATCATACTGCCCGACAAAATGTGGGGGAATTACAACATGATATTTGCTGTGCGCAGGGGGGCCCGGATCATCAACTATTCCCTCTTTGATGAACAAGGGGGGTTCTCCGTAGAGGCACTGAAGACCTGCCTTGAAGGTGAGGCCCAAAAGAGGAACAAGCTCATCGTCATACTCAACTTCCCCAATAACCCCACCGGTTACTCCATCACCCCCGCAGAAGGGGAAGCGATCGTTCAGGTTCTCGCAGACCTCGCCGAAAGGGGGTGTAACGTCCTGGCCGTAACAGATGATGCCTATTTTGGTCTCTTCTACGAGGATTCAGTGCTCAATGAATCCATTTTCACCCTCTTGGCGGACCGTCATCCCCGACTGTTGGGCATTAAGCTGGACGGGGCCACCAAGGAGAGCTACGTGTGGGGATTGCGGGTGGGGTTCATCACTTACGGCGCCGAGTTTCAAAAAAACGCCGGGGCGGCTTATGAGGCCTTGGAAAAAAAGAGCGCAGGCGCCGTGAGGGGGTCCATATCCAATGTATCGCACCTGAGCCAAGAGATCTTACTCAAGTCTCTGCGGGCCGAGACCTACGCCGTGGAAAAGGCGGAGAAATTTCAGATCATGAAGGATCGGGCCCAGGAAGTGAAGCGGGTGCTCGCCAACCCCAAATACCAGGAAGCTTGGGAGCCCTATCCCTTTAATTCAGGGTACTTCATGTGTTTGCGGCTGAAGACGGTCGAGGCCGAACCCCTCAGAGTTCACCTCCTCGACAAGTACGGGGTGGGACTTATCGCCCTGGGAAAAACCGACCTGAGGGTGGCCTTTTCCTGCGTGGAGCGAGAGGATATGCCAGAGCTTTTCGACATTGTCTATAAGGGCATAAAAGACCTGGAAGGATAAAACGCGCCTCTAATGGGTGGCCCCCATGTCAAACTGAAAGAATTGTCCTGACTTAGCGGATTGCGGCTCGGGAGAGTATCTTTTGGGCTCCGTCCCCTCCTTGAAGGCCTGAAAAACACTCTCCTCGGAATGGGGGCTGGCCAACAGCCCGGTTTTGCTGTCTATCTTTGCAAACACGATCCCCTCCGGGACAGGGAATTCCCGCACAGGTTTTCCATCCAGGATTCGGGAGAAAAAGTCGATCCAGATGGGACTCGCCGCCCTGGAGCCGGTCTCGCCCTTTCCCATTGTCTTCTGGTCGTCGTAGCCCACCCACACCCCCGCCACAAAACCGGGCGTGTAGCCGATGAACCATGCATCCCTCAGGTCATTGGTGGTTCCGGTCTTTCCGGCGGCCGGCCGCTTTAAGGCCCTGGCCCGCCAACCCGTCCCCTCCTTGATAACCGCCTTTAAAAGATCGGTCATCACATAGGCGGTCTCTTTGGATATCACTTCGAGGGCCTCGGGCTGGTTCTCCTCAATAATATTGCCGTTACGATCCACCACCTGTTTGATGAATATGGGTTTTACCAATCTGCCCCCGTTTGCAAAGACCGCATAGGCCCGGGTCATTTCAAGCAACGACACCCCGGATGAGCCTAAGGCGAGAGAAAGGTCAGGACTCAGCTCCGATTCAATGCCCATCCTGTTTGCATATGCCACTGCATGGTCCACCCCTATTCTCCGCAGTATTTTCACGGTAATTACATTCCTGGATTTGGCCAGGGCCGTTCTAAACAGGGTGGGGCCAAAAAACCGCTCCTTATAGTTCTTGGGTTTCCATACTTCGTCACTGGTATTGGCCTCGGAAATATAGGGGGCGTCAATAAGGATTTTGCCCGGACTCATGCCCCAGTCCAATGCAGCGGCATAGATGAGGGGCTTAAAGGCCGAACCCGGCTGACGCCTGGACTGAACCGCCCGATTGAACTGGCTTGAGGCAAAATCGCGGCCCCCTACCATGGCCTTGACCTCTCCGGTCTCTGGGATCATACAAAGCAGGGCCCCTTGGACCTCCGGGACCTGTTCCAAAGAGACCTCCCAGCCATAGTCGGATGAATCCAGCCGCTTTAAGAGGCGAACAAGCACCACGTCTCCCGGTTTCAGGACCCTGGAAATCCGCCTCACCTTGGTTGCATAATAGGGAATGTCCGGATTGGGCTTCCTGGCCCATTCCATCTCGGAGAGAGAGAGCCGGCACTTCAGATCTCCAACGGTGACCAGGGCCTCCTTTTGGGAATCATCCACCCCTTGAACAAGCCCCTGCAGGACATCACCCTCTCCCGGAGGGGATGATGCCAGCTCTTTTGAGGCCTTTTCACGGAATGAAGCCGCCTCTTCAGGGGTGAGATGCCTCAACGGCCCCCTGAAACCCTCTCTTTTGTCAAGGTCTGCAAGGCCCGCCCTGACCGCATCCTTGGCAGCCTCCTGTGCACTGAGGCTGAGGGTGGTGTAAACCTTGAGGCCCCCCCGGTAGAGAAGATCCCGGCCGTACTCTTTTAAGAGATACCTCCGTACATGTTCCGTAAAATAGGGGGCCTTTTGAAAAGGATTTTCCCAGTCCGCCTGGATGCCCAGGGATTCCTCAATGGCATTTTTCAGTTCTTGGTCATTGATGTACCCCTCCTTGTGCATCCTCTGGAGCACATACCTCTGCCTGGATTTGGCCAGGTCAAAGTGGTCCACCGGGGAATACCGGGCCGGGGCCTGGGGGAGCCCCGCGAGGAGCGCAGATTCGGCCAGGGACAGGTCCCGTGCGGGCTTATTGAAATAGGTACGCGCCGCGGCTTCCACGCCATAGGCCCCTTGTCCCAGATAGATTTGATTCAGGTAAAGAAAAAGGATCTGTTCCTTTGAAAAATTCTTTTCAAGCTGAATGGAGAGAAGGGCCTCTCTTGCCTTTCTCCGGTAGGTCCTCTCTGTATTTTTCAGGAGTAACGATTTGGTGACCTGCTGGGTAATGGTGCTGCCCCCTTGCTCGATCCTTCCCGCCTTGAGATTCTTGAGAAAGGCCCTGAAGATGCTGAAGATGTCCAGCCCCTCGTGCTCATAAAAACGGGCGTCTTCGGCGGCAATAAAGGCGTGAACCAGATGCGGAGGCAGTCGGTCCAGGGAAACGACGATCCTCTTTTCCTCCCAGAACCGGCCGATCAACTCCCCGGTATCGCTGTAGACCTCCGTGATAATGGGAGGACGGTATTCCTTCAGCGATCCTATATAAGGGAGGTTACTGGACCACACATACCAGAAATAGGCAGAGATACAGGCCGTAATAAAGATGATCACCGAAAAAAACCAGATTGTGAACTTGAGTAATGTCCTCACCTTAAAACGCTCCCTTAAGGCCCTCTGTGGGGCCGCCTTTCACGAAACGAAAAACCGCCCCTTCCCTCTGAAGGGTGGCCCTGAGCCGAATGACCTCCTTCTGAAACGCTCCTTTATCTATCAAAGGATATTACACGACAGGATTCATGTAAAGTTTTGAAATGGTCGGCCGGGTATTCGAAAGATATGGGCTTGAGCAAATAAAGGCGGAGGCAGAGAATGATTAATATCTGATGCTGTTTCTCTGATCTGTAGCAGATCAGGAATCAAATGACCGATAACTGGGGCAAGGGATATGGAGAAATCCGCGATTCGCGAGGCACGGAAAATAACCTTACTTCCCCACATAAGTGAATGCTTTGGTTGCCAGGCGGGAGTAGAGCTCTCCATGGCAGCGGTCCGTGAAGGCATTTGCATCCTCCAATGCCTTTGTTACGGCCTCTTTTGTTTCTTCCGGTATGACCATGCTGCATAGCTCTCTTGCAGGCGAGACATCACTCTCTTCTGAGTCGAGAGGACGAATATGTTGCATATTTGATATGGTAGCGCCCCCTGCTCCGATGGACATGGCCACTTTCACGAGTTCCGTGCCCGAACCGCCATCACAGAGCAAAATCATATCCACGAGATTCCTGATGTAACTCTTTTTTCGTCCCGACCTTTTCTCAACAGCGGCCCTCCTTTGCCGCCAGTCGGTATTGCCCTTGATATGGTCCAGAGCTGTGACAATCTGTTCGATACTTGCTGCATGACGTTGCTCACCCCGGATGACTCTGGTATTTATCAGGCCTTTTTTGATTGGAAAAGCATAGATGAAGCCGCTTCCGGGTTGATCCAGACGTCCCGCATCAATCATCATCTCCATAATATGATCGGCTTCATAAGGTGTTGGGAAAGCATGGATTATTTCTTTCTCAGGAGGGATGGTGATCCTTAAAAGCCCCATTTTGTCACGAACCCCCGTACCGGTTCCAAAGTGAACAGCCGGCACGCACGTCCCCGTGTCCAGAGGGATTCTGGCAACGGTGTCCCCCTGGCCCCTTTTCATAATGCAGCAAATGCCTGTACAGGAGTAAAGGTGAACAGGTTGTGGACTGATTTCAAAAGATTGAATTTCATTGACCCCGTAAGGTTTATAGCTTTCTAACAGTTCAATTTCCTCAACCAGAACGGAACCTCTCCCGGGGAAATAAAGCTGCCCCTTCTCAATAACGAGGTTGACCAAAGGGTCTTCCATCTCGGGTTCAACCCAAAAAAAGATGATATCAAGCGGATCCTGCGCCAGATCCCGGCCGGGCAGAATCGATAGAATCCCTCTTTTTACTTCAACAACCAGAGAACGTGCTGGAGATAGATGAAGACCTTGCACTTTCATCTCTTTTAATGCATTCAGCACATCCTTTGAGATATTCCTGTGCAGATAGGCGGTAATGCGAGAGACGGTCTTGTTGATTTTCATGTCCTATCCTTACCGGCCTCTTTGTCGTTGGTGGACTCTTCAATCAAGGCAGCCCTTCTTTTCCTGTTGATATGAAGCCCCAGCAGGAGGACCGAAAGAATCGGACATACGGATGCGGAGGCCAGAATACCGAACCCCTCCACCACACCAACCTGGGTGCCGATTCCGAGGCCCATGGCCAGAACAAGGGGAACAGTGATAGGTCCTGTTGTCACACCCGCGCTATCCCATCCAATGTTAACGAATTCTTCGGTCGAGAATTTCGTGACAATAAGAAGAATAACGTAGGGCGGCACTAGAATCCAAACCAGTGGAATAGCCAAAACAATTTTCGTAACGCCAAGGGCTATTCCCCCCCCTACGCCTAAGGCTACAGCCTGCATAAGAAGAGACTTTTTGAAAGTCCCCCCCGTCAATTCTTC
>CAZNLL010000050.1:0-24332 GCA_964573885.1 uncultured Desulfobacteraceae bacterium | reverse complement strand
TGGTAGGCGGAACGGGATTTGAACCCGTGACCCCCGGCTTGTAAGGCCGATGCTCTCCCACTGAGCTACCCGCCTAAATTAACCCCGATGTTGCTAGGATACTGCCTTTTTTAACGCATAAATGCCATTGTAACATAAAGAGAAATGGCGGATTCTTAGTCGCTTTTTATGCAACGACGGGGTTAAAAGGCAAATCTATCTAACAGGTTTGACCCCCCTTGTCAAGCCCTGTTCCGGCCTCTTAGTGCGCGGTTACACAGGGTTCGGTTTGTCCCTCTGTCTTGGTGAGATCTGCCAGGCTGAAGGGCTTGCACTCATCCTCTGAAGCAAAGAGCGGTTCACCTTCTTCCAGAACCAAGGCCTCCTTGAGGACCTCATCCATGTGCTCTACCGGGACCAGCTCGACCTTCTTGAGGATCTTCCGGGGGATTTCCTCTATATCCTTTTTGTTTTCCATGGGGATGAGGACCTTTTTGACGCCTCCCCGGTGCGCCGCCAGGATTTTTTCCTTGAGACCGCCGATGGGTAAAATCCTTCCCCTCAGGGTGATCTCCCCGGTCATGGCCAGGTCCCGCCTCACGGGTTTTCCTGTAAGGGCGGATATCATGGAGGTGGCCAGGGCAATTCCTGCGGAAGGTCCGTCTTTGGGAATGGCGCCTTCAGGGACATGCACATGGATATCTATCTTTTCATAGAAGTTGTCGACAAGCTTGAGAATCCTTGCCCTTGACCTGACATAACTCAAACCCGCCTGTGCCGATTCCTGCATGACCTCTCCCAGCTTACCTGTGAGGCTCAGGTTCCCTTTGCCCGGCATAATGGAGGCTTCGGTTTGAAGGAGTTCTCCCCCCACGTCGGTCCATGCCAAACCGGTGGTCACGCCTACGGCGTTTTTCTCCTCCGTATGCCCGTAGCGGAATTTGAGGACCCCGAGATATTTGTGGATGGATGGTGCCTTAACAGGGATTGTCTTGTCGGGATCGGCCTTAACAATTTCCCTGGCCACCTTGCGGCATATAGAGGAGATCTCCCGTTCCAGATTCCTCACCCCCGCCTCTCTCGTGTAATTTCGGATGATGGTCAGAATGGCACCGTCTGTATAGGAGATGTTGTTTTCCTTAAGCCCGTTTGCCTCCACCTGCTTTTTTATGAGGAACTGCTTGGCGATGTTGAGCTTTTCCAGTTCTGTGTAGCCGGGTAACCGGATGATTTCCATCCTGTCTTGCAAGGGCAGGGGGATGCTATGCAGGGTATTGGCCGTGGTAATAAAGAATATGTCGGAAAGATCGTAATCCAGGTCCAAGTAGTGATCATTAAAGGCAAAATTTTGCTCCGGGTCAAGCACCTCCAGAAGAGCCGCGGAGGGGTCACCCCGGAAGTCCATGCTCATTTTATCCACTTCATCGAGGCAAAATACGGGATTGTTGGATTTTGCCCTTTTCAGGAACTGAATGATTTTCCCCGGTAGGGCGCCTATATAGGTTCTTCTGTGCCCCCTTATCTCGGCCTCGTCCCGAACACCGCCCAGGGAGAGACGCACAAAGTTTCTGCCTGTGGCCCTGGCCACGGACTTGGCCACCGAGGTCTTTCCGACCCCGGGAGGACCCACCAGACAGAGGATGGGGCCCCTTATCTTCTTTGTAAGCCGCTGAACGGCGAGGTATTCAAGAATTCTCTGCTTGGGTTTTTCAAGGCCGTAATGGTCTTCATTGAGTATCTTTTCAGCCTCTTCAATATCCAGCTTCTTATTGGTCTTTTCATACCAAGGCAGGGAGAGAATCCAATCAATATAGTTGCGCACCACGGCGGCCTCCGCCGACATGGGAGACATCATTTTGAGTTTCTTGAACTCCTGTTTTACCCGGGCATGGGCCTCTTTGGGCAACCTCTTGCGCTTGATCTTTTTTTCCAGATCATCAAGCTCCGCCTTGAAATCGTCCTTGGTGCCCATTTCCTTGTGGATGGCGCGCATTTGTTCATTGAGGTAGTAATCCTTCTGGGTCTTTTCCATTTGTTTCTTGACCCTTGCCTTGAGGCGTTGCTCAAGCTGAAGGATTTCGATTTCACTACGCAGTTTCTCAAAGAGGTTTTCCAGCCGTTGACTCAGCCCTTCAATCTCAAGAAGTTCCTGCTTGTCCTTCACTTTAAGGGAAAGGTGTCCGGCAATGGTATCGGCCAGGCGTGAGGGATCTTCAATGGAGGTGACCGTAGAAACCACTTCCTGGCTGATCTTATTGTTCAACTTGGCATATTCTTCAAAGTTGGCATTAATGCTTCGCATCAAGGCCTTAACTTCAACCGTTGTCTCGTGGCTGGTGGGAAGTGTGCTTACCTCCACCATAAAGAATTCCGGTCGATCCACGTATTTTTCTATTTTGCCCCTTTGCTTCCCCTCAATGAGGGCCTTAACGGTGCCGTCAGGCAGTTTGAGGAGCTGAAGGACGGTACTCAAAGTCCCGAATTCATAAATGTCTTTGGCTTTGGGACTGTCCACCTTGGCATCCTTCTGGGCGGAGAGGAAGACCTCCTTCTGGTGGGACATGGCGTATTCCAGGGCCTTGATGGATTTGTCCCGGCCCACAAAGAGGGGAACCACCACGTTGGGAAAAACCACCACATCCCTCAGCGGGAGAAGGGGGTATTGCTGTTTATCCGGCTTGTTGGGGCCGCCTGAATCCTTTTTTGTCAGATTGAACATAGTGCCCTATCCGTATTTGACCTTGTTCTCGTTTTCATAGAGGAGCAAGGGAGATTCCCCCTTTGTAACTACCTCTTCTCCGATGATACATTCACGCACTTCTGGCGTGGAGGGGATATCATACATGATATCAAGCATGACGGACTCCAGGATGGCCCTCAAACCCCGGGCGCCTGATTTCCGTGTGACCGCCTCTTTGGCAATGGCCTGCAACACCTCCTCCGTAAAATTAAGCTCAACGTTTTCAAGTTCGAAAAGTTTTTTGTACTGCTTGATGAGGGCGTTCTTGGGCTCGGTCAAGATCCTCACCAGGGCGTCCAGGCTCAGTTCCCCTAAAGTGGCGATAATGGGTATCCTGCCGATGAATTCGGGTATAAGCCCGAATTTGACCAGGTCTTCAGGCTGAACCAGGGGCGTGATTTCGTTGGGATCCATCTCCCCCTTGCCTTTGATATCGGCCTCAAATCCCATAAGCTTACTGCCGATCCGGTTCCTGATGATCTTGTCCAACCCGTTAAAGGTCCCCCCGCAGATGAAGAGAATATTACCCGTATTGACCTTCACAAAGTCCTGCTGAGGGTGCTTTCTTCCCCCTTTGGGCGGAACATTGGCCATGGTCCCCTCAATAATTTTGAGAAGGGCCTGCTGAACCCCTTCTCCGGAAACGTCCCGGGTAATGGATGGGCTGTCGGATTTGCGGGCGATTTTATCGATTTCGTCGATGTAGACAATACCCTTGGACGCGGCCTCCACATCATAGTCTGCCATCTGGACCAAATTCAAGATGATATTCTCTACGTCCTCCCCCACGTATCCGGCCTCGGTCAGGGTGGTGGCGTCCGCGATGGTAAAGGGTACCTTTAGAATCTTGGCAAGGGTCTGAGCAAGAAGGGTCTTGCCGCAACCGGTGGGACCGATGAGGAGGATATTGCTCTTCTCGATTTCCACCCCTTCCATGTCAATTCTGGTGCTGATCCGTTTGTAGTGGTTGTGAACGGCTACGGAAAGGATTTTTTTGGGCCTTTCCTGCTCAATCACGTATTCATCGAGAATAGACTTGATCTCAGAGGGTTTGGGGAGCTGGGCTCCCCCTTCCTCTTCGGTCTCTTGACCGTACTCTTCGCCTATAATCTCATTGCACAACTGAATGCATTCATCGCAGATATAGACAGACGGGCCCGCAATAAGCTTTTTAACCTCATCCTGACTTTTTCCGCAAAATGAACACAGCAGATCGTCAGTAGAATCATTATCTTTGCTCATAATTCCTTCCCTTCCATCTACTTGTTTGCCGCCTTTTGCATCTCCCTGGTGGTAATGATTTTGTCGATTACCCCATAGGTTTTCGCCTCTTCGCTGCTCATGAAATAGTCACGTTCCGTATCATGGCTTATCTTGTCAACGGGCTGTCCGGTATGATCAGCCAGGATCTGATTCAGATTTTCTCTGATCTTCAGGATTTCCCTGGCGTGAATGTCTATATCTGTCGCCTGCCCCTGGGCGCCTCCCAGGGGTTGATGGATCAGAATCCTGGCGTGGGGAAGGGCGTAACGTTTGCTCTTGGCCCCGGCCGCCAAGAAGAGAGCGGCCATGCTGGCGGCCTGTCCCATACAGATGGTGGCGATTTGGGGTTTAATATACTGCATGGTATCATAAATGGCCAATCCCGCCGTCACGGAGCCCCCGGGCGAATTGATGTAAAGGTTTATGTCCTTGTCCGGATCTTCGGATTCCAAAAAGAGCATCTGGGCGATAATGGTATTGGCCATTCCATCGTGGATCTGCTCTCCGATAAAGACGATCCGGTCCTTAAGAAGTCTTGAGTAAATGTCATAGGCCCGCTCACCGCGGCTTGACTGTTCAATGACAATGGGTATCAGCATTATGGTTCAACCTTCTCTTTCTCAGAGCTTGATGTGGTTTCCGGCTCTTTTTCCGTTTCTAAAACCTTAGCATGCTCCATGAGGTAGTTCAATGTTTTTTCCTCCAGAAGCCTTTCTCTAAGGGAGTCGACAAGGTCGCGAGCTTCGTAGTATTTTCTAATAGTCTCAGGATCTTGACCTGTCTGGAAAGCCAGTTCTGCGAAGCCCTCTTTAAGGTCTTCCTCGGCCACGGTGAGATCCTCCCGCCTGGCAATCTCCCCTAGGATGAGCATCTCTTTGACCCGCCTCTCAGAGGTGGGCCTGAACTCCTCCCGCAATTTCTCTTTTGACAGCCCGGCCTTTTCAAGACTCGACCCGCTTCTCACGAGATTTTGAGTGACATTATTCATGGTCGTTTCCAGTTCGGCCTCTACGAGCACGGGAGGGAGTTCAATATCCACGGCTTCGGAGATCTTATCGATCAATTCCTGCTTGGCCTGCCTGTCTACTCTCTTTTGCTGTTCCCCGGTGACAGCCTCTCGGACCTTTTCTTTGAGACCGGCAAGATCCTCGAAATCCGCGCCCAGGCTTTTGACGAATTCATCATCCAGTTCAGGAAGGACCATCTCCTTGATATCCGTGACTTTTACCTTAAATGTGATGTGCTTGCCGGCCAGTGTGCTGTGATAATAGGTTTCTTCGAAATCGACCGGTATTTCCGCCTCTTCCCCTTTCTTCAATCCAATCAGGGCTTCTTCAAATTGGGGATGAAAATCATTGCTTCCTACATTTATGAGGAAGTTGGTGGACTTGATCCCTTCCACAGGGATGTCTCCTTCAAAGGCCTCATAGTCAAGGACCACGTAATCGCCGCTCTCCACAGGCCTCTCCTCTTCAAGTGGGGTCATCTTGCCATGGGCCTTCCTGATCTGCTCGAGGCGCTCTTGAACATCTTCTTCGGAGATCGCGCATTTCTCCTTTTTTACCTCAAGCCCCAGGTAGTCGTGAAGTTCAACGGGTGGTCGGATTTCCATCTCTGCAGAATAGCTGAAATCCTGGCCGTGCTTCAGGATCCCTTTCTCAAGCAGGGGGGGGCCTAAGGGAAATGTTTTGACCTCATCAATCGCTTTGGGAAGGGTCTCGCTGATAAGGTCCCTGGTCACATCCTCTTGAACCTGTGGTCCAAAACGGGTCTCAAGGATGCTTCTGGGCGCTTTACCGGGCCTGAAACCGGGTATCTTGGCGCTTTTTCCGAGCTTCCTGTATGCCTCGTCCAGTTTCCTGTCAACTTCCTCCGAATCAATTTCAATCAGGAGCCTTTTTTTGACAGAGCTGATGTCTTCCATGCTCGTTTTCATGTTTTTCCCCGTTTATTCTTGTCCGATACCATCACCGTCCTGCCCCTGCGCTTGTCTGATCAACTTGCATGTTAATAAGAATGTAAGAACGAATTTATGGATTGCAACAAACCTCTCGCCCCCGGTTTTTTGGGGGGAGTTCGTTCTTCTTCAGGGGCGTGGGACGGTGAACCCTTTTTAACTTCAAAAGGTTACAGGAACTTTTGAAGGGGTGTCAATATTAAACTGCGCCGTCTATGGGGACCTCATTGCGCCATCTGTCGGTTTCGCACCGGCTCACGCCCTTGGATGGGCAAACATCGTAATCGGTGAAGAACCGATGCCTAAAAAGGCATCGGTGTTGGAAAAAGTGCCTCATCCTTTACTATCGGTCATTTTCTTTTGAACTTTAGGCCGGTTCTAAACATGGCCTCTTTTGGGCCATTGTCCGGAAGTGGTGCGAGAGAGGGGACTCGAACCCCTACGGACTGCTCCACTGGATCCTAAGTCCAGCGCGTCTACCAGTTCCGCCACTCTCGCAGGGTCGAGGCATGTGTCGCGCCAGGCTTAATCACCCCTTCCTCTGAAATAGTGACGACTCCGGAGAAAGGTGAAAGGGCGCGGGTTACAAGCCGTTGTGAACAGGGCGGGCACGCCCGAAGCCCGCCCTGGTTTCTTTATGGCAAGGACCCACCGGGTGTGTCAAGCAATTTAGGGCGCTGCGAATTTGTCATCGTATTCCCTGTAAAGGGATTTGATAAATCCTTGGTCGGCAAAGCTGAAATAGGTGTCATGTCCGATAATGAGATGGTCCAGGACCTGGACGGCCAGGAGCTTGGCGGCCCAGACCAGATCCCGGGTCAGCCTTTTATCTTCGGCCGATGGGGTGGGGTCGCCCGAAGGGTGATTGTGGACCAGGACCAGCGCTGCAGCCTTTTGTTCAAGGGCAAGGGTCATGATCTCCCGGGGATAGACGGCACTCCCCGTCAGGGTCCCCAAGAACATGTCTTGATCAAGGATCAATTCATTTTTCCGGTTCAAAAAGAGGACCTTGAAGACCTCTCTTTTTAGGTCCCGCATGGTATGGAAGAGATAGTCAAAAACGGCCTGGGATGATCCGAAAAAGGCCTTTCGCTTTGCCCGGTCTCTTAGGTATCGGCGGGCTACCTGATGGACCAGTTTGAGGTAGGTGGCGTTTTTGGGGCCTATCCCCTTTATCTGAGTCAGCTTTTCCAGGGGCGCCGAGAGAACCCCTGAGATACTGCCAAAAAGCTTCAAGGCCTGCCGGGAAGGGATTTTGAGATCCCCCCTTGGCGTGCCCAAGGTGAGAAGGAACTCCACCACCTCCTCATCCGAGAACCTTTCAAGGCCTCCCTGCAAAAACTTCTTGCGAAGCCTTTCGCGGTGGCCTTGCCCCCTCTTTTGCCAATCCACTTTGTCCATACCCGGGGAGACCGTGCCCAATGGTGAAAGGAATGAAGAGATATTACCAGAGAGGGTGGAAAAATCAAGGCATGCCGGCCCTTCCATAAGCATCTCGAGAAGGAGTGGTGCGCCCGGTTTGAGAAAAGACCTGGATGGGAATCTCACATATCACTGGAATTGATTTGTAAAAGGCTCCTATGCTAATATATTTAAAATACATTCATAAATGCATCCAGACTCGACCCATGTTTCTTGAGCAAAGGCGTGTGTATTACCTGAAAAGTCTGGAGGCGTACTCATTAACCGAAAAATCCAAAGTCCCTTGAAGTTTTCAACTCCCAGCCAATAGAGTTTCATGGGTTTCCAGCAGGACCTTGGCGTACCAAAAGAGGAGAAAAGCCCATGCCTTCAAAGGCCCTTGAGGTCAATATCGCATGCAGCCGTGTCGACGTCACCGTGGATCAGCGTTATCTGATCCTGCAGGAGGTCATGGAGCGGTATTACGGCCTTCGGGAGGCCTTACAGACCTTTTTGGAAGAGCTTTGCCACCCTTATAAGAACTGGGAATTCATTGTTAGGGAAGCGAGGTCTTTTTCCCTCAATTATTTCCAGGTCTTCAAGACCCACCCAAAAGGGCCGGAGGCGGCAAGGCTTTATTTGGATATTTTTTTTCAGGCCATCGAGTCTTCTAAGGAGACACGCATAAAAGTCAATGCCGTGGATAATCTCCTTTTTTTAATGCAGAAGATGGTGAGGGAGTTGGGATCGGAGATATCCAGGTTTTTGGCCGTCCTCAATTACGGGTTTGACCGCATCACCTGTTATCCGGAAGAGATCCTTTTCCTGTTTATCAAGAGCTACTATCAACTTGATCGGCTCGCTGAAACCTATGCCCGGACGGTTCCCCCGGGAGAGGGGTTCGGAGCCGTAAACCGGCTCCTGGTCATGTATTACCGCCACACCTATGAATATTGGCTGAACCAGGCGGATCCCCACAGCCTCTTTGAAAGGGAATCCGGAAAAAGGATCGGTGAAGCTGATTTGGGCTCGATCTTCGCTCCTGTTTCACACGAGCGGCTGAGGTCTCATAAAGAAGCGTTGGAAGAGATTGTGAAAGCCTCGGACAGGCTGGTATCCAGGGAAATGCTGGACCGGATGCGCCAGTTGCCGGGTTACGGAGAAATCGTATCTATTTACAGGGATATGCCCCAAAAATTCCTCAAGGCCGGTGGCGTCGAGGGTTTGGGACAGCAATGGAAGCTCATATCCCTCCTCCACAACATGACCATTTCCGGGCTGGCCTCCATCCATGAAGAGGCCCTCCGGGAGATCAACAGGACCCTTACCTGGCTGATACAGCATGAAGACCGCCGGGCCTTTCAACAATCCCTGGAGAAGACCTTCGGCATATTAAAAATGAGTGCCCACAAGTTCCCGGAGACCGCCCTAAACTGTGTCCTCAACATGGGGCAGGGCGTGTATAAGACCGATGAAAGCGATTTCGTGGATTTCTTTACGGATTCGGTGGTCTCCCTGGGTTTCCAGGCCCCTGGAATTGAGGGCGTGGGTGATGACTGGCAGGTGCGGGCCAATTCCGCCCATATCAAGAATATCCGGACCTGGCTTAAGCTCATTGAGCTCAATCCCAAGTGGTCCAAAAAGCTGCTTTCCTCCCTCATTATTCACCTCTCCCTGAGCGGGGTGTTCATTAAGGACACGGATCTTTTTCCCCGGGATATCACCCGATTTTTGAACAGTGATATAGGCCCTGTTTATAATCTGGCCAAACAGTTGTCCCGCCTTTTTCCTTGTTATTTTAATGACATCGGGGCGGAAGGGACACTCAGAGACATCTCAACCAAGATTGATGAAATCTGCCTGAGAAGGGATCCACTCATCCATTTCTTGAGAAAACAGAGCCATGTGGAGAGCAGCAATGAGATCATCGGGCTCATTGAGGGGACCCTTGATTTTTGGCGGAGTAAGAACAAAGAGGCGGTAAGGCCCTATGTCCCCCCGAACATCTACGAACAAATTGAGACGACCGGCACATATATTGACGGGGTCCACCAGGTAGTGGGCCGTATCTTTCAGGCCAAGGGCCTGGGGGAGGTGAGGGATCTCCTCCATTTTGAAGGGGACGGGGTCAGGTCTCTGGCGGCCCAGGTTCCGGGGACCACAGACACGGATGCAGAGCGGGTGAGCCTGGCTATAACCGCCTACAAATTGCTCTACCAGAAATATTACCTGGGTTTTACGGAAGTGGACGGGTATTTGGACCGGCTTGAGTCGAGCGGCTTGCCAGACTTGGGCTTTTTAAGGAAGGCCTTGACCGAGACATATCCCACCGAAAAAATCAAGAAACTCCTTGCCTATCTCAAGCGGCTCAAAGAGATTATCCTTTCCCCGGAGGGTTATGAAGTCCGGGAGGATATTTATAGAAAACGCCATTTTACCGTAGACATCCCGTCCATGTACGGGAGTTACCATGAAATGAAGTTTGATGCCCTGGGACTGACCTTTCGCCTTGAATCCCTGGTGAATGTTCTCTTTGAGGAACTGGTAGAATCCATTGACCTCAATCTCATCACCCGGGCCACTTTTTTCCAGGTATATCAGTATCTTCACCTTTTTGACCGGGCCCTGAAATTGGACGGCCTCTCCTCTCTGGAGATGGAACGGCAGCTGGATCTTTTGGCCCACTCCCTGGAAATCAGGGGGTTTTCCGCCACCCAGTATCTGGACATTTTGAGAGGCTTTTCCCAGGCGGTGAGCAACCTGGTCAATGACTATTTCAATAACATCCATCAGAAAAACCTCCTTAAGATCCTGGGGCAGACGCCCGCAGAGAACCTCTTGCCCAAATATCTCCCCCCGGAAGGTCCCGATGACCGGGAAAAACTCAACCACCGGGTGACCGAGGTCTTCCTGAGGGACCGGATCGCTTCCTCCCTGGGGCTTCAGCAGCTTGACCTCTTTTTGGGCCGGATCCTCAAGACCCTCCATCAGGAAGCGGACGAACTCCCGAAAGAGCGGCTTCGCCTCTTGCTCAGTTATGAGCCCTACAAGACACTCACACCCATAGAACCCGTCAAAAAGGAAGTCTTCGACCTCATTCACCTGGGAAACAAGGGGCTGAACCTGGTCAAGCTGAACAGCTACGGCCTCCCTGTACCTCCAGGATTTATTGTGACCACAGAGGTTTTCAGGTGCCGGGAGATCGTGGAGGAGTACCCCCTGGCCAGAAAAAATTTTGAGGAACAGGTCACCCAGCAAGTGGCCCTGCTGGAAAAGTCAACGGGAAAGACCTTGGGTGACCCCGGCGAACCCTTGCTCCTGTCCGTGAGAAGCGGTTCATCCATTTCCCAGCCGGGAATGATGAGCACCTTTCTTGATGTGGGCATTAACGAGGAGGTGGTCCAGGGCCTGATCGCCTTGACCGGTAACGCCTGGTTCGGCTGGGACACCTATCGGCGCTTCCTTCAGTGCTACGGAATGGCCTTCGGCCTTTTGAGGGATGATTTCGATGCAATTATTGACGATTTTAAGAAACGACTTAGTGTTCCTTATAAGAAAGACTTCACCGGCGACCAGATGAAAGAGGTGGCCCTGACATACAAGCGTCTTATCCGGGACAACGGTATAGACATTGAATTGTCACCCCTGGAGCAACTCTACATCGCGATCAGGAAGGTCCTTGATTCTTGGTACGCCCCCAAGGCGGAGACCTACCGAAAGATCATGGGCATCTCCGATGACTGGGGCACGGCGGTAACCGTCCAGACCATGGTCTTCGGGAATTTTTCCCAAAAAGCCGGGGCAGGGGTCTTTTTTACCCATAATCCCAGGTGGTCGGGGGACATGATCGTCCTGTGGGGGGACTATACTCCCGGGAACCAGGGAGAAGATGTGGTTTCAGGGCTGGTCAGGACCTTCCCTATCTCCGTAAAGCAGGCGGAGATAGAGGCCAGGGAAAGCAATATGGCCCTGGAGACCCGGTTTCCGGAGATCTACCAGACCATGAAAGGATGGGCAAAGGAACTGGTCTACGGGAGGAAGTGGAGCCCCCAGGAGATGGAGTTCACCTTTGAGGGAAGCAAAGAGGAGAACCTGTATATCTTGCAAACCCGGGAAATGGCCATGCGGGAAAGGAAAAAGGTCTACTCCTTTGATATTTCTCAGGATAAACCGTTGAACCTCCTCGGTCACGGCATAGGGGTGAGCGGGGGGGCCATGTCAGGAAGGGTCGTATTCAGTGTTGACGAAATTCGGAAGTGGCGTAAGATGGACCCTGGCACATTATTCATCCTCGTGAGGGGGGATACGGTGCCCGATGATATTAAAGAGATCTACGAGGCCGACGGGCTGCTAACGGCCAGGGGGGGGGCCACTTCCCATGCCGCCATTGTGGCACACAGACTGGGAAAGACCTGTGTTGTGGGCTGTTCAAACCTCATTTGCATGGAAAAGAACGGGTCCTGTTCATTGGGCCAAAGGGTCCTCAAATCAGGGGATTGGATCAGCATTGATGGCGCAGAGGGCTCTGTCTATTTGGGCGCTATGAAGATAGAGGAAATGGAAAGCGTTTGAAATGGGAGAGACGGAAAGGAGAGGCATGGGCGGAGGGCGCAAACTGGGTATCAACGGGCTCGGCAGAATCGGCAAACTGGCACTTTGGCACCATGTGGGCCGACGGTATTTTCATGAAATCGTGGTGAATGTGGGCCGTGAAGTGGGCAAATCACTCCATGACCTGGTCCACTATTTGGAGAGAGACTCCACCTATGGTTCCCTGGGAGGTTATCTTTACGGGCATCAGGGGGGAGGGGTCATCCAGGACGTGGACGAGAAGGCGGGAACCCTTGTCCTTGACGGGGTGAAGGTCAAGGTATTGAGAGAGTCCAGAAATCCTAAGGATATTGGATGGGGAAACCACGGGGTGAGGCTTGTGGTGGACTCCACCGGGCGGTTCCTGGATCCGACCCTGCCGGCCGAAGATCCGAACGGGTCCGTACGGGGTCACCTCGAATGCGGGGCTGAAAAGGTGGTCGTTTCCGCCCCCTTTAAGATCAAGGATAAAACCAAGTCCATGCCGGAGGATGCAGTGACCACGGTGATGGGTGTCAATGATAATGATTATGACCCCCGCATTCACAGGATCATTTCCAACGCCTCCTGCACCACCACCTGCCTGGCCCATATGATGAAGCCCCTTCTGGATTTTTTCGGCGCCCAGAAGATCCTGACCGCTTCCATGGCCACGGTTCATGCGGTCACGGGTTCCCAGGCGGTCCTGGACCGCCTCCCCGGTACAGGGGCAGGGGATTTGCGAAAGAACCGCAGTGTAATAAACAATATTATTCTGACCAGCACCGGCGCGGCAAATACCCTGGGCCTTGTGATCCCGGAGATGAAACACATTGGATTCATGGCTGAATCCGTACGGATTCCTACTTCAACAGGATCGTTGATCGTCCTGGTAGTAAACCTCCAGGAGGAGCCTTCGGGGGAGTCCATTCGCAGAGAGGGGATCAATGCCATTTTCAGGGAAGCGGCGGCCCGGGACTCGCACGGCTACCTGCATTACTCGGATAGTCAAAATGTGTCCTCGGATATTATCGGCCTTCCAAGGGCTGCAGCCATCATTGAGGGTCATGAAACGCACACCCGCACCGCAGAGGTCAACATTGACCTTCACAAGGTCTGTCAAATCTCGGGTCAGGGTGAGTCGCCTTTAACCAGCCAGGATGTGGTGCGGATCGCCATCACCCAGGCCGTTATTTACGGATGGTATGATAACGAGTTCGGAAGTTACGTGAATATGCTCGGGGACCGAACGGTTTCAGTGGGGGAACTGCTTTGACGGGTGTGCCCTTGCAGGCCGTGTATGATTCTTGCAACGAGCATGGAGCCAGAGGATCGTGATTTTTTTTCTGAATCTTCTTTTTTTTGCGGGTGTGTCCGCTCTTGTCCAACTCTTTTTTGAACAAAGCGCCTTCGCCTGGGGTCCGGGTGTCCACACGGTGACGGCCCTGAGTGCACTCAGTGAGGCAAGCCTGCTTTTGCCGGCCGTGGCCAGGGTGATCACGGCCTTCCCTCGGGAGTACCTTTACGGATGCCTGGCCGCGGATTTTTTCATTGGTAAGAGCAAGACAAAAAGAGCGGGGCATCCCCACAATTGGGCCGGCGGGTTCAGTTGCCTGGAGGGATCAAAAGACGACCAGGAAGCGGCTTTCACTTACGGCATTTTATCCCATCTCGCCGCGGACGTGGTGGCACACAATTTTTTTGTCCCCAACCTGGTCAGCGTTTGCCCCACCGGGCGAAGACGAGGCCACCTGTATTGGGAATTTAAGGCAGACTATTCAATCGGTCCGGCCTATACCAAGGTGGCCCGGGAGATACTGCGCATGGATCATGGGGCTTGCGATGAACTCCTGGGTGGAATGGTTGGAAAAAACAGGAACGAATTTAAGGCCAAAAAACAGGTTTTTACCCAGTCGGTCAAGTTTTCCGACTACTGTCATGTGACCCGTGGCATTTTCTCTGTGGGGAAGGAAGACCGGTGGCAGGGCTTCCACCAATATGTGGCCGTCATGGTTGAGCTTTCATGCCGCCTTGTGAAAGATTTCCTGTCTCGCCCTGACTCCTCCCCATGCCTCTTGTATGATCCTCTGGGGAAAGAGAACCTCCGTCTCGCCAGGGGGAAGAGATTCCCCCCGAGATTCTTTAGCCCCCGTCGCCCCCCCAGATGGTTCAGCATAGATCAACAATTCCTGGATTTATGAGTACCATTAGGATCCTTCCAGAGAAGGTGGCTTCGCAGATTGCAGCCGGTGAGGTGATTGAGCGGCCTGCCTCTGTTCTGAGAGAACTCCTTGACAACAGCCTGGACGCGGGGGCAAATCGGATTGTTATTGCCATTGAGAAGGGCGGCAAGGGCCTGGTCAAGGTCAGTGATAACGGCAGGGCCATGTCAAGGGATGACCTCCTCTTGTGTATTGAGAGGCACGCAACAAGCAAAATAGGGACCGCTTCTGACCTTTTTTCCGTAAAGACCCTGGGTTTCCGGGGTGAAGCCATCCCCAGCATGGCGGCCGTATCCAGGATGCAGATTACCTCGCGTCCCGAGGACCAGCTTGTGGCTTACCGGTTGAAGGTGGCAGGAGGGAAGGTGGCAGGGGTTGAGGAGACCGGGGCACCGGCCGGGACCACGGTGGAGGTGAGGGACCTGTTCTTTAACATTCCTGCAAGGCGCAAATTCCTTAGGGCCTCAAGGACTGAGACGGATCATATGCTGGATGTCCTGGTGAGATCGGCCCTGCCCTTCCCGGGCAAGGCCTTCAGGCTTGATGAAGGGAAAAAGACCCTTTTGAATCTTCCCGCCTCAGGTGATCTCATACCCAGGTTCGGGATTCTTTTCGGCAGACAGGTGGCGGGGGTCATGATAGAGGCGGAAAAAGCCGGGGAGGATCTGAAAATCAGGGTGTATTTGGCCCCCCCGGATTATACAAGATCCCGGGGGGACCGCCTTTTTGTCTATGTAAACGGCCGGAATGTGCGGGACCGGCTCCTGACGAAAGCCGTCATTCAGGGCTATGGACAGCGCCTCATGAAGGGGCAGTACCCCCAGGCGGTGGTGTTTCTGGAAGTGGATCCAGCCAAGGTGGACGTCAACGTCCACCCCACCAAGCAAGAGGTGCGTTTCCACCTGAGCCGCCTTGTTTTTGACACCACCGCTTCAACGGTTCAGAAGGCCCTGGCCGGGAGCATCCACGGCCTCGCGGGATATGACATCCCTCAGGGACAATCATGGCCTGTCCGGGACAGGGTCCCTGTGCATGGGGCGGCCGAACCGACATGGACATACCAGGAAGGCAGCCGGGGGATTTCATTTCCAAGGGGTGAAGAAACTGCTCAAGAACCTGTACACTGGAGAGGGCCCAGGGTGATAGGACAACTGGGAAATACATACATCCTCTGTCAGGTGGAAGATGGGCTCGCTATTATTGACCAGCACGCGGCCCATGAAAGGGTTGTCTATGAAACCCTCAAAAAGGGGCTCAAAACAGCGGGAATTGAATCCCAGAGGCTGCTGGTGCCTTACAGCCTGGAACTGAGCACCAAGGAGACCGGGATCATCACAGAAAAGGGGGAGAGGCTCTCCCGCCTGGGCATTGAAATCGAGCCTTTTGGGGGCAACGCCTTTCTTTTGAGGTCTTTTCCGGCCTTGCTGAAGCATGTCAGGTGGGAACAATTCTTCCCTGAACTCGCTCTGGAACTGGAGGAAGAAAAACACGACGAGGAGGATATCCTGGACAGGGCCCTTACGGTGATGGCCTGCCATGGCGCGATCAGGGCGGGCCAGGTCTTGACCCAACAAGAGATGACCCACCTCCTGGAACAGCTTGAAGAGATGGATTTGCCCACAAACTGCCCTCACGGCCGCCCCGTGTTTAAGAGATTGACCTATTACGAGATGGAGAAGATGTTTAAACGGGTCCTTTGAGAGGATGAGGGGTGTAAAAGGTGGGCGGAGGCAAAAAGGAAAGGCCCAAGGTGGTGGTCATTGCAGGACCCACAGCCAGTGGAAAGACCGCCCTGGGCGTGGCCTTGGCCGAGACCCTGGGAGGGGAGATCATCAACGCGGACTCCATGCAGGTTTACAGGGGCATGGACATTGGAACGGCGAAACCCGCACGGGCAGAACGCAAGGGAATACCCCATCACCTGCTGGATGTGGTTGACCCGGATCAGGAGTTCAACGCGGCCATTTACCGATCCCGGGCCATGCCCCTGGTGCGGGAGATCCACGAACGGCAAAGGGTTTGCTTCCTCGTGGGAGGGACCGGCCTGTATATAAAGGCCCTGATAGGCGGGCTTTTCCCCGGCCCCAAGGCGGATGAGGCCTTCAGGGAATCGTTAAGAAGGGAATGCGAGCTCTGCGGCACTGAAAGGGTCTATGAAAGACTCAAAAGGCTCGATCCGGAGTCCGCAAAAAGGATTCATCCAAAGGACAGGGTGAGACTCATCCGGGCCCTTGAAATTATCCATGTAAAGGGCCTACGTCCCTCGGATCTCCAGGCGCACCATGGCTTTCGAGAGCGGCCTTTCAGGGTCCTCAAGCTCTACCTGGACATGGACAGGCAGGGCCTCTATGAACGCATTAACAGGCGGAGCGTGGACATGATAGAGGCGGGACTGGTGGAGGAGACGAAGAGGCTTTTGAACGAGGGCTACTCGGCCGAATTGAAACCCATGAAATCCATCGGGTACAGACACATGGTCAAATACATTCAGTCGGAGTGGTCTCTTGAGGAGGCCCTTCGGGGTCTTCAAAGGGATACCCGAAGATATGCTAAAAGACAGTGGACCTGGTACAAGGCGGACAGGGAAGCCCTGTGGATTCCGCACGAAGCCTTTGAAACGGCCCTAAGAGAGGCGGAAGGGTTCCTTAAAAGTCCCTGACCCATTATTATGGTTGGAGGTTTTGCGGCACTCTGGACCTGCAACTTTGAGGAGGCAAGACATGCCCTATAGGGAGGCCCCATGATGAAAAGATGGGGACAGCATATTTTTTTGATTTTCCTCTTTTACCTGGGCCTTTCCCCCGGGCTCCTGTTGGCCTGCAATTATGTGGTATTCTATGAAAAAGGGGCCATCGACTGGACCAAGGGAATTGTGGAAGCCTGGGCTAAGGGATGTGCCGGGAATCACCCTGACCAGGGGGCACGGACCGGGGCCCCTCCTACAGAGGAGGCGGTTACACGGGCGCGGGAGAACCTAAAACAAATTATCATGGAGATGCGCATTGACTCCAAATCCCTGCTTAAAGACCATGTGGCCCGCTCCAAGGCCTTGGCCCAGGAGGTCCATGGTTTTTTGAAACAGGCCCCGGTTGTAGATCCGGGTGACATGCCGGAAGGGGCGGTAACGGCTGTTGTGTCTATCAAGGTCACGGGCGCTTTTAGTCAAATAGTGCTCCCCAAATCCATTCGAACCATCCGACCTGTGCAGCAGCCCAACAACCTGCACCGGAAGGGCGAACCCGTACACACCGGGCTCATCTTGGATTGCCGTGGGCTGGAAATAAAACCGGCCTTGGTCCTGCGGGTGGTGGACGAGGACGGAAACGAGATCTATGGTCCGGCTTACGTGAGCCGGGCCTATGCGATTCGGCAGGGCATGGCAAGGTATTTGACCGTTCTGGAGGGCCCCCCGCCCCAGACCTACGTGGGGAAAAGGCCTCTCGCCATCAAGGGCCTTAAGGCGGCCGGGCCTGGACACTCCGATATAGTGATCAGCAATGCGGATGCCGAGAACATTAGAGGGACACCCAGCAACTTGAGCTTGTTGCAGAAATGCCGTGTTTTGGTGGTGTTGGATAAAAACCCTTGACCATCTACCGGAGGGCTTGACATGGATTTCACCGGGTCCAAGATATACCAAAGAGCGCTTCCTATTATCCTTGTGCTGACCGCCGTGGCTTTCGGCTGTGCGGGCAGGCCGGGTGGACAGGAAGGGGTGCTGGGCACCAAGGAACACCACATCTCGACCGGTTACAGGCTGATGAGAATACACTACTTTGATGATGCCAAGCGGGCATTTAATCTGGCCCTGCAAATCGACGGATGCTGTTCTCCCGCTTACCGGGGCCTGGGGTTGGTTTACGGAGAGGAAGGGGATTTCGAGGCGGCTTTTCAAGCCATGAATCGCGCGAGAGACTGTGCAAAGGAAGACCAAGATATGGCCCTGGTGTATGTGGGTTTCATGCGCCTCAATATCTTGGAAAAGGGGGTAGGCTGGCTGAGAAAGGTGGAGGAGGATTTCTCCATCGCCCGCACCATCAAGGATGATCTCCCGGACGCCTTCTATGAGATGGGATTGGCCTACAAGGAGGCCGGAAAAACGCCGGAAGCCATCCGGTCCTTTAAGCAGGTGGTGGAGATGAACAGGCGTCTGGTTGCTGATGCGAAACATCAACTGGCGGGACTGACAAACTGACCGGGGATGCCGCTTGTAGGAGAAGCTTATGAGGCCGAGGATGATCAAGGAGCGGGCCGTGGGGAAAAGGAGGATGGTCCTTTTGTTGATGGCGCTTATGGGTTTCCTCACTGTTTTTGGATCCCCCATTGGGGCCGCGGAAAACCGGGACAACGCCGGTGAGAACGAGGTGCTGGCTATTGGAACCTCCAGGATTATCAAAGGCAACCTGGCCTCGGCAAAAGACCGTGCCATATCCCAGGCTTTGGTAAAGGGGGTGGAGAATTACCTGTTTCAACATTTGGGCAGCGCGGGAATGATCAATCACTTCCCGAGACTCATCAAAGAGGTGATCCCCAATGCCGAGGAAAAAGTGGAGCATTTCAATATCCTGGGGGAGGCAGAGACGGGCGATGATTACAAGGTCCTGGTGAGAGCAAGGATCAATGAAAAGATGATGCAGGAAACGCTCAGGGAGGCCGGGGTCGTGCTTGTGGAAGGCCCCTCCCTCAAGGTGCTTTTTATGGTCTCAGAAAAGGTGAATGGGGTTGTTTCATGGTGGTGGAGGGATCCAGGCCTCGAGACCGCCCTGAGCCCGACGGAACTGGTGCTCTACAGTGTCTTTCAGGAGAGGGGCTTTGTGCCTATCAACCGGGCCCTGGCCCTTCCAGAGGCTGAATTCCCGGAAGCGATGAGGTCCCACGATTTAGGCAAAGAGGAGGTGCTCAGGTGGGGGAATCTCTTCTCCGCAGAGGTGGTGATTTCCGGACAGATGGAGAGGGTGGGGGAGGAGACCCTGTCTTTGTCCCTTAAGGCCTTTGATGTGGGCCAGGGTGTCCAGACCGCCCAGGGACTTCAGTCGGAGCCCCTCGATCGGGGTCCTGACGGCCAGCCCCGGCCCATGGAGAGCCTGAAAAGGCTGGTCAACAATCTGGCCGCAGAGATGATACCGGCCGTTGTCCAGATTGCCGTGGCCGGTCGCACGGAAATTCATCATCTTGATATTACCCTCACGGGCCTGAAGTCCTACAGGCAACTCAAAGATTTTAAGGAGTTCCTAAAGCAGGATGTGGCCGGCGTAAAGTCCGTGGTTCAGACCAGGCTGAGGACAGATTCTATCACCCTAAGGGTTGAATTTGAGGGTGATATGAATCGATTTCTGGACCGGGCTCTTACCCATGAAAAGCTTCCCTTCCCGGTGTCTATCACCCGGACCGGGGAGGGGCAAGCGGTGCTTTCCACAGGGATAGGACGTAGGGTGGCGCCATGACAATCCCTAACCTCATAACCGGGCTAAGAATCATCGTCACGCCCATTTTTATCATCTACCTGATTAATGACAGGTTTTTGTCCGCCCTGGTCGTTTTCATCCTGGCCGGGCTGAGTGACGGGGTTGACGGACTGATTGCCAGGTTGTTCAACCAGAAGAGCAAACTCGGGGCTGTTCTCGACCCCCTGGCCGATAAGATCCTGCTGGTCACGGCCTTTTTTGTCCTTTCTGTAAGGGGGTTTACCCCCTCCTGGTTGACCGTGATGGTGATCAGCCGGGATATCCTTATTCTGCTGGGTGTGCTGATTGCCTTCTTAAGCAAAGGGGGTGTGACCATAAAGCCCTCCCTCCTGAGCAAGTGCACAACGTGCATGCAACTGGGGACGGTCTTCATGGTGCTCTCTACGGACTACTTGCATTTCTCCCCCGGATTTACCCGGTATGTATTTTGGATCACCGGGGGGTTGACGGTCGGTTCCGGACTCCATTACATGGCTTACTGGTTCCGGATGATGGGTGAGGGGTCCTTGGAGGATGATAAAATTTCCGTTTGACATCCAGGGGTGCCGCTGCTAAGTAAGATCTTGACAGGCACGTAGCTCAGGGGGAGAGCACTACCCTGACACGGTAGGGGTCATGGGTTCAAATCCCATCGTGCCTACCATTGAATTCAAGGGGTTAGGCCCTATAGCCTAGCCCTCCCACCAGGTCCACTTAAGCTTTTTCCGGGTGTAAAAGCACAAGGCGAGATTAACGAGCCAGACAAAGAACCTTATTTTCCCGAATGAAGCGCCAAGGCGATGAAACACGGCCTTGAGGGAATAGAACTCCAACCAGGCCTTCTTCACCTTTTTCTCCAGGACCTCGGCCGACACCTTTGAAGGCTGAAACACAAGGTTGGCCATATTATAGTTTGCCCAATTCTTGTTGAGGAGGCGATCCTCCCTCTCGAACTTGTCATAGACCACCGTCCCGGGTAGAGGGGTGAGGAAGTTGAAGCACGCGAAATCCAGTCTGGATGTTTTGGCCATTTGAATGGTTTTCTCAAGACCGGCCGTGTCATCTTCATCAAAGCCCAGCACGAAAGAGCCCCAAATAAAGATCCCGGCATCCTTAATGGCCTCAATATCCTTGTAAAAGCGATCCGGATCGTTGAACCGCTTATGGGCCCCTTCCAGGCTTTCCCTGGAAAAGGACTCCAACCCCATTGCCAGGCCGATGCACCCGCTTTTCGCCGCAAGGTCCAGCATTTCCAGGTCCCGGGCGATGGATACGGTGCACTGGCTCCCCCACCGAATGCGCAGAGGCATGAGGGCCTCAAAGAGTTCCCGGGTTCGTTCCCTGTGGCTGAAAATGTTGTCATCAATGATAAACACATTCGGAGAAGGAAGGGTTTCTATCTCCTCGATCACCTCTTGAATGGGTCTGAAGCGGTACGTGCGGCCGTTGAACCGGGTTACCGAGCAGAAGCTGCAGTTGTGGGGGCAGCCCCGCGTGGTTTGAACCGTGTTGATGGTCACATAGGCCTCGGGGGTAAGGAGGTCTCTTCTTGGCTTTGGAAGCCCTTCCAGGTTGACGAGATGGTCGTTGTGGTAGATCCTGTGGAGGTTCCCCTCACGAAAATCCTGAATGAGCCTCTGCCAGGCCCCCTCCGCCTCGCCGATCACCACCGAGTCGCAGTGCTCCAAGGCCTCCTCGGGGAGGGTGGAGGCATGAACCCCCCCCATCACGACCGGCACATGGCGACGGCGGAAAGCATCGGCGATCTGATAGGCCCTGGGCGCGGTGTTGGTGTAGGCGGTAAGGCCCACAAGGTCCACATCTTTTTCGAAATCAACAGGTCTTGCGCACTCGTCGGTGAGAGAAACCTCAATGTCACCGGCGGTATATGCGGCAATCATACAGAGATTCAGGGGTGGAGAGTAGGCCTTTGCTCGCCACGACAAAAGCCCCTTTTGCAAAAAGGGGACATTTGCCGCATTCGTCGGGTTATCCGGATTGATGAGTTCTACTCTCAAAACCCGCCTCTTGCTCTGGTCCCGCTCCCAGAATCATTCTCCCCCGTGCTGAGGGCGTCCTGCGGCTGTATCGGATGATCATGAGCAGCTCAGGTGCATTATCCTTTTTATTATAGACGATAGAGGCGGGATTTTCAATTCCTTGGTGCCGCCGGCCGATGCGGAGGCGGGCCTTTGTCCTCAGACGATTCAGCACACGATTTTCAATGCCCCGGGCATAACGGTGAAGGAATATTCACGCGCCTTCCATGCCGGGTTCCCGTCTATTTGGAGGGCGATCGGCCTGTCCAGTTCCACACTTACCTCTATTCCCGGGCAATAGCGGCCGATGCGGTTCCCCACGGTGAAGGCGCTCATCACCCCAAAGGCACAGCCCGGCAGGCCCGATGTGATGCACAGGGTATGAAGCCTTCCGTCATCAAAACGTGCCTGGGGTAAGACCTTCATGCCGAATCCATAATAGGGCTGTTTGACCACCATGAGGGTCAAAAGCCTCACCGTTTCAAACCGGATGTCATCTACAACAACCCTGGCCTGGGGCCGCCTATAACGGCCTGATAAAAAGACCTTCAGGGCTGCCCACAGATAAGCCCTGTACCCTTTTTGGGCGGATCGATCATAGTCCCTCAGCACGGTTCCTTCTATGCCCACAGAGGCCATAAAGCCCCGCCTTATGTTATCGCAGTTGATAAGATCGAATTGGCGTATACGGCCCCTTTTAATGCGGCGGGCCACGGCCGAAGGATCGCCTTTATAACCCAGGGCATGACCCAGGCTGTTACCGCTTCCCAAAGGGATATAGGCCACGGTGGTCTGTGACGTGTCCACGGCATTGATTACGTCTGAAAAAGTGCCATCCCCACCCGCAACCACCAGGGTATCACAGCGCCCGGCCCATCGCCGGGCGCACAGGGCGAAATCCCCCGGTGTCCGGGTGTCCATCCCGTGGATTTCGGCCTCAAGGATTTGGGCCGGGCCGGCCAGGGTGGCACGTTTCTTGTCCTTTGTCATTCTTCCAGAGGCCGGATTGGTAATGATGGCGTAATGGATCATGGTTTGAAAGGCGGCCCCGGGGGCCATCTTGGTGGTCTAAAGATATGGAGTGAAAAGCCAGGCCAGGGCGTCGCGGGTCCTGGCCGGCAGGGATCGACTGTCCACCTCGTCAAGGGAAATCTGCCGGGACCGTTCCCGCGCTTTTTCCACATGGGAACCCAGCACCTCTACAAAAGGCCTGTCATAGACCTCCATGGCCAGCTCGAAATTGAGTCGGAGACTCCTGGGATCAACATTGGCAGAGCCGATATGGGCATAATAATCGTCCACCACAAAGAGCTTGGTATGCACGAAAGGAGGGGGTTGGTAAAAGACGCGAACCCCCCTCTCAAGGAGTTCCCAGAGCATGTTTCGAGTGGCCCAGTGAACAAAGGGAAGGTTGTTTTTGGCGGGAAGGACCACGTCCACCTCCAGCCCCCGCAATGCCGCTGAGGCCAGGGCACCCATCATCTCCCTGGAGGGAAGGAAATAGGGGGTCATGATAAAGACCCGTGACCGGGCGGAAGAGATGGCGGCCACCAGGATGGTGGAAAGCTTGTCCAGGTCTTCATTGGGTCCCTCCACAATCGTCCTGCAGATGGCGCCGTCGGCGGGTTCAGGGGGCTCGGTTTGTTGGAGAACATGTTCACCCGTGCAAAATCGCCAATCTTCAAGGAATACCTGTTCTATTTGGTTAATGACGGGACCGGTAACACGAAAATGGGTGTCCATGACCCTCGAAGGGTTGGCCCGGTTTTCGGCGAGGTGACGATCCCCGATATTCATGCCCCCCATAAAGGCGACACGACCGTCCGCCACAAGTATCTTGCGGTGATTGCGGAGGTTGATGTGAAGGCTTGGAGGGAGGAGTTTTGGCCTGAGGAATCGGGCCATGCGAACGCCCTTATCCATGAGCAAGGTCCCTGCGCGGGGAAGGGAATAGAGCTCGCCCACACCGTCAATGATGACCCGCACGTCAACGCCCCGTTCGGCCGCCCGGGCCAAGGCTTCGATAAAGCGCCGGCCTGTGGCGTTGGTTTCAAAGATATAGGTGGCGAGATAGAGAAAACGTTCCGATTTTTCAATGGCCTCGATCATAGGAGGATAGGCCTCCTCCCCGTTGTGGAGCATTTCGATCCGGTTTCCTCCCACAAGGGGACGACGCGTTACCGCATCGGAGATGCGGACCATGTGGCTGAATTCCCCGGGCAGATCCTCGCTGGTGAGGAGCATGTTTCTCTGTGACGCCTCACGGCCGGTCTCGATCCGAAAGGGCGAGCGTCGCTCCAGTTTTATGGCCTTTGTGCGGACCCTGTTGATGCCGAAGAGGAAGTAGAAAAGGGGGCCCATAATGGGGAAGGTTAAAGAAACCCCTATCCATCCCAGGGCGGCCCTGGGGTCCCGCTTATAGAGAAGGGCATGGCCTGCCGTAAACAGGCCCAGGGGGATTTGGATTGCCAGAAGACACCAGTGCACCCAGATCATTGGCCTACTCCTCGGTGGAGGTGAAGGGTCGTGGACCAAAGCATCATAGCCATGAGAGATAAAAGGATCAAGGGTTTTGGATTGAAGATCATGAAAACCAATACCTTGCCCCATTCACGTCGATATCATTTTTTGCTTGCATTTCCTTACGTTATTGTTTATAAAAACAAAACTTTTTAAGGTTCATTATCTTTGCCGGGTTTCATGAAAGAGGCCCTGTTT
>CAZNLL010000049.1:0-24373 GCA_964573885.1 uncultured Desulfobacteraceae bacterium | reverse complement strand
TGGACGGCACAGTAAAAAGCTTCAGATGCAAGGCGCGCAAATCTTGAGGAATGAGGCGTACATAGAAGTACGCCGCAATGAGGAAAGATGCAGCGCAACGCCGCAGATGGACTTTTTACGAAGCCGTCAAGATTAGGGAGCCGGGCTAAGAGGCAGGCGGCCTGCGCCGCATGAGGTGGGTTGCTTCCGTCTCAATAAGGACTTCACCCCTCTGGTTCAGGCATCGGCTCTTGTGTACCATGAGTCCCCGGTCCGGCCTGCGCGTCTCCTTGAGTTCGGTGATTTCGAATTCCACATGGATGGTATCTCCCGCCTTGAGGGGCGCCTTAAACCGGACCTTGTCCAGCCCCACCAGGGCCACCACCGTCTCGTCGTAGATCCCGATCTGCTCCTCCAGCCCTCCCATGATAAAGAGGGTCATCCGTCCCGGTGCGATGCGGGTCCCAAAGGGGGTTTTCTTGGCGTATTCCTCGTCATTAAAGAGGGGGATGGTGAATCCTGCAAGGCCCACCATCATGGTAATGGCGCTTTCGGTGATGGTTTTTGCCGGGCTCCGGAAAACCTCCCCCACCCTAAAGTCTTCAAAATATTTTGACACGGCCCTCCCCCTTTCAAGAGATCAGAGTTTCATCATCTTGGCCAGGATGCGCTTCATGATTTCATTGGTACCTCCCACGATGGTCTGGACCCGCACATCGCGGTACAGGCGGCAGATAAGGTACTCCTCCATATATCCGTAACCCCCGTGGAGTTGCAGGCATTGGTATGCCACACGGTTGGCCAGGTCGGTGAGCCACCACTTGCCCATGGAGACCCGCCGGGTAATGTCCTTGCCCTCCATGTGATCCTCGATGAGAGAGTCCACAAAGGTCCGTCCCACTTCGATTTCCGTGGCCACCTCCACCAGCTTAAAGGAATTGTGCTGGAAACTGGAAATGGGCCGGCCGAAGGCCGTTCGGGTCTTTGTATAGTCCAGGGTGACCTCGAGCATCTTTTCGGCAATGGTGACGGCGCCGATGCAGATGACCAGCCTTTCCTGTTGGAGGTTTTCCATCAGGATGTGAAAGCCCCTCCCCTCCTCGCCCAAGAGGTTCTTTTGCGGCACCCGGCAGTCCTCAAAGATAAGTTCCCCTGTATCCTGGGAATGCATCCCCATTTTTCGGAGCTTTCTCCCCTTGGAAAATCCCGGGGCGCCGGCCGGAACGAGGACGAGGCTCACTCCCTTATAGGAGGGCTCCGCATCCGGGTCCGTTCTCACGGCCAGGATGACCCAATCACAGTTGATACCGTTGGAGATGAAGGTTTTTTGCCCGTTGATCACATAGTCATCGCCGTCTTTGAGGGCCGTGGTCCTCAGATGAGCGAGGTCCGACCCGCAATCCGGTTCGGTCATGCCTATGGCCATAATGATGTCACCGGTGGTACACCCGGGCAGGATCTCCTTTTTTTGTTCCTCTGTCCCGTTCTCCAATATATAGGGAACCACGATGTCCGCATGGACCCGTACCCCGGTAGAAATCCCCGTGCATGTGGACCGCGTCAATTCCTCCTGGATAATCACGGAATAGCTGAAATCCACACCGGATCCCCCGTACCCCTCCGGGAGACAGGGGCAGAGAAATCCCTGGGCACCCAGCTTCCGCCAGAGTTCGCGGGGGACCTCTCTTTCCTCTTCCCACTGATCAATATGAGGGATGATCTCCTTGTCTACGAAACGGCGGACGCTCTGCTGGAATATCCCGTGCTCCTCTGAAAACCATTTCCGACCCATAGGCTGCACTCCTCCCTGTCCTCACTTCCTTGTGGCAGATTCAGTCTTTCCTTTTTCATGGTCAAAGCCACGCAAACCCGGCCCAACCCTTACCACCCCCCTCTCAAGGGAGGGGATTTGTTCATCATCCATGCCCGAGCCTTTATCTCTCCCGGGTGTGCTCCCCCGGCTCGGGGGTAAGATGGGACTATCTGGCCTTGAATGCCGGTTTTCGCTTTTCCAGAAAGGCCTTGACCCCCTCGTTTTTGTCCTGGGTGGCACAGACTTGGGAAAAGGTCTCGTTTTCCAGGTCAAGCCCCTTTTCCAGGGGTTCCTGCAGGCCCCTGGAGGAGGCCCTTTTGGCGGCCCTTACGGCCAAGGGACCTTTACTGTTGATCTTTTCCGCGATTTTCAGGGCCGCCTTCATAAGCGCTTCCTTAGGGGCCACTTCCTGGACCAATCCGATTTCCAGGGCCTTTTGAGCAGGGATGGCCTCCCCTGTGAAGAGCAGATAATTGCCCCAACCAGGCCCCACGGCCCGGGGCAGGCGCTGGGTCCCCCCGGCCCCGGGGATCAGCCCCAGGTTTACCTCAGGGACGCCCAGTTTGGCATGTTCCGCGGCCACACGGATGTCGCATGCCAGGGCCAGTTCCAGGCCGCCCCCCAGGCAAATCCCGTTGATGGCCGCGATCACGGGCTTTTCGAAATAGGCCACGCCGCTGTAAAACTGCCGGGATTTCTTGACCCGGGCCAATCCGCTTTCCCTGTCAAGATCGAGAAGAGAGGGGATGTCCGCTCCTGCGGCAAAAAATTTCTCCCCCGTCCCCGTTATGATAAGGACCCAGATGTCGTCATTTTTCTCCATGAGGCCCACCTTATCCATGAATTCATCCCTCAACTCCGGGCTCAAGGCATTGGCCGGTGGATTGTTGATGGTGGCCACGGCGACTTTTTGATTAATCTCGATGTGAACCTTTTCCGATTCCATAATCCGCCCCTCCCGCTGGTCCCCTTCAGGGGAATTATTTCCTTGACATATAATTTAAAATTTAATTAGTTTATTGATTAGATTTTATCCGATTAACCCAAATCTTACGGGTTGTCAACGCCAAAATGATGGACCCAAAAATTGCATGCATACATATCAAGCCCGGATCATGAGCACTAAAAACACGTGAACTCTTAACCCCGTTGTTGCATGAAAGGCGCTTAAGGATTCGGCATTTCGCCTTTTATGACTTCAAATGCCGCTTTTAACGCTTGAAATCTGGAATTCACCAACAGTGATATCCAGACCCTGGATATAAAATGACATAACTTTCTGGTTTTACTGTAGTTATATGTCTAGGAGCTCGGTGCGTTTGCAACAACGGGGTTAAAACTCAAGCCATAGACAGGCGCACAGGGATCTGAGGCAGCCATGAAAGATGAGAAAGAGGCCATTCAAGAAGAAAAGAAGAAGTGGGATGAAGCCCTTTCAAAAGGCAAGCCCTTTAACCAACACCACACCGATTGGGGTGACCCGGTGGAAGTCCTTTACACGCCCGTGGAGTTGAAGGACACCTCATTTCTCGATCATGTGGGCTTTCCGGGCAAATACCCCTTTACCCGGGGAATCCATCCCACCATGTATCTGGGCCGCACCTGGACCATGCGGCAGTATTCCGGTTTCGGGACGGCGGAGGAGACCAACAAGCGGTACAAATATCTCCTTGAGCAGGGACAAACAGGCCTTTCCGTGGCCTTTGATCTGCCCACACAGATCGGGTACGATTCAGACCACCCCATGAGTGAAGGGGAAGTGGGCAAGGTGGGAGTGGCCATTGATTCCCTTAAAGACATGGAGGTGCTCTTCCGGGACCTTCCCCTGGACAAGCTTTCCACTTCCATGACCATTAACGCCCCCGCGGCGATCCTTTTGGCCATGTACATAGTGGTGGCCGAAAAGCAGGGCCTCCCCTCTGAAAGCCTTCGCGGTACCATACAAAACGACATCCTCAAGGAGTATACGGCCAGGGGGACCTATATTTTTCCGCCCAGGCCCTCCCTCAGGCTGATTACGGACATCTTTGCCTTCTGTAAAGATCATGTCCCCCAATGGAATACCATTAATGTGGGCGGATACCATTTACGGGAGGCGGGCTGCTCCGCCGTTCAAGAGATCGCCTTCAGTTTTTCCAACGCCGTCGCCTATATCGAGGCAGGGCTCAAGGCCGGTCTGAAAATAGACGAGTTTGCCCCCAGAATCAGCTGGATCTTCAATACCCATAACAAGATCTTTGAAGAGGCGGCCAAATACCGAGCGGCCAGAAAGGTGTGGGCCGATATTTTGCGGAACCGCTTCGGGGCCAAAAACCCCAAGTCCTGGATGCTCCGCTTCCACACCCAGACATCCGGGGTCAGCCTCACGGCCCAGCAACCGGAAAACAATATCATCAGGGTGGCCTATCAGGCCCTGGCGGCAGTGCTCGGAGGGGCCCAATCCCTTGCCGCCTGTTCTTTTGACGAGGCCCTGGCCATTCCCACTGAGAAGTCCGTTCGCCTCAGCCTGAGGACCCAACAGATCCTGGATCACGAGGCGGGTGTGACCGACACCGTCGATCCTCTGGGGGGTTCCTTTTACGTGGAAGCCCTCACCAGAAAAATGGAGGAGGAGATCAAAGCATTGATTCAAAAAATCGACGATATGGGCGGGGCCATCGCGGCCATAGAAAAGGGGTTTATCCAGAAAGAGATCGAGGCCCGGGCCTATGAGATTCAACGGGAAGTGGAGGAGGAAAAGCGTATTGTGGTGGGCCTCAACAAGTACCAAGTAGAAGAAGATCTGGACACAGCCCTCTTTAAGTCGGATCCTGAACTGGCCCGGACCCAAATAGCCAAGATCCGGCGATTGCGAAATCAGAGGGATCAGGCCAAGTGCCAGGCTGCCTTGGAAGCCATGAAGCGAGCGGCCCAAGGCGAGGAGAACCTCATGCCCCACTTTATTGAGGCGGTCAAGGCCTATGCCACATTAGGGGAGATCTGCGGGGTCTTGAGGGAGGTATTCGGGGAGTACCAGCCGGTTCAGACCATCTCCTAGGGTCAGATTCAATCAAAAGGAGGGAATCACATATGTTAGGAATCAGTCTTATAGGGAGTCACATACCCGTCCTTCGAATAGACAGGGGAATCATCGCCACCAACTGGAACAGGCCTTCTTTAGGGGGCGAGCGCAGTGTGGCCAACAACGACGAGGACAGTATCACCATGGCTGTGGAGGCCTCCAGGAATTGCCTGAGGGACACAGGGCCCCAGGACATAGACGGCCTCTTTTTCGCCACAACCACCGCACCCTACAAGGAGAAGATGAATGCCGCACTGATCGCTACGGCCGCGGACCTCAAACGGGAGATCAGCACTGCGGACTTCGCCCACTCCCTGAGGGCCGGAACGGGGGCCCTGAAGGCCGCCCTGGATGCGGTGAACAGCGGCTCATTGGCCCGTTGTCTTGTTTCGGCGGCCGACTGCCGTATCGGATACCCCCGGTCGGATCAGGAACAGGCCTTTGGTGACGGCGCCGCCGCGGTTGTGGTGAGCCGGGAAAATGTGGTGGCCCTTTTTGAGGGCAGCCATTCCATTTCCAATGACATGATTGATGTATGGAGAAATCCCGAGGATACTTTTGTAAAGACCTGGGAGGCCCGGTTCGTGCTGGGTGAGGGCTATGCCAACCACATGACAGAAGTCATCAGCGGGATTTTGAAAAAATACGGCCTTGAACCCAAGGCCGTTTCCAGGGTTATCATTCCCTCTCCTGATATGCGTTCCTACAAAAATGTGGCCAAGAGACTGGGCTTTGATCTGGATTCCCAGGTGGAAGACCCCATGATCTCCACTGTGGGATATTGTGGTACGGCCCAGCCCATCCTCATGCTCGTCAATGCCTTGGAAAAGGCCTCTCCCGGAGAGTTGATTCTTCTGGCCGCCTATGCGGACGGCGCCGACGCCCTTCTCTTCAGGGTGACGGACGAGATCAAGAAGGCGTCGCACCACCGCAAGATCAATGCGTATTTGAATGAAAAGATCATGCTTCCCTCTTATGCCCGTTTTCTCAGTTACAAAGGACTGGTGGAGACGTTGCCGGGCGAGCCCTTTCGCCTTTTTCCATCGGCAACAGTGACGTGGAGGGACCGCAACAGCATCATCAGGGCCCACGGAAGCCGATGCCGTCAGTGCGGATCATTGGCCTTCCCGGTACAGCGGGTCTGCTTCAATTGCAACGCCAAAGACGACTTTGATGAAGAGCCCATCGCCAATCTGGAGGGAGAGGTTTTCACCTTTACCCTCGATAATCTCGCAGGGAGAAGCGATGATCCGGTGGTGATCCAGACGGTTGCGGAATTTGGAAAGGACAAGGCCCGTTTTTATGGGATGATGACGGACTGCGAGCCTTCCGAAGTGAAAGTAGGCATGGCGGTAGGCCTGACCTTCAGAAGGATCTATGAGGGCGCGGGCATGCACAACTACTTCTGGAAATGCAGACCCTTGAGAAATGGAAGGAGTGAATAATGGGCAGCATAAAAGACAGGGTGGCCATTGTTGGAATGGGATGTACCAGGTTCGGAGAACTCTGGAATAAGGGGATGGAAGACCTGGCCGTGGAAGCCGCCTACGAGGCGTATGATGATGCAGGGATCAGCAAAGAAAATATTGAGGCCTGCTGGTATTCCCAGGTCATGGCACCCGTCATTGGCGTGTCAGGAACCGTGGCCGCGGATTCTCTCAAGTTGGGCAATATCCCCATTATCCGTAACGAAAACTGGTGTACCTCCGGCCATATCGCCTTGATCGAGGCGTGTTTGGCCGTGGCCAGCGGGGCCTACGATATTGTGATGGCCCTGGGCGTGGAGAAGCTCAAGGATACGGGATTCCCGGGTCTGGGCACCGGCCGGGGAATGCATCCGGTCTATGAGGCCAGGAGGACCTCGCCCGGGTCCTTTGGACTCATCGCCCAGCGTTACTTCAAGACCTACGGCCTCGACGACCGGCAGGGGCGGGAAGTCCTGGCCAGGATAGAAGTCAAAAATCACGATAACGGCAGTCTCTGCCCCAAGGCCCATTTCCGCAATAAGATCACCGTGGAAAAGGTGCTCAATGCGCCCATCATCGCCTATCCCCTGGGGCTTTTCGACTGTTGTGGCAACAGCGACGGAGCGGCCTGTGCCATTGTCACTTCCGCAGAGCGGGCCAAGGAGTTCCGTTCGGATCCCATCTACCTCAAGGGATTCGGGGTTGCCACAGATTCGGTGATGCCCCACTTCAGACCCGGGTTCAGCTGGACCAGTTTCGATTCCCTGGTCACCTCCTCTCACAAGGCATACGAGATGGCGGGCATCCGCAATCCCAGGGAAGAATTGGACGTGGCAGAGGTCCATGACTGTTTCTCCATCACGGAACTCCTCATTTACGAGGACTTTGACCTGAGCCCTCGCGGAAAGGCCAAAGAGGACGTGGAGTCGGGCTTCTTCACCCGGGAGGGAAAGCTGCCGGTCAACATCGACGGCGGCCTCAAGTGTTTCGGCCACCCTATCGGCGCAAGCGGACTCCGCATGACCTATGAGATCTACAAGCAACTCCAGGGCAAGGCGGAACTCCCGGAACGGCAGGTCAAGAATCCAAGACTCGGTCTGGCCCATACCTTTGGAGGCCCTCCCCAGATCAGTGCGGTAGCCATCTTCGGCAATGAAAAGGGCTAAATCGCCTGCACGGGTAACCATACCATTTTGCGGGTGACGGCGGGAGACCTTTGTCTTCTGAAAATCTCAACAAAGGGCATGAAAGACATTTTATGACTGAAAAAGAAAAACTCCTGTCCATGACCGAGGCCATAGACAGATACGTAAACAATGGAGACAGCGTTTTCTGGGGCGGCTTTATCCAGCATGATCCCTTTGCCGCCGGCCACGAGATGATTCGCCAGGGTAAAAAAGACCTGACCCTCTCGGGCTGCGCAGGTCTGCTCTCCACCGACCAGCTTATCGGGGCAGGAGCGGTCAAGCACTTGATCGCCACTTTCACCTGGAACCCCCTGCCCACCACCGCGCATTGCTTTGTCCGGGCCGTGACCAAAAACATCCCCCGCAAGATCGAAATGGAGGAGTATTCCATCCTGGGCCTGAACCTCGCCTATTTTGCCGGGGCCCTAAATCTGCCTTACGTGGCCACCAAGACCATGCTGGGTTCGGGTTTTGACGGGGAACTGAGCCGATCAGGGGCAAAGAACCGGTTGAGGTTCGAAGTCTCCCCTTTTACCGGCGAACGCGTCTGCCTTGTGCCGCCTATCAGGCATGATGTAGGCATCATCCAGGTCCAGAGATCCGACCCCCTCGGCAATGCCCAGACCTGGGGCATGCTTGGAGAAAGCCGCTACGGCCTTCAGAGCTGCGAGCGAATCATTGTTTGTGCCGAAGACATTGTAAGCCCGGATGTGGTGATGCGCGATCCCGGGCGCACCCTGATCCCGGCTTTTCGGGTCAGCGCCGTTGTGCACGAGCCCTGGGGCGGTCATCCCGGGCCTGTGGCCGGATACTACGACATGGACTGGCCCTACTTTGCCTTTTACGAAAAAGAGACCCGCACCGAGGAAGGCCTTAAGGCCTTTTTTGAGAAATGGGTTTACGGCGTGAAAGACCGGCGCGGTTATTTGGATCTCTTGGGCTCAAAACGCATTGAGGGCCTCAGGCCCCAGGAGTTCTCCTCAGACCCTGTTTCCTATGGCAGATTGACCCGCCATTTTGATGAGGTTCAAAATGACTAAAGGGATGGATGAAGCGAGCCCCATCGAGCAGATGATCGTTTCCGCTGCAAGACTGATCGAGGACGGCAGCGTCCTTATGGTGGGAACCCAGTGGCCGATTATTACTTCCTTACTGGCCAAAGGGGTCCATGCCCCGGACATCACCATCTGTTATGAAGGGGGTGTTGTGCTCGGCCGCATCCCGGACCGGATCCCGCTCTTTACAGGCGACCCGGTTTCAAACGCGTGTTCCACCCTTTTGGGCGATTCCTTCGACACCCTGGGGATGGTCCTGCACGGCGGAAGAGCGGACATGGCCCTGTTGCCCGCCGCCTCCGTGGACCGCTACGGCAATATCAACACCACCTGTACCGGAGATTATAACTCTCCCGAACTGCGATTGGGGGGGAGCGGAGGGGCCTGCGATTTCGGGAGCCTCTCTCCGCGCACCGTGGTGATCCTTGAGCATGACCGGCGGCGCTTTCCGGAACAGGTGGCGTTCATTACCACGCCAGGGTACTTGCAGGGGAATAAAAGCCGTTTGAACTCGGGCCTGAGACCCCACACAGGTCCTTACGCCGTGGTCACCACCCTGGGCCTCTTCTATTTTGATAAACAGGGGGAAATGGTCCTTGCCGCACACCACCCCTCAGTAGGGCCACAAGAGGTGAAGGACCAGGTCCAGTGGGATCTCAAGGTGGATCACCATGTCGGGCCCCTTGAACCCCCGTCAGAGCGGGAGTTGGACTTTCTGCGCAACAAGCTTGACCCAAGGGGCATGTATCTGCGGGGGGTCAGGCTCATGAGAGACGAGGACTAAACCATGAACCAAGCGGATAACGCCTAGGAGGCTGGCATGGACTTTGACCACATTATCTACAAAAAGGCAGAGGGTATCGCCTGGATCATCGTAAACCGGCCCGAGAAAAGAAATGCCCTTAATCGGGCCACACGCCTGGAGATGGCAGCGGCCTTGGAGGATACCACAAAGGATCCTTCGGTGAAGGTACTGATCCTAAGCGGAGCCGGTGGAAAGGCCTTTGTCTCAGGCTCGGATTTGAACGAACTCGCTCGATTCAATGCCCTGGAGATGGAGGAATTCACCCATACCCTGGGCCAGCGTTTCTATACGCGATTTGAGCAACTGGATAAGCCGGTCATCGCCATGATCCAAGGGCTCTGTCTCGGCGGCGGCCTGGAGCTGGCCATGGCCTGTGATGTGCGCGTTGCTTCCGAGGGGTCCAAGTTCGGCCAGCCGGAGATGTTTATCGGGGTGATGCCGGGCAGTGGAGGGACCCAGAGACTTCCCAGGCTGGTGGGGGTGGGAAAGGCCAAGGAACTCATCTTCACGGGCACCATCATTGATGCGGCCGAGGCCTATCGCATCGGGCTCATCAATCAGATCTGTCCCGAAGACCAGTTGGAAGAAACCGTTACAAAAATGGCGAAACAGATGGTCAAGAACAGCCCCCTTGCCATCAAATGGGCCAAAAGGGCTGTTAACATGGGGCAGGAGACGGGCTTGTCCGCAGGTATGGCCTATGAGGCTTTGGCCGAGTCCCTCCTCTTTACCAGCAAGGACCGGGAAGAAGGCATGAAGGCCTTTTTCGACAAAAGAAAACCCCAATTCACAGGAGCCTAAATAAGGAGTGGGAAAAGCTATGGACTTTGGACTCTCAGAGGAAAACCGCATCTTTCAGGACGCCATTCGAGACTTTGCCCAAAAAGAGATCGCCCCCTTGGTGGACGAGGCGGAAGAAACGGGCAAGTTTCCCGAACAGCTCTTCAAACTCATGGGGGAGCAAGGATTCCTGTGTCCCAGATATCCTGTTGAACTGGGGGGAGGGGGCGGTGACAAGATCACGGAATGCATCATGGTGGAAGAACTCAACAGGGTCAACCCCGGTATTGCCGCCGCCCTGATGGCCCAGAGCGGCCTCGCCACCCAGCCCCTCTATCGGTATGGATCAAAAGCGCAACAAGACGCCTTTTTGATCCCCGCCATCAAAGGGGAAAAGATCGGTGCCTTCGCCCTGACCGAGCCGGATGTGGGATCGGATGCCGCCTCCATCCGGACCAGGGCGGACCGGGACGGGGACAGTTATGTCATCAACGGGACCAAGATCTTCATCACCAACGGACCCATCTGCGACTATGTCATTGTCGCCGCCTACACCGACCCGAGCAAAAGGGGGCAGGGCATCAACCTCTTTATCGTGGAAAGAGACACGCCCGGGTTTTCTGTTTCCCGGAAGCTGGATAAGGTGGGGAACCGCTCTGCGGAGACGGGAGAACTGGTCTTTGAAGACTGCCGGGTCCCGGCGGAACGCATGATCGGAGACCATGCGGGAGGCGGTTTTGACCAGATCGCGGATACCCTTATCTCGGGTCGTATCACGTATGGAGCCCGGTGCACGGGCGTGGCCCAGACGGCCTATGATCTTACCGCCCAGTATGCCAAGGAACGAATCCAGTTCGGACGGCCCATAATCAAATTCCAGAACACCCGGTTCAAGCTCGCGGAAATGGCCATGAATGTGGAAATCATGCGCACCTACACCCACCGGGTGGCCTGGCTCTATGACCAGGGAAAAAAGGTCCGCAAGGAGGCGGCCATGGTCAAGCTATTTACCGCCGAGAGCTTGCAGGGGATCTTGTCCAGCGCCATGCAGATCCACGGCGGTTACGGATACATGATGGAATATCCCATCCAGCGGTTCTGGCGGGACGGCCGTCTCTTTACCATCACCGAAGGGACCTCGGAGATCCAGCGGCTGATCATCGCCCGCGAACTGGATCTCTAAGGAGGGCCTCCGTTATCCCTTCAAGGACTCAGCGCAAGGGACTTTTTTCCCCATCACCACTTCATGGTCCCGGGCAGCCACAAGGCAAGCTGGGGGTAAAACATCACCAGGATCAGGCAGAAGAGCTGGCAGAAGACAAAGGGGATGACCGATCGGTACACATCCGCCATCCTCACGCCCTCAGGGACAATGGCCTTCATATAGAAGAGGTTGAAACCGAAAGGGGGTGTGATATAGGCCATCTCCGCATTGATGATAAACAAGACCCCGAACCAGACCGGATCGAATCCCAGGCTGATAATCACGGGGACAAAGACCGGTGCCGTGATCATCACCATGCCCGCCGGGTCCATCAACATGCCCAGGATGATATAGATGAACTCCATGATGGCCACAAAGCCAAGGGGGGAGATATCCAATCCGTGGACCAGGTTCATCATGAACTGTGATGCCCCGCATCCGATATAGATGGAGGTGAAGCATTTGGCCCCGATCACAATCCAGATGCACATGCAGGTGACGTTAAAGGTCCGCAGGGTGGCCGTCCTGAGGTTGGCCCAGGTGAGACGTCCCCTTATGGCGCAGCACAAAAGGCTGCCCGCGGCCCCTATGGCCGAGGCCTCCGTAGGCGTACACACGCCGGTGTAGATCACGCCCAGTACCGCTGCAATGAGCAGGATGGGCAGGACAAGGCCCTTTAAGGAGGTAAGTTTTTCCCTCCAACTGAAGCGTTCCGCCTCACTCGGCGGCGGGGCCAGGTGGGGCTGGGCCATGCATCGCAGTGTGATGTAAAGGATAAATATACAGGCCAGTATGAGGCCCGGCAACATCCCTCCGATAAAGAGCTTGCCCACAGAGGCCCCGGTGATGGACCCGTAAAGGATGGCGATCACACTGGGCGGGATGAGAATGCCCAATGCGCCACCTGCGGAGACCGTGCCGATGGCGAGATCCTTATGGTAGCCCCGTTTCAACATGGAGGGAATGGCGATGAGTCCCATGGTCACCGTAGCCACGCCACTGATCCCGGCCATGGCCGCGAAAACCGTGCAGATGAGCACCGTGCCCGATGCCAGGCCGCCGGGGATACGCTGGAACCACCGATACATCATTTCATAGAGGTCATCGGCAAGACCCGAGACCTCCAGCATATTGCCCATGAGGACAAACAGGGGCACCGCGGCAAGGATGAAATTGCTCCCGTCCGCATGGACCGCGGAGGGAATCACCAGCAAGCTCTTGGGCCCCCAGAGCAGATAGCTGTAAAGGATGGCAACCCCGGCCAGACTGAAGGCAATGGGAAGGCCGAGGAGCAGCAAAATAATGAGTGTGGCAAAAAAGCAAACCGTGAGCAACCAGAGTTCCACGCGAACCTCCTCGATTAACTCCTCAGTCCCCCCTCTCCCTTGACGACCTTACTCTCAAGGGAATTTTGTCCGGTTACAGCCACCACCAAATCGCGGATCCACTTGGCCAGGGCCTGACACCCCAACAGGATTCCCGCAATGGGAATCAACATGAGGACCGGCCACATGAGGTACTCCCAAGCACTGTCGCTGCTGGTCTCGTGGATAAGAAAAGATTCCCAGAAAACGGCCCCGCCGTAGCTGACCACCACAAAGCAAAAGGCGAGGACAAAGAGGTAGGTCAAGACATCCACGAAAGCCCTGAGCCTGGGAGGAAAGGCCAGGTATAAAATATCCACCTTTACATGCCCGCCGTGGAGGAGGCAGTATCCTCCTCCCAGGCAGACAATGGCCAGGAGCAGGATCTTGTTGAGATCCATTCCCCACAGGGTGGGACTGTTGAAGACATACCTCATGAAGGTATCATAGAGGACAACGCCCATCAAAAGGAGGATGAGAAAACCGAATATCCTGCCGATCCACTCATTGACGATGTCAATAACATGGAGGATCTTGCCTAGCACGCCCATTTTTCATCCCTCAAATAATGGAGAGGCCCCATCAGCCTCCCTTTACATTCGCCGCATTCTCTAAAAGGTCTTGGCCTTTTTGAGCAGTTCTTCCAGCTTGGCGCAATCCGCGCTCCTCTTTTTGTAGGACTCCCAGACGGGTTGACTGAGTTCAAGGAATTCGTCGATGGCCTCAGGGGAGAAATCGATCATCTTCGCCCCGAAATCCTTGGGTCCGTGCTCCCGCACATATTTATCCACGGCAGGCCCTCTTACGTCGTAACACCACTCGGACCATTTCCTGGCCTGCTCATTGAGGAGGTCTTTGTAAGCCTGGGGAAGTTTCCTGTAGGCCTCCAGGTTCACGATCATGGATATTTGCAAGGGAGCGGAAAGACCCGGCCACGTGGCATACTTGGCCACCTCAAAGAGTTTGTAGGTAATGCCTGCATAGGCGGGATAAAGGGTCCCATCGATGGTCCCTCTCTGAAGGGCGATGTAGATCTCGGAGGGCTCGGTTTTCACCGGCACGCCTCCCCAGAGCTTAAGGGCCTTGGCCATCATGCCTGCAGCCCTGACCTTTTTCCCGTTCAGATCAGCCGGCCGATGACAGGGGAAGGTGAGGATCATGTTGTACTGGGCCACCTCCGTGTCCGCCAGGAGGTAAACCCCGTGCTTGGTGTAGTTTCTTCTAAGAATCTCCAGCCAGTTGGTTTCCCACACCATTTTTTTGGCCTGCTGATAGCTGACCATGTACCCGGGAAGACCGAATTGAACCGCCGCCTCCGGGAACTTTCCTCCCCAATAGAGGGGAGCGGCCCAGGCCATTTCAATGGCCCCTGTGCCCACAGCGTTAAAGACCTCTCGGGTCTTGAACAGGGCCCCTGAGGGAAAGACCTGGATGTTGAAGCGCCCGTTGCTTGCCCTCTTGACCATCTCGGCGAGCTTGACGGCCTGTCCATAGGCCCCCGGAACCCCGGGGAAAAGCTCTTCGGGAGGAGGGTAGGCAGATTGAAGCCGCCAGTTGACCGGGGGAAGGTCGGAGAGGTCTGCACTAAGGGCCGGGGTGGTAAAAGAAATGATGAGACCGCAGAGAAAAACAAAAAGGGCTGCAGTGGAAAAGTGCCACATTTTTTTCACCATCATTTTTTGCCTCCTTGCCTTAAGGGTTTCCATAAACATCCTGCCTCCGGATAACCGGCAGGGGCCATTTGGAAACAATATTGTATACATTTTCCGAGACTATGTCCCGTGCCGTCATATGTCAACCCCGTTGTTGCATAAAGAGCGCTCAAAGATTCTGCACCTTTAAATTTGGAATTCACCCATAGTGACATCCAGCCCCTGGATGTAAAATGGTATAAGCTCCTGTTCTTACTACAATTATATGTCTAGGAGCTCGATACGTTTGCAGCAACGGGGTCAGTCATTTCCATAAAGATCAATTCCTCAAAAGTTCACGGGCGATGACGATCTTCTGGATCTCGCTGGTCCCCTCATAAATCCGGGCGGCCCTGGCATCCCGATAAATGCGTTCCACCATGAAATCCTTCATATACCCCAGACCGCCGTGGATCTGGAGGGCCATATCCGCGACCCGCCCCAGCATCTCTGAACAGAACAGTTTGGCCATGGAAGCCTCCATGATCACCGAACGACCCTGGTCTTTTTCCCAGGCCACCCGGTACACCATCTGCCGTCCCGCATACACCTCGGTCGCCATCCGGGCCAGCATATCCTGGATGAGCTGGAACTGTCCGATGGGACGGCCAAACTGGACCCGCTCCTTGGCATAGCGTACGGCCAGGTCCAATGCCTTTTGAGCCGTTCCCACGGACCCCGCAGCCAGGGTGAGCCTGCCCTTGTCCAGGACCTTCATGGCGGTCTTAAATCCCTGCCCTATTAAACCTTCTCCGCCGATCACATTTTCCACGGGGACCTCACAATCCTCGAAGATGAGCTCTGTGGTGGTGCTCCCTCGGAGCCCCATCTTCTTTTCATGTTTGCCAACGCTGAACCCCTTGGTGCCCCGCTCTACGATAAAGGCGGTGACCCCTCCCCTGGCCCGTTTTTCCCGGTCTGTGAGGGCGATAAGGGTGACCAAATCGGCTATGGCGCCGTTTGTAATGAACATTTTGGACCCGTTGATCACAAAGTGGTCCCCTTGTCTTTGGGCAAAGGTCTTTATCCCCGAGGCGTCTGATCCCACATCCGGTTCAGTAAGGGCGAAGGCGATGGTCTTCCGGCCGCTGGCGATATCCGGGAGATACTTCTTTTTCTGTTCCTCCGTCCCGTCAAAGAGGATCCCCAGACCGCCTATGCCGTTGTTGGTGGCAAAACGGGTCCTCACAGAGGTATTGGCCCGGGAGATCTCTTCAAAAACCATGCACTCCGCCAGGGTGTTCAAGCCCAGCCCGCCGTATTCCTCGGGGATGCCCATCCCGAATAGACCCAGTTCCCGCATTTGTTCCACAATATGTTCGGGAAGGGCATCCTCTTCCTCTATCTGCTCTGAGATGGGATCGATCTCCTGCTCCACAAAACGCCTGATGGTGTCCTTCATGATGCGCATTTCTTCAGGGATCGTGAAATCCATGGTGTCTCCTTTTTCTCAAATAATATGGTGTCTGCTGAAATCCTGGATGTCCGAATCACTGTAGCCCAATTCGGCAAGAACCGCTCTGGTGTGCTCCCCCAACAAGGGCGAGGCCCTCTCTTCCATGACGTGTGTCCGGCTCAGCCTGAGGGGGTTTCCCACAGTCCGGACCTCTCCCAGACCCGGATGAAATAGCCCTTTGACCAGCGCGTTTTCAAGGACTTGAGGGTCTTTGAACAGGCCATGGTAGGTATGAACGGGACCGCACGGCACATCCTCCTTTTCCAAGGCGGCAAGCCACCCGGCCGTGGTCCCAGAATCGAACCTCTGCTGCAGGATGGGCCTGAGCATTTCCCGGTTGGAAAAGCGCTTTTCACCGGTGTTGAACCGCTCATCGGAAACGAGGGTATCCAGGTCCAAGGCCCGACACAGACCCTTCCAAAACTTGTCGTTAAAGGCCGAGATGGCAATATACCCGTCGGTGGTCTTGAAGACCCCCACCGGATAGGCAAAGGGGCTGTCGTTGCCACAGGATACCGGCTCCCGGCCTGTGAGGAAGTACTCCGTAATCTGGGTGCCTTGCAGGCACATGGCCGCGTCCAAAAGGTTGATGGCCACCAGCTGGCCTTGACCGGTCCGCTCCCTGTGGTAGAGGGCGTTCACCACCCCAAAGGCCCCGTAAAGGGCGGCCGTCATATCGGCGATAGGGACTCCCACCCGCATGGGTCCCTGACCCGGTTCTCCGGATATACTCATAATTCCGCTCAGCCCCTGGAATACGTGATCCGTCCCCGGTTTCAGCCGATAGGGGCCCCGCTCACCAAAGGCGGTGATTGAGAGGTAGATGATATCCGGCTTTACCTGGCATACCCGACCGTACTCCAGGCCGTAGCGTGCACGGATATCCGGTCTGAAATTCTCAACCACCACGTCGGCCCTCGCGATCAAACGATCCAGGATCTCCCCCCCCTCGGGCCGGTCCAGGGCGAGCGTTATCCCCCTCTTGTTGCGATTGACAGCCAGGAAGAGGGTGCTCTCCCCTTCTATGAAAAAACCCAGGTGCCTCAACCCATCCCCCGTCTTGGGCAATTCCACCTTGATAACCTCGGCACCCATATCACCCAAGAGGCTGGCGCAGTAAGGGCCGCTGATAAGGGTCGAAAAATCCAGGACCCTGCAGCCCGACAATATCTTTTTTGCCTTGTATTCCTTTGAAATCATGTTATCCCGTTGTTGGCGGCCAAAGGACACGGACAGGGGCTCCTATTTGCGGAGAGAAAGACGGCCTAAAGTCCGATCTGTTTGGCGATAATGTTTCGCTGGATCTCTGAAGTCCCCTCTCCAATGGTATAGACGAGGGCATCCCGCAAATACCGGAAGACCGGATACTCGCTCATTATGCCATAGCCCCCGTGGATCTGGATGGCTTCGCGGGCTGTATTCACCGCCGTTTCCGAGGCAAAGAGCTTGCATGTAGACGCCTCAAAAATGCATGGTTTCCCTTGGTCCAGGAGGTGTGCCGCCGAAAGGACCATGAGACGGGCCGCCCTAATGTTGGTGGCCATGTCTGCCAGTTTATGGGCAACGGCCTGGAATTTGCCGATGGGTTTACCGAACTGGATTCGTTCTGTGGCATAGCGCAAGGCCGCCTCGTAGGCGGCCTGGGCCACGCCCACCATATTGGCCGAGACCCCGATCCTCCCCTCGCTCAGGGTCTCCATGATAAGATTGAAGGTCCCTTCCTTTTCCCCCAACAGGCAGTTTCCGGGGATCGGGCAGTCCTCAAAGGCCACTTCCGCCGCATCCGATGAGCGAATCCCCTCCTTTTCCAGCTTGTTGATGACCAGCCCGGGCGTATCCCTGTCCACAAGGAACAGGCTGATCCCGTGGTAGCCCTTGCTTCGATCTGTATAGGCCGACACCAAAAGGTAGTCGGCTATGGGGGCGTTGGTGATGAAGGTCTTGGAGCCCCGAAGGATGTATCGGTCTCCCTCTCTAACGGCCCCACTCTTAATGGATTTCACGTCAGAGCCGGCATCCGGTTCGCTCAGGGCAAAGGCGCCGATCTTCTTCCCCTTGACAGCCGGAATCAGGTAGTCCCTTTTTTGGGCCGCTGTTCCTATACGGAAGATGGGATAGGTCGCCAAGTGACTGTGCCCAGAGAGGGAGCTGGCTATTCCCTGACAGACCCTGGATATTTCCTCCCTCAGGATGCACTCGGTGATCTTGTCGGCCCCGGCTCCCCCGTATTCCTCGGGATAGCGGATGCAGAGATATCCCAGCTCCCCCATGCGGGGAAAGAGCTGCTTTGGGAAGGTTTGGGTCCTTTCGGCCTCCTTGACCAGGGGCGCAATTTCCGCCTCGCAAAAACGGCGGATCTGCTCTTTGAAGATGAAATGCTCCTCCTGGAAATAAGGGTCCACAACTGTCCTTTCTAAGGTTTAGCAATATTGCTTGAAAAATTGCGTACAATAGTTATCAAAAAAAATGCCTCTTCATCTGATTATCAGGAAGGCCCGATTTCTTGATGCAACATGCCCACGGGCATGGTCTTTTGGAGGTGTTTGGTCAGGTAGTCCCCCGCTCCCATAATATGCCTCTCCACCAGTTTTCTGGCCCGCTCTCCATCCTTTTGGGCAAAGGCCTGGATCACCGCCTTATGCTCTTCGATATTCTTGGGGATACGACCCGGGGCGGAGAGCACTAAGAACCAGTAAGTGGTAAACTGGACATGCTGTCGCAGAAGTTGAATCAGCCTCTCATTCCCGCACTTAAGATTGATGGTCCTATGAAAACTCTGGTTGAGGCGCTGCCATTCCTTGACATTATCAATATCCAGGGCCTCCTGTTTTTCCACCACCTTCTGCAGCTTGGTGAGGTCCTTTTCGTTGAACCGATCAACCGCCAGCATGGCGGCAAACCCTTCCAGCATGGACAAGACCTGATAGCTCTCGAAGATCCGGTCCACGGATATGGCGGATACCCTGGCCCCCTTATAGGGCTCAATTTCCACCAGGCCCTCGTTTTCGAGGTGGCTCAGAACCTGCCGGATCACCATACGGCTGACCGAAAAGTGCTCAGCAAGGGCATTCTCCACAAGCCGTTCACGGGGCAGCCGCAGGCCCGAGTAAATCTCATGACGGAGCGTTCGGAGGACCTTATCCACCTCCTCCTGAAACATGGTTTTTTTGGTGCCGCCCTTGGGTGTCATGATCAATAAGCTCTCACACGAATGAGGTGAAATCCCCTTTATGCTTTTATAACCCCAAAGGACTGAAAAAGAAACCCTGTAACACTTTGGGTGTTTCCAGTGCTTAAACCCCCCGGCGTTATTGTAAACAATTTTGTTAGATATATTGGAAATGTTTACCTTGTCAAGCTTTTTCAGAAAGGGAAATCTTGAAGGGGAAAAGAGGAAGGTCTACCCGGGCGTTGGAGGGCGGAAAAATCAATGGGGTCTCTGTGCCATGATCCTTTCCAGATCGCCGTAGAGGGCGGCATTTTCAATGGCCATGGCGGCCGGACTGCTCAGCGCGGTGAGCAGTGACAAATCATCCTTGCGGAATCCATGGGGCCTGTCCAAGGAGTCCACGTAAATCACCCCACGAACCGTGGACCGGCTAATCAGGGGGACACACATGACGGACCTAATATTCATCAACTCCATGCTCTCCGAAAGATTGGCCTTGTCTTCTTCGGAAGTATCCAGCATGACCACGGCCCGTTCTTCCTGAACCACCCGGTTCACAATGGTGCGGCTGTATGGCCTGATCTTCTCAGGCTCTTCCTTGTCCCGCTTTGAAATGACCCCCAAGACCTCTTTTGACTCATCGTCAATAAGGATAAACAGGCCTCTGTCAATTCTCTTAAAGAGCTCGAAAATGGAATCCAGAATTTCTTCAAGGGTCTTTTTGATGTCCGACGAACGCATCAATACGGTGGACACCTTATGAATAAATTCCATATTCTTCTGAGAGGTCATGGGCCTGTTCTCTTGAAAGCCCCCTCTCTGCCCGCTGTGAGGATGGGGAAGATCAACGGAATCCTGAATGGAAAGGGCGTCCCCTCTAAGGCCCATGACCCGCCACCGCTTCATCTCTTTGTTGTAAGGCCGGCCCATGGACAGGACCACCTTACCCACGGCCAGAGAGCTCCCTTCCTCTATCTCAAAGGCCTGGCCAGCAGGTATACGCCTCCCTTTCAAGAAGGTGCCGTTTTTACTCCCCAGGTCAGTGACAAAGTACCTCTCTTTATTCCTATTGAGCCTTAAATGCCGCCGCGAGACCGTGATATCATTAATCTGGATGTCATTATCCGGAGAACGGCCGATAAAAATGAGGTCGCGGGGGAGGTCAAAAGACTTACCCTTGTCTTGCCCGGTGATTATATAGAGCCTAGGCATAATCTCATCTTTGCTGATTTATAAAAACCCGATTGGTATTTTCCCATAAAAAGGAGCTGCGAGTCAATCACATTTTTTTGTCCGGAAAATTTAATTGCCTGTTTTCAACCTTTAGTTTATATTAGGTTTTTATGGATAATCTTATCCACTTGCAGGTGACCGCGGAAACAAATAGGGGGGAATCGAGATCATTACTCGAACAAGAAATTCTCCCAGAAAGGCAACCGAATGGACGTTCACCACAGGTTCAATATCGCTCAAGAGGAAACTTATGATCCCGGCGAAATTATTTTCAAGGAAGGCAGCTCCGGCGACTGGGTATATGTCGTTATTGAAGGATCTGTGGAGATCTCAAAGAACATCGCAGGAAAAAGACGCCTTTTGGAAATCCTGAAACCGGGGGAAATCTTCGGCGAGTTGGGTTTTATCGGCGGGATAAAGCGCACCGCCACGGCCAGAGCGGTGGACAAGACAACCATCGGTCTCCTTGACCGAGAAGTTTTCGAAAAGGAGTTCAACCAGCTCTCCTCACCCTTCAGGACCGTCATCCAAACCATGACCAAAAGGTTCCAAGCCACCCTTGAACGGGCCTGTGACTTCAAGGTTCCAAGAGAGCCCCGGGTCCCTAAATCCCTTTCCCTCACCTTTAAAGACCGCCAGGCCTTTATCCAGGCTTATACCGCCAACGCAAGCACCGGCGGGCTCTTCATTAAGGCGGATACACCCTTGGATGCAGGCGCCGAGTTCCAGTTGAAATTGGAGCTCCCGGGCCTTTCAGTGCCCTTGGAAGTCAAGTGTGAGGTTATTTGGACCCGAAATCCTGAAGATAGCAAACCCCGGAAACCGGCGGGGATGGGGGTGAAGTTCCGGGAGATCTCCCAGAAGGACTACCAGGCCTTGAAAAAATTCCTCGCATCTGCGGACAAGCACAAGTAGTGCGTGGATTTTTCTTCCCTTAAGCTGATCCCCTCCCGCCGGTGATTTCCTTTCGTGGTCAAATTTGATCAATAAAGCAGGGAAATAAAATGATCAATATGAGATGGAGCCCTGGTCAGTGACGGTGAAAAGGGCATTGACCCCCATTGGGGGAATAGTGTATTGAAGGGCGATAAAATCTGCGCGCCGGGAACTCAGGGGACATGGAAAAAAATATCTCCTCAGCCATCATAGAAAGCATGAGTGACGGACTTATCGTATTTAACTTCCGGGGTTATATTACCCACATGAACCCGGCAGCTTCTGAAATACTCGGCCTCCAACCTGAAAAGACGCGAGACAGGACCTACGGCCAGCTCTTCATGGATAAAGCCGAAAACGATGCATTCAACGATATCCTCTTCAACGGGATACAGCATAGAGAGACCAGGCTTTACGGAGAAGTCCCATTCATGCGAAATGACGGAACGAGGCTTGACCTGGCTGTGACCACTTCCTTTTTGAGATCCGATTCCCTGGAGACACAGGATGCGGGCATTGTGGTCGTTTTCAAAGACATCACTCACTTCAAGGCCTTGGACCGTGCCCGTCAGAGGGTCTTGGATCACCTATCGCACGAACTCAGGACCCCTTTGTCTATTATCCTGGCTTCATCAAAGAGACTAACATCACCGGAGAATGCCAAGGCCCTTGCAAGAATTCAGAGAAACCTGGAAAGGCTCCAGGACATTCAACTGGAGGTTGAAGACATCGTCAAGCAGAGAGCCTTCCAGGAAAGATATAATGCATTGCCCTCGGTACAACAGGCCCTTGACCTTGTTGAAATGCTTGCTGAAGAAGACCCGGTCTACAGCGAGGCACTCCACTTCTTGAAAGGAAAAATCGACCACTTTTTTCACATTACAAAGTCCAGTGTTCAGGATGTAAAACTTGGGGATTATGCCCTCCAGGCCGTGGATTCTGCAAAAGAACGGTCATCCCATCGGCAGGTTGTCCTCATCACCAGAGTGGACGAAAATCCTACAATCAAGATTGATCCGGAGGTCCTCGAAAAGGCCCTTATCGGCCTGCTCAAGAATGCGATTGAAAATACTCCGGATCAAGGCGAGGTGGAAGTATCCCTAACGGGTGGGCCGGGAGATATTCAACTCCTCATCAAAGACACGGGCGTGGGGATCACCCGGGAAAGCCAAAAACAGATCTTCGGGGGTTTCTATCATTCAAAGGATACGGATCTCTATACCACCAAAAAACCCTTTTATTTTGGTGCCGGGGGTAAAGGTTTGGATCTCTTACGGCTTAAAATATTCGCAGAGGTTTATGGCTTTCAGGTGGAATTCACCAGCACGCGGTGCCCACACATCCCCGGTGAGGATGACATCTGCCCCGGCGTGATTGAAAGGTGCCCTCATGTAAAAGATAGGAAGGCCTGCTTTGGTTCAGGAGGGACATGTTTCACGCTGACCTTCAAGGCCGCGGAACAGTCGGGCGGATAAAAATCAGTTTTGGGGCCCCGACTTATTTATACGACTCAAGGAGGTGAAGATGGACATTACTGACGGAGGAAAGAAAGGGAACGCCAAGATTATATCTGTTAGGGGTAGAATGGACGCCGTTTCGGCCCCGGATTTTGAAAAGCGTCTGGGCGATTGGATGGATGAAGGAGAAACCCATTTTGTCGTTGATCTCGGAGAACTTGATTATATCAGCAGCGCCGGCCTCAGGAGCTTTCTCGTTGCAGCCAAGAAGCTGAAGGCCAAGGACGGTCAAATTCTACTGGCCGCCTTACAGGAAACCGTAAAAGAAGTATTCGAGATTTCGGGATTCAGCTCAATCATTCCTATATACGACTCTGTTGATGCGGCCCTTTCACAAGGCTGAAGACCTCGCGGGCCCTGCTTGAAGGGTCAAAAGGATGAGCCGAGTGATCCCGGAGCGGAGAAGTCTTTAGCCGATGAAAAGATGTATAGCCATATTTCTTACAGCCCTCTTGCTCCTTGTAGGTATCCCTTGGTGGGCCCCGGCTCAGCCCCTGAAGAAGGCCTCTTTCATCCCCCAGTGGGTTCCTCAGGCCCAGTTTGCCGGTTATTACACGGCCCTTGAGCGGGGTATCTATAAGAGATACGGTATTGATCTCACCATCATCACCGGGGGTCCCAATCACCCGCCTTCCGATCTCTTGGAGAGCGGAAAGGCGGACTTCGCCACTCTATGGCTCTCCACTGGAATACAGATGAAGGACCGGGGAGTAAGGGTCCTCAATATCGCCCAGATGCTCCAGCATTCCGCCCTGATGCTGGTGGCAAAAAAATCGAGCGGCATCAAGGAGCCCCACGACATCAACGGCAAAAAGGTGGGGCTTTGGGGACCTGTCTTTCAAATTCAACCGAGGGCCTTTTTAAAAAAATACGGCATCGAGGCAAAGATCATTCGGCAGTCTTATTCCGTTAATCTCTTCCTTCGCAACGGTGTCGATGTGGCCTCGGCCATGTGGTACAATGAATACCATACCATCCTCAATTGCGGTCTTAATCCTGATGAACTGACGACATTCTTCTTCCACAAACACGGCCTCAACTTTCCAGAAGACGGTATTTACACCCTTGAAGAGACCTATCTGAAGGATCCCGCCCTGTGCAAATCCTTTGTGGAGGCATCCATTGAAGGGTGGAAATACGCCTTTGCGCACCCTCAAGAGGCCTTGGATATAGTCATGAAGAATCTTAAAGAGGCCCATATCCCCGCCACCCGGGTCCACCAGAAATGGATGCTTGAAAGAATGAAAGACCTCATGTTTCCCGAGGCTTCGGATACCCCTCCAGGTGTCCTGCTGGCCCAGGACTATTACCGAGTGGCCAAGGGATTAAAGGGCAATGATTTGATACAATCCATTCCTCCTATGGACACCTTCTACCGAAAGTGCACCCCTTATGATTAGAAATAGAGGAATAGCGTTTAAACTCAGCTTTCTCATTCTGGCAAGCAGCACAATCATCTTTCTTTCCATATTCTGGTATAATTATAATTTCTCCAGGCAGGTTATCGTAAAAAACATCGAGAAAAATGCGAGAAACCTTGCCCAGGCCACGGTAAACCGTATAGACACCGTCCTTTACTCCACGCAAAAAGTCCCTGAAAACCTGGCCTATTTTATGGAAACCACGCCTTCTGAGGGTGGAGAGCTCATGGAAATGC
>CAZNLL010000048.1:0-24876 GCA_964573885.1 uncultured Desulfobacteraceae bacterium | reverse complement strand
TTCATTGAAGTAGTGATTTAGGCGGGAGAGAAAATCATTCATGAAAGCATCGAATAATGCAGTGAGGATATCATAGGCCTTTCTGATGCGCCTCTCCCGGCACAGCCCTTCACCGTAAGAGGGAAGGTCCGGGCAATACCAGAAGGTGTTCCCCGGCGGCACCACGGAATCCATGTCAATGGCATAACCCTGTAGAATCCTCTTTATGATAAAGTGCTTGTCAACCATGGTGGCCATGGCGTGCCTGAGGGCGGGATCGTCAAAGGGCCTTCTCCTCAGGTTGAAGCCCAGGTAGTAAAGGGCGCTCTTCTGGCTGGAAAAGATACGGATGTCCCCAGCCTTTAGGAGATCTTCAATGTATCCAGGCTGGATTCCCCACCAGAAATAGTCGACGCTGCCCTTTTTTAGGGCCAGGATAGCGGCGTCGGGGGTGCCGAAAAATTTGAAAACAATGCCGTCCACATAAGGCCCCAGCACATGACCCCCGATCTTTTTCCCTGTGCCGAAGAAATGTCTGTTCTTTTCAAGAAAGAGATAGGCCCCCTGCTTCCACTCCTTCAAAACAAAGGGTCCGGTCCCCACCGGCCGTTCCATCTTGAAGTTGAGTAACGCCTTGAGGGGTTTTGTGGCCTGAGAGGCCTCCCGGAGCAGTCCGGCCCATTGCTTCTTTTGAACCACCGGGGTGGTGAGGGTCCTGGAGAGGAAGGTGGCCTTGGGTTCTTCCAGCACGAATCGGATGCGCCTCTGGTCCAGGGCCTGGATGTCCTTGATGAAATTCCAGTTTGAATAATGACCGGGAACCCGGAGGGCCTTGATAAGTTTCCCGGTAAAGACCACATCCCGGGCCGTGACCGGGGAGCCGTCCGACCACTGGGCCGGCCTCAGGGTGACGGTGTAAGAAAGCGCGGCCTTGTCATATTCAGGCTCCCCCTGGGCGAGCCAGGGGACGAGGGTGAGGTTCTTGGGTTCTCGAATATAAAGGGAATCATGGATCTGACCCAGGACCTTGCGGGACCAGGCGTCGCTGGCCAGCCAGATATTGAGCGTCTTGGGCTCCTCCAAGAGGCCGATCTTGATCCAGTTGGCCCCCAGGGCCTGGGAGCCGGAGCCAAGGACCACAAGGGCCTTTATAATGAAAAACAAAAAAAGGATTGCGAATCTCTTCGAGTGCTTAGTCATGTCCTCTCACCCCGGCCTTGATGAATTAACGGGGCCCTATCCAGTGTTTCAAGGTTAGGGTTTCTTCTTAAGGGTGAATTCCATTTTGGCCGGTTCGATCTTGACCACCTGGAGCCGCTCATTGGGCAGGTGGATGGCGCGCCTTGTAATGGGAATAGTCCAGGTGCCCGCATGGGCCATGGACAGGTCTATCTCGGCCAGGATATTTTTCTCATTCAATGTGGTCGCGTCCTTGCGCAACCCGCGGATGGTGATCTTGATACCCGGGTCTGCGGGTTCAATCACCTCCAGTCGGGCCGGCACCCCCTCGGTCTGCAAGGGCACGTGAAAGGTGGCCTCCACATCTTGCTGTCCCGCCAGGAGGAGCCAGAGGAGGCTCACCAGGGCCAGGGTCCCCAGCTTGGTCTTCCACCGGTGGACAAAGAAGAAACGAATCCTCTGCCACCACGTCTTCTCGGCGGGCGTGACCGGGGCCACCGCCTTCAGGATCAGGTCATAGAGCCTTGTCTCGTTTTCCACGTTCACCATTTCCCCTGCCCTGGCCAGAGATACCTCTCCCCGTTCCTCAGAGACGACCACCACCCAGGCGTCGCACCGCTCAGAGAGGCCCAGGGCCGCCCGGTGCCGGGTCCCCCATTCCTTGGGAAGGCCTTCATCAGGGCTCAGTGGCAGGTAACAGGCCACCTCGCTGATGTGTCCTTTCCGGATCACCACGGCCCCGTCGTGAAGGGGGGAGTCTTTCTGAAACAGGCTGGTCAGGATTTCAAGACTGGGTTCCGCCTCCAGGGGCTGGCCCTCCGTGATCCACTCCCGGACCCGGTCCAGTCGCTCAATAATGATCAAAGCACCGGTCTTTCGGGCGGCCAAAGAGAAGACCGCCTTGGTGAAGGGGGGGATCCATTTTTCGGGCATGGATAACCTTCGCAGTCCTATGACCTGTAAGGGATTGACCCGTTCCAGGACCTGTCGGATCTCGGACTGGAAGAGGATGATGAGCAGGATGATGAGGACCTGCCAGAGGATCTGGAATACCCAGGTGGTCAGGAAAAGGCCCCATGTGCGGGCCGCGGTGAAGACCATGCCCAGGACCAGGAGCCCTATCAAGGCCTTGAAGGCCTTGCTCCCCTTGAACCAGAGGTAGAGGTGGTAGGCCACCACCGTCAAAAAGAGGATGTCCAGCACATCCTGGAAGCGCAGGTTGGCGAGAATGGCAATAAGATTCATGGTCCTCTCCCCTTATTTCCTCATAGAGGGGCAGGACGGGGGTAATCCTGCGGGTATACGAGGCCCCTGTAGAGTTCTCTGTACCGGGTTGCTGAGCGATTCCAGGAAAAATCGGCCTTCATGCCGTTTGCCATGACCCTTTTCCAGGTCCGGCGGTCCTTAAAAAGGGCCAGGGCCCGGATGATGGCCTCCAGGAAGGCCTCCGGGTCATAGGGACCGAACTTGAATCCATTCCCTTCGCCGGTCCCGGGGTCAAAGGGGATGATGGTGTCGTCCAGTCCCCCCGTGGCCCTCACCAACGGGGGGGTTCCGTACTTAAGGGCGTACATTTGGGTGAGGCCGCAGGGTTCATAGCGGGAGGGGATTAAAAACAGATCGGCCCCGGCCATGATCCGATGGGCCAGGGGGTCGTTGAAGTCCAGGGAAAGGGCCATGCGGCCGGGATGGGCACTACATCCCTCAACCAGGGCTCCCTGGATGGTCTTCTCCCCTGTCCCCAGTACCACGAGGCCCAGATCCATATCCAGGAGGCGGTCCAGGACAAGCACAAGCAAATCAAGTCCCTTCTGGGCGTCCAGGCGGGAGATCAGGGCCAGCAGGGGCCGGCCCTTGAGGGATGGGTCAAGACCCATCTCATGGATCAGATATTCCTTGCACCGGGCCTTACCCTCAAGGTGGCGGGGTTCGTAATTCACCGGGAGATGCGGGTCCCGCCAGGGGTCCCAGACCCGGTAATCCACGCCGTTGAGGATCCCGTGCAGGTCTGACTTTCGGCGGCGGAGGATGCCCTCCATGCCCGCCCCGTATTCCGGGGTTTGGATCTCCCGGGCGTAGGCGGGACTCACCGTGGTCACGGCCTGGGCATAAAAGATACCCGCCTTGAGGAGGCTTATCCGGCCCCAGTACTCCAGGCCGTCGGCATGGAAGAAATGCTCCCTTGAGAGCCCTGTGAGCGCCAGTTTTTCCGGGTTGAAAAGTCCCTGGTAGGCCAGATTGTGGATGGTGAATACCGTCTTGGACGCCCCAAGCCCGGGTAAAGTCCCGGCGGGATCCTTTAACAAGGCCGGCACCAGGCCCGTCTGCCAGTCGTGGCAGTGTAAGAGGTCCGGCTCAAAGGCCAGGGCCTGGGGGAGACGTAATGCGGCATGACAAAAGAAGCTGAACCGTTCCAGGTTATCGTAGTAATCTCCCCGGCTGTCTCCGTAGAGGTGGGGGCGGTCAAAGAGGTCCTCCCGGTCGATGAGATACACAGGAACCCCTTCCTCGGTGCGGGTCTCCAGCACATCGGCGGTGAGCAGGTCTGTGCCCAGGGGGACCTTCAGATCCCTCACCAAAGGGTGCCTTTCCAAGGGGCTTTCACGCACTGCACGGTAGAGGGGCAGGACCAGGCGGACATCCAGCCCCAAACGGCGCAAGGCCGGGGGCAGGGATCCGGCCACATCGGCCAGGCCGCCGGTCTTGGCAAAGGGGACCGCCTCGGGGGCCAGAAAAAGGACCTTCAGCCCGTTCACGCCCTTACTCCCTTGAGAGCCGCTGTTCTTTATGCATTGTCCGCTTCCACCGCCTTAAGGATCTGGAGATAGATCTCGGGAAAACTGAAGAAGACCCGGTTCCAGGAGGGGATCAGGCTGCTCTCGTGGGGCCCCTTGCTCTGCTCCCAGGCGGTCCACAGGAAGCCCCGGAAGAACCGGGCCGTGAGCTCTTCCTGGTACCGGTCAAAGCCCAGTTCGTTCACCTCCGAGTCGTCACTGTAGCTTTTGATGAACTTGAGGGTGTTGTTATAGTATGTATGAAGGAGCATGTCCACAAAGGCGTCGTCCAGGGGCACCCCGTGAGACCGCATATAGGTGAGATAAAACTTGGCGATGTCCACCACCATGCGATGAAGACCCCCGGCGGCGTCCTCGGGGGAGAGATCCTGGTGTTTGTGCTCATAGTTGGGGATGAGATCGATCTGGGCGATCTTTCTCTCCATGACCCGGTGGTAGACCTCTGAGAGGGTGGCTACCTCCAGGCCCCAGTCATAGGCGATGTTGATCTCCCGGGCCAGGCGGGATGCGAAGCTGAACTCGCCGGCCAGGGGGTACTTGAAGGTGCGGTGGTAGGCGAAAAACCGCTCCAGTTCATGGTGGCCCCGCGCATGCATGAGGTTCTGCAAGGCATCCACAAAGGGGGTCACAAAGAGCCGGGTCACCCTCCCCTTCATGCTCTTCTCCGTGGGGGAGATGCGGGCATAATACCCCTTGCAGAATTCAAAGTCGTTGTTGGGATTGGCCGTGGGCTCGATGAGCCGTCCCAGGAGGATGCGGTCGTAGGTGACGATGTCACAGTCGTGGAGGGCGATGACATCACTGTCTTCCCGGGCAAAGAGGTAGCCCAGGGTGATCCACACGGATTGCCCTTTGCCCTGAATCCCTGTGGGGATTTCCCTCTCCTGGATGTCATTAAAGACCTGCTGAACGCGGGGGCCGTCCACCCATACCACCTTGACATCCCGGTCCGGGGTGCGGAGCCGGCGGAAATACTCCTTGGCTTCATGGAACTGGGACTCCTCGGGTGCGCCTCCCAGGGCCACCACCACACTGTGGAGGTACCGGACCCCTTCAATTTCAGAGAGGATCCGGTCCAGGACCTGAGGGTTCTGGATCTCGGTGTAGAGGGAGGGGAGGAGGAGACAGATCCTCAGGTGCTCGGCATACTCCTCGATCTTGCGTTCGAGGTTGAGAAGGTATTCCTCCCGGTCAAAGGCCCGGTAAAGATCATGAAGGGTGGTGACGTTTCCTTCCTGGTGAAAATCGGTCATGGCCTGGCTCCTTTCTAGGGCGGTGGCCTGGGTTATTACCGTGGTATTCAGCGGACCAGCAACAGCCTGACATCCATCACATTGGTTTTGGTGGGACCGGTGAGGAGCAGTTCATTGATGGCCTTAAAGAAATGATAGGCGTCATTGTTCCTCAAAAAATCCCGGGCCTCCATGCCCGCGTCCCTGCCCCGGCCCACGGTGAGGGGATCCACCACGGCCCCTGCCGCCTCGGTGGGCCCGTCGTTTCCGTCTGTACCGCCGCTGAGCACGACCGCCCTGGGCGGGAGACCCTCGAGATCCAGGGCAGCGGCAAGGCAGAACTCTTGATTCCTGCCCCCGATGCCCTTACCCCGGATGGTCACGGTGGTTTCACCCCCGGAGATGACACAGCCGGGGGGTGGTATGGGCCGGCCCGTCTTGACCATCTCCTTTGCAATGGCGCTGTGCACCCGGGCCACGTCCCTGGTTTCTCCTTCCACCATGGACGAGAGGATCAGGGGCGTGTAGCCCAGGTCCCGGGCCTTTTCCGCGGCCGCCTCCAGGGCCATGATGTTGCTTCCCACAATGAAATTATAGACCCGGCCAAAGGCGCGATCATCCGCCTTGGGGGTCTCGGGGATCCGGCCTTCCAGGCCCTCTTTGAGGTGGCGAAGGATGGCGGGCGGGAGGTCTTTCAGGTCGTACTTTTTTAAAACATCTTCCACGTCCTGAAAGGTGGAGGTGTCGGGAACAAAGGGCCCTGAGGCGATCACATCTGTGCGGTCTCCCACCACGTCCGAGAGCATGAGGTTGACGGTGGTGGCCGGATAGGCGGCCCTGGCCATATGACCCCCTTTGGTCATGGAGATGTGCTTTCTCACGGCATTGATCTCATCAATGCTGGCCCCGCATTCCAGGAGGCGGCGGGTGATCTCCTGGATGTCGGCCATGGCCATACCCTGGGCGGGCTGGACCAGGAGGGCCGAACCCCCTCCGGATATAAGGGAGAAGACCAGGTCCTTTGCCCCCAATCCCTTCAAAAGCGCCAGGATCCTGCGGGTCCCCTCCACCCCGTTTTGATCGGGCACAGGATGGCCCGCTTCCACGATCTCCGTGTAATCCAGTTGCTGGGTGAAACCATACTTTACGGTAATAATCCCTTCCTGGATTTCCTCCCCCAGCAGATCCTCGATGGCCCGGGCCATGGGAGCGGTGGCCTTGCCGCCGCCCACCAGGCAGATCCGGTCATAGGCCGTGAGGTCAAGAAGGGTACCTTCTGATTCAGACGGCCCCAGAATCAGCTGGCCCTTGTCTATGCGGACAAAGGCCTTGACCGCCCGGTAAGGGTCTACGGCACGGAGGCAATCTTTGAATATGGCGGCGGCGTCATCGCGGAGTTTGTCCAGGAGCTGGTCATTCATGGTCTCTCACCTCGTTTGACCCGGGCCTTGATCCCCCCCGGGACCTCAACCCTGGGCCCTGGCCCGTTCTTCGGATTTCCCATCCCATATCTTGATGAGGTAGTCCTTCTGCTCTTCGAACCTTTGGGCCTGCTCCTCCACCAGTCCTTCCGCCTCCTGGGAAGACATCTCCCAGATCTGGCGCACAAAGGAGGCCACCCGGGCGTAGTAGAGGGGGGTCACCAGGTCGAGGAGTTTCATCCGGTTCACGGTCCAGAGATGGAAGGTGGCGGCCAGCTCATAGAGGATCTGAATCCAGGATTCGGTGGCCAGATGGAATTCAGAAGAGTCCAGGTCCGCGGTCCGACGAATCTGCTCAAAACAGTCTTTGCAGAAGATCTCTTTCCACAGGGGGGAGAACTGGTGGTATCCCGCCTTGAAGAGCTCGATCATGCCTTCCAGGTTCACGTTCACCGGTTCAGGCTCCATATACCCCTCGTAGCCGAACAATTCAACCGCCTCACTGCCCTGGATCCTTTTCCAGTAACTCTCATAGCGCTCCATCATGGAGAAGAGAGCGGAGAGGACTTGCCTGAACATGGGCCCCAGGTGCTGACCCGGATCTTTGGCGTCGTGGATCTTGACCCCCAGATTGGACTGGCACACATGAAAGCCCTGGGTGATGGCGCTGGTGGTCATCCAGATGTCGATTCCGAAGCGGGCCACATCCGTGTCCCACACATCCTGCTCGATGTAGAACTTGGCCACGTCTCTGGACATGGCGAAGTCCCCGCCTATGGGCTGGCGGATGCGCTTGCCGTAAAGGGCCCGGGTCAGGTTATAGACGATGTTGTTGGTGATGGTGCCGTCGTACTTGTGGCGCAGGTAAACAGGGGCCACAAACTGGTATCCCTTATCCAGCACGGGATCCATGAGGTAGTGGACCCAGTCCGGGGTGATGCTCCTGAGGTCGGAGTCCACCATGGCGCATACCTTGACCTCCAGCCGTTTGGCGGCCTCGAAAAGAGACCGCAGGGCCGAGCCCTTGCCCCCGGGGCCCCGGTAGATGGAGATGATCTTCTCCTGCCACGGCTTGATCTCAAATTCCTTGGCCACCTCACGGCTGTCATCCGTGGAGCCGCCGTCGGCGATAAAAATGACCGACCTCCGGTCGTTATAGTACCGGGCCAGGCCGTGGGTGACCATCTGGATCACGTGGGCGATGGTGGCCTCGTTGTTGTAACAGGGGATCCCCACGAGGATGTCCGCGGATTCAATCTCTTCGATGCGTTTTGATGTATAGGCCCGGAGGGCCGTATCATATTGCATGTCTTCTCCCTTTTCTTCTGCGCTCTTCTGCCAAGCCGGTTGGGTTCTCTTCCCTTGGCTCCTCGGCACAATTTCTCGGTAAAAAACATATTTTTCTATTGTTACCATTTTATATCATTTTAGGGCGGGAGAGACAAGAAGAGCCTCGCCTTTGATATCCCCGCAGGTGGTTTTGAGGGAGGGCGGAAAGGGCCCTTTAGAAAGGGATGGTGACCCGCCTGGCCGGGGGTTTCAGACTAAGGGAATGAAGAAGATCCTGGCGGATACCTTTCAGGGCATTACCCTCTGGATTTCCGGGGGGACGTTGCCTTCAAAGTGCTTGAAGTTCTCCTGGAAATCCCGGGCAAGCGTCTTGGCCCTGGCCTGGTAGGCTTCAAAATCCGTCGCCTGGGAGCGCGGATTGAGGAGTCCGGTAGGCACATCCGGGCAGGCCTTGGGGACCATGAAGCCAAAGATGGGATCCCTCTCAAACTCGCCTTTGGCCAGGGTGCCGTCCAGGATGCTTCTTACAATGGCCCTGGAGTAGGCGATCTTAATCCGCTCCCCCTCACCGTAAGGTTTGCCGATCCAGCCCGTATTGATCAACCAGCATGTGGCCTTGTGGGCCTTGACCCGCTTCATGAAAAGGTCTGCATAGACCGCGGGGGGCAGGGCCATGAAGGGCGCCCCAAAACAGGCGCTGAAGGTGGTCTGGGGCTCTTTGACCCCGATCTCTGTGCCCGCCACCTTGGCGGTATAACCGCTCAGGAAATGGTATACGGCCTGCTCCACGCTCAGCCGGCTCACCGGGGGCATCACACCAAAGGCGTCACAGGTGAGCATAATGACATTTTTCGGGTGACCGGCCATACCCTGGCGGAGGGCGCTGGAGATATGGGGGATGGGATAAGCGGCCCGGGTGTTTTCAGTGAGGGACTCATCGTTGAGGTCCAGACGCCTGTTCTTCTGGTCCAGGGCCACGTTTTCCAGGATGGTCCCAAAGCGGCGGGTGGTTTCGTAGATCTCGGGCTCCGCTTCTTTGGAGAGGCGGATGACCTTGGCGTAACAGCCTCCTTCAAAGTTAAACACCCCCCGGTCACTCCACCCGTGTTCGTCGTCGCCTACGAGCAACCGCTCGGGGTCCGCGGAGAGAGAGGTCTTGCCTGTGCCGGAAAGGCCGAAGAAGATGGCCGTATCATCGTGGTCACCCACATTGGCCGAGCAGTGCATGGAAAGGACGGCGTCCTGGGGGTAAAAATAGTTGAGCATGGTAAAGACCGACTTCTTGATCTCTCCTGCATAACTGGTGCCTCCGATGAGGACCAGCTTCTTGCCCAGATGGATGAGAATAAAGGCCTCTGAGGAAATGCCGTCCAGCTCGGGGATGGCGTGAAACCTGGGGGCATCGATAAGGGTGAACTGGGGCCGGTGGGTTTGGGCCTCTTCCGGGCTCTTCATCTGGATGAACATATTACGGGCAAAGAGGCTGTGCCACGCCCGTTCCGTAATGACCCTGATGGGAATCCGGTATTGGGGATCGGCCCCTGCATAGCAGTCCTGGATGAAGATATCCTTGTTTTGAAAGTAGGCGAGGAGCCGGTAGAAGAGATGGGTAAAGTAGGTCTCCTCAATACCCCGGTTCACCGGGCCCCACCAGATCTTATCCACACTGGAGGGCTCTTTGACAATGAACCGGTCCTCCGGGGATCTTCCCACATGATGACCGGTCCTCACCACCACCGGGCCCAGGTGGGCCAGGTTGCCTTCCCTCCTTCGCACGATTTGCTCGTAGAGATGGGGGGTTGAGGCGTTCCAGTACAGGTTGGCCACATTTCTAAACCCCATATCGTGGAGTTCAGGCCTTAGATCTTTTAAATTGAGCATCGGCTCCTCCTACCGGAAAAACCAAGGTTTTAAGTCCCGGGGCCGCACGCGCCCCGAAGACCGCCAGTCTTTCTTCACTGTTGACAAACGGCCCGGGTAATGTCAACAAAAAACAGGGCCATCCGGCCGCTCCAGACACTCTCCCCGTGATGTATCATCAAGGACCGGGACATCCTTGCTCATCCCGGGCCACGCCAAGGACGTGGGTCAGATCAAGGCCCTGGAGTAAGGGGGAAAAGGCCTTGGCCAGCCCGTAGATGAGCCCCGCGTAAACCGGGGCCAGGACCATCATGGCATAAGGGCCCACGGGGGGGAGGTCCAAAAAGAGCGGTTTGGCCAGGAAGACGATCAAGGGGGCGTGGACGAGATACATGAGATAGGATTGCCGGCTGATTCCGAAGAGAAGGGCCTTTCCCTTTTCCGGAGACCACCGGAGCACCCAGCGGGAGAGATTCAGGGTCATAAGGGAGAGGCCCAGGGCGGTCAAGGAACCGCTGAAGGTCCACCCCATGTCCCATTCCTCGCCCATAGTCCAGGCTGCAAGGGCGATCACCGCCCCGAGGAAAAGGGCGGGGAACCCCAAGAGCCTTTTGAAATGGCGGGCCGAGAAAAGGCTCATGTGTCCCAGCCCCATTCCCAGGGAGAATTCAATGACAAAGAAAAAGGGCAAGGCCTCTTGGCAGGTGAGACCATAACCCAGGGAGGCCGCCGCCCCGATGGATCCGTAGCTCACGCCGGCGGAGATCAGGAGCAGGGTCCAGAGCCCCCCTTTTTGGAGGATATTGATCAGGAAGGGAAACAGGGCATAGAGCCCTACCAGGACGGGCATGAACCACAGGGTCCCGTTCAGGCCCCAGGCCGGAGGGTAGGCGTTTCTGGTCAGGCTGAGACAGGCCAAGAGGGACTCCCAGCCATAGGCGGTCTCTACAAGGGCGGGGCTGAGGCGATGCAGGGCTTGGGCCAGGAAAAAGGTGAGAGTGACCATGATCCAGTACGGAAATATGATCTTCTTAAACCGTTTTACAGCCCAGGACCGCCACGACGGATGACCTTTTGTGAAGTAGGACTGGGTGAGACCCCATCCACTGAGCACGAAGAAGAGGTGGACGCAGGTCTCGGTGGCGGTGGTGACGACATCGGAGAGGTCGTTTCTTTTGTAAGGCATCAGCAGGAGCCAATGATGAATCACAATGGCCGTGGCCGCCGTGCCCCGCATAGCGGCCATCCAAGTGGAGACCGACGAAAGATCTTCTCCCTTCTCCATGGTGGGTATATCTCCTGTGTCCCCTGCCTATAGTGGGGAGCGCCTCAGGCGGAAGGTGCGGCCTCAGGCCTGATCAGGGAATAGTCCCAAACAGTGATCATCTTTCTGCCTTTGGACTGCCGCACCACACCCTTTAACCGCACCTCCTGGCGGACCAGGTCCTTGAGTTCTTCTCCCTTGTCCTTGCGGTCAATCAGATATTCTTCTTCATAGAAGTCCGATATGGCGACGGCCGTGACCCGCCCGTTTTCATCCCAGTCCACGGGGACGATAAGGCCCCTGAGGATACTGGGTCCATGAGAGGCCTTGGAGATGACCTTCTCCATTTTCCTCCTGCGTGGTTACGCCCCGAGGGCGGGTTTTTGAGCATTGACAGCGTCTGTCGGCTTCTATAGAGCAACAGCCGTGCCAGGTGAAGAATGTCACCTCATTTTAAAGGCTTGACTATGAAAGGACCGGGAGCGCCGAACTCAGGGTTCCCTGGCCTGTGAAGGGCCATGGAGGAGGTGGATGCCCGGAGGCCCGGAAAGGGAGGATAAGGCCGTGATTTAACAGAGCATAGGAAAATCGGAAACCCCGGTTCCGAAACAAAAAGGTATCGGAACTTGAGATTCCTATTGGGGATGCCTGAAGTCTTCCTTTCGCAAACCGTGCTTCTGCATCAACTTATTCAACTGGCGCGTGGTGATCCCGGCCGACTCAGCCGATTCGCGGATTTTTCCCCGGCACCGGGCGAGGACTTCATGGAGATAAGCCTTTTCGGCCGTTTCCACGGCGCTGCGCCGTGCCTCGGCCAGGGTGGTGCCAGGACCGGGGGGAAGCCCCGGAGACAGGCCCGGACCCAGGAGGTCCGGGGGGAAGCCTTCAGGGGTGAGCACGTGGGAGGGCTCCAGGATATAGGCCCTTTCCAGGAGATTTTCCAATTCCCGGATATTTCCGGGCCACGGGTACTTTTGGAAGGCCTGGATTACCGAGGGGTGTACGTGGTTGATTTCCTTCTGTCCGAACCGGTTCATCTTACGCAGAAAGAGATTGGTGAGATGGGGGATGTCCTCCAGCCTGTCTCTTAAAGGAGGGATTTCAATGGGGAAGACATTCAACCGGTAGTAGAGATCTTTTCTGAATCGGCCCTGGGCGCAAAGCTCGTTAAGGTCGGCGTTGGTGGCAGAAATGATGCGGACGTCCACCTCGATGCTGTCTTCTCCCCCCACCCGCTGAAGGGTTCCCTCCTGGAGCACTTCTAAGAGCTTGATCTGGGCCGAGGGGGTGATGGTCCCTATTTCATCCAGGAAAATGGTACCCCGGTGGGCGATCTCGAACTTGCCCAGTTTCCTCCGGACAGCCCCGGTAAAGGCCCCCTTTTCATGCCCAAAGAGTTCACTTTCCAGGAGGGTGTCTGGAATGGCCCCGCAATGGAGGCTGATGAACTGATTTTCCCTCCGGTTGCTGTGGCCGTGGACGAGCCTGGCCAGGAGACTCTTGCCGGTGCCTGTCTCTCCCATGAGGAGCACCGTGCTCCTGGTGGGGGCCACGGACCGGATCTTGTCAAAGACCTGTTTCATGAGGGTGCTCCGGGTCTGAACAAGGGCCATGTCGTCCGCGTGCCAGAACTGGTCCCTGAGGTAGTCGAGCTCGGACTCGGCGATGATGGATTCATAGAGGTCTTCCACCACATGCTTGACCTCATCCGGATTGATAGGACGGGTTACATAACTGGCCGCACCGGCCTTGACAAACATGACCGCCTCTCTGACCATTTCTTGAGAGGCCACGACAATGATTTCCAGGGTGGGATACACGCCCCAGAAGGGTTGAAGGGCGCCCCTGTATCCGTGATCCACGGTCAGGTCTGAAAGGATGGTCGTGTCCGCAAAGACCAGGTCGTAGCGCCTCTTGGCCAGCCTTTCCAGGGCCGTAGGCCGGTCAAAGGCCTGATCAAACCGGTACCTGGAGGGGAGACCGGCCCTGAGGGATTGGAGGGTGTCTTTGTCTTGACTCAGAACAAGGATGGATTTCATAGGCCCTCTCCGGAAAGGGCCTGATGGGGCCCTTCACGCCTGTGTCATATACCACAAGTCGTCTTTTTTCAAAACAGATTCCCGTGATTTGGCCGGTGACAGAAAATTTCTTTTGGCATAGGGATTGCAATAAGAAATACGCAAGCGGTTCAAGGGGTCCCCGACCTGCTTGCCGGGGCCCCGGTTCGAGTTTCGACCCGTTTATAGGGGGGCTTTTTGACCATGGGCTTTATGGACAATCCAGAATATTTCCGTTGCCGGCGGTTTAACTGTACCATGTTGAAGATCCGGTGTGTGCAGCGGCGGAATGCAAGGCTTTACGGTTCGCCCTCATCCCCCAAGCTGGCCCTGGCCTCCAGGTTTCTGGAGTGTCAAAATTGTGAACAGGGAAAAGCCATAGAACGGGAAATGGGCCCCGCCTTCTTAAAAAAGCCCAAGGCCCGGGAGATGGCCAAAGGCCCTTATCACACCGGCATCCATGCCGGCGAGGGTTGAACCTCAAGGCCAAAAGGGCCTTTGGATCACAGTCCTCTCCTGGTATAGTGGCACCCGCCCGGGCTATCAACCCCGTTGTTTCAAAGGCATTGACATGATTGAGACAGTATCTTAAAGACCTGGAAAGCAAAAGAGCTGATTCTTAAGCCTCTTTTACGCAACTACGGGGTACAAAGGCCAAGCACATGGCCTGGAGAAAACAGCCGGGAGGAGGGAATATGGTGGGAGAGGAAAAAAAGAGTGCCAAGGGAGGCTTCAGGGCCACCTTGGCCCTTTTTGTGTCCATCGTCGCCCTGATTGTGGCCCTGTTCTCCTTGAGCCGGACCATGAATCAGGCCCAGCTTCATGCAGAGATCGAGACCCTCAAGGGCAAGATAGGGAGCATTAAAAAAGAGACCGCCCAGCGGGTGGATCAGGTCCTCCAGGAGACCGGAAAGGGACTCGAGAGATTGAGCAAGGAGATCCAGAAGCGGGGAGAATAGGAGGAGGTTTTACAGGGGTTTTCTATGGGGCGGCGGCTCCTTGCTCCCGTCGAGCATCCCCTGGATACGATTCCGCTCCGCCTTGGCTTTTCGGAGACGGTCTTCTATGTCAGCCCGATTCTCATAGGGGGTCTCTTTGAGCTCCTGCTCAAGCCGTTCCACCTCCTTTTTGAAGCGGTAAAGGTCCCTGGCGATGGTTCGAATGGACATGGCCCTGGGCCTCCCTCTTTCACAGGGCTATGGTGCCTGGCAGCTCAATAGGTACAGGTGGTGGCTTCTCCTTCTTGCGCCGATGCTTTCGAATCCAGTCCTTTAAGGCCTCGAGCTCCTCCTGGATCCGGGGGATGACCTCTTTCTGGATTTTTCCCCGGATCTCTTCGCCTGAGCGCTTCATCTCCTCGCCCAGCTCCTTGAGGGTCTTTTCAAGTTCCTTGAATTGGTCGGTGTCTTCCAGCCCGTTCAGTCCCGGATCCTGCTCTGCGCTCCATCCATCATGGGCCGGAGGCGAGAACAGGAACAGGCACAGGACCGAAATCAGAAGAGCGGTTTTATTCATGAGCCTTCCTCCCAAAGGGCGCTATAAGAGGCCTTCCCTTTGAACCAGCCCGGATAATGCCCCGGGCCCGAAGGAGAGTTTGCTGAAAAGTTTTGTCTCAAGGCCTTCACAGCGCCTGAAGTTGCGCCGGATCCTTCGGCAGAGCCATTCCTGATCCCGGCCGTAGCGGCGCACAATATAGTCCAGCCTCTCCTGCAAGGGGACGATCCTGTCGTGGTTGACCCGCTTGTCCGCGTAAAATACGACCTCCTCTTCTGAGTAGAGGTGGCGGGGAAGATCGGCCTTGAGCCTCACATGCTGCCCCACAATACCGGCGATCTCCTCCAGGTGATTCTGGAGGCAGATCTCCCTGCCCAACGCCTCGTGGTCCATGCCCGAGTTGAGGGAAGGGGTCTTGCCTATATCGTGGAGCAGGGCGCCGGCCGTGATTTTCTCGAGGGAGATCTCCAGTCCGGCCTCCTCAAGGCCCCGTGAAATGACCCGGGCCGCTTTGGCGACCATCACGGAATGGGCCTTGATGTGATCCAGCATACCGTAGTGGTCCATGAGCTGGAAGCAGGTCTCGATGGATGGGATCATAATCAATAGAATTATCAGGTCCTCGGGGGCTTATCAACCCCGTTATTGCAAACGCAATGACATGATTGAGACAGTATCTAAAGGCCTGGAAAGCAAAAGAGCTGATTCTTAAGCCTCTTTTATGCAACTACGGGGTCAATACAAAAACCCCGGCCCTAAAAAAGGACCGGGGTTTTTGCGAGGGTATCCTGGATCTTAGTGGACCCTGGCCGGAGGGTGGGCTGTGGAAGGCGCCTCAAGGCCGGGGTCTTTGAGGGCCGGTCTTTTTTGGGTGGCGGACCTTTTGGCCTGCTTGGCGGCCGCGCCCACCAGACTCACCAACTGCTCCACAATATTTCCCATTTCCACGGCCTGGGCCTTGAGTTCTTCTGCAGCGGAGGCGGATTCCTCTGAGTTGGCCGCGTTTTGCTGGGTGACATGATCCATCTCCACCGCGGCCTTGTTGACCTGTTCAATACCCTGGGCCTGCTCGTTGGAGGCCGCGGCGATCTCGCTGACCAGTTCCCCGGCCTTATTGCTGGTGGTGTCTACCTCGGAGAAGGCCTCCGCCGTCTCTGTGACCAGACCTGAGCCTTCTTTGACCTTCTTGACCGTACCCTCAATGAGGTGGGCCGTGTCCTTGGCCGCATCGGCAGCACGCATGGCCAGGTTCCGCACCTCGTCGGCCACCACGGCGAAACCCGCGCCCGCCTCTCCGGCCCGGGCCGCCTCCACCGCGGCGTTGAGGGCCAGGAGATTGGTCTGGAAGGCGATCTCGTCGATGGTCTTAATGATCTTGGAGGTCTCTTCACTGGACTTGATGATTTCATCCATGGCCCCGGTCAGGTTTTTGACCACCTGGTTGGCCTTGTCTACAATCTGGCGGACCTCCTTCATAAGATTGTCCGCCTCGTCGGCATGTTGTGCGTTTTGCTTGGTCATGGAAGACATCTCCTCCAGGGACGAGGACGTCTCCTGCAGGGAGGCCGCCTGCTGGGAGGCCCCTTCCGCCAGTTGGCGGCTGGACCCGGTCACCTGGTCGGAGGCGGAGGAGACCCTGTGGGCCGTCTCTGTGAGGGTGTCTATGACCTTCTTGACCGGCCGGGTAAGTGAGCTGGAAAAGAAGAGGGCCAGGGGGACCATCAAGAGCAGGCACCCCAGGTAAACCAGGCCCAGGAGCTGGATCATCTGCCAGGTATTGGCCTTGACAATGTCCTTTGAATAGAGGGCCGCCACCGCACCGGCCAGGCTCGAATCCCGGTAAAGGGGCAGAATCCCCTGAAAGTAGGCCCCCTCCTGGAGGTCTACGTCGTTGAGCACGGGGGCTTGCTCCCCCAGGCTCCACTCCCCCGGGGGTTCTTCCAATGCCGTGGCGCTCAGGGTTTTGTACCCTTCCAAGTCGCCGATGCTCAGGCCCTTGTCCGTGAACAGGTTGATGTCCATGCCCGTGAGCCCGGACATCCTCTCAAGAAAGGAAGGGCCCAGTTGCTTGACCGCCGACACCAGCCCGAACTGCCTGATTTCCATCTTTTCGGTTTCCTTGTTATAGCTCTTTCCAAATACGGGCGCATAAGAGACCAAGGAGATAAAATTGCCCACATCCTGAAAAACCACCTTTGCCTTGCCGGGCAATTTCCCGCCCAATTGGGTCCTGATAAAGGGATCGGAAAAGGTGTCTTGCTTTTCCCATGAATCCCGGTTGAGTTCACCGCCCTTCTTCAAGGTGGCGCAACTGAAGGTGGGTTTAGGCGCTTCATAATAATTGCCGACCAGGTAGGCGTTTTTATCCTTTTGGGAGGCAAAGGCCACCAAGCGTCCCTGCTGGTCGAAGACGGCGATCTTCCACAGGTCGCTGGTAAATCCTATTTGGGCGATAGCGTTGGATATCTCCTCGCAGGAGTTGCGGGCCACCATCATGAGGTCGGCGTTGCCCTTGTATCCGGTGATAAGGTCAAGCTTGGCCCCCATCTGGTCTGTGGAGGCGATCTGCTGGGAATCTGAGAGAAGCTTTCTTTGCTTTTCAAGCAGGTCCTCCCGGACGATGTTAAGCGATTTACGCAACTCCCGGTCTGCGGCCCTTTGGTTTTGCCCACTGATGACAATGGAGACCACGATGGCGGAAACCACCATCACCAGCACCACCATGGCCAATGACCCTGATATGAGTTTGCCTTTAAGTTTCATCCCTTTCCTTTTCATGCTGTTTTCCTCCCCAGGCCTGATGGTCAACCACAAGGCCCTGCTGCATTTTGGTGAAACAGGTGATTCGCTTTCGCCCGCCTCTAGAAACCCTGCTTCCGGGCAAAAGGGGTTTGCCTCCCGCCAAAAGGCGTGAAGGCACTCATTGCCTTCTATCGGCACCGGGAGAGAAAGACTTTAATGTAATTTTTAGGAGCCCTATTCCACCGGTCCGGGAAGGGAACCCCAGCCTCTTCTTGAGCAGGAACGATCCGAAAGGGCCTTTCGACGGGCTCGAGGTTGATGGTGGATCAGGGGGGGTAAAGGAGCGTTGACAAAGGCCGGGGATTTGGTTAATTTCATCGGCTAACCCCAGGGAATAGGGCGTCATTAAGGCGGGTTTCTTGCAAAATAGGCCAGGAGGCGGTCATCTCTGATTTTTCTCAAAAAAGCGGGAAGGTCACCACCTTCCACATCCTTTACAAGGACAGGAGGCACCTGAGGACCCAGCTCAGGCTTCACTCCAAATGGAAGAAGACCGTCCTCATGGTGCCTTTGCTGGCCAGTGAGTACACGGATCCGGCAAATCTCCCCGTGTTCAAGAATATTTTGCGTCAGCTCAGGAATGTGACGTACCTCTCCACCATTATTTTCGGCCTGGACCGGGCCACGGAAGAAGAGGCCTCGTTACTCAAGGACTTGATCGAGACCTCGGGGCTGAAAAACTACCTCATCCAATGGAACGACGGCCCGGGATTCAAGGCCATTTATGAGCAACTCAACGAGGCCGGCTTCAACATCTCCGAACCGGGAAAGGGCAAAAACATGTTCCTGGGCTTTGGAATCGCCATTGCCCTGGGGGCCGAATCCATCGGGCTCATAGACGCGGATATTCGAACCTTTAAGCGGGTCCAGCTGGATCGGCTTTTTTATCCGGTGGTGGTGCTTAAGTATGATTTTTCAAAGGCCTATTACGCCCGGATCATGGACAGGCAGCTCTACGGGCGGGTCAAGCGGCTCCTCCTGGATCCCCTGCTCCTGGCCCTGAAGCGGAAGTTTTCGGAGAGCAAAGAGGAGAAGATGTTGGGCCTCATCGAATTTCTCCTGGATTTCAATTATCAGCTCTCCGGGGAAGTGGCCTTTCATGTGGACCTCCTCAGGAAGATGCGCTTCGCCACCAACTGGGGCGTGGAGATCTTTACCTTGATCGAGGTCTATCGAAAGGCCTCCTCTGCGGCCCAGGTCATGTTCTCAGAGGAGCCCTTTGACCACAAGCACCAGGAAGTCTCCCCGGGAGACCGGGCCAAGGGCCTCAATCGCATGGCCATAGATATTGTCACCACCTTGATGAACGCCCTGATCATCGAAGAGGGCCTGGAGATTTCAGAGACCTTTTTCAGGGACCTGGGGGTCACTTACCAGGCCGTGGCCGAAGAACAGGTCAAGAAGTATTCGGAAGATGCGGGATTCAGCAATCTCGAGTACGACAGGGACAGGGAAGAACACCACATCCGGGACGTCTTCCGGGGGTCCATCCGTCAGGCGGGTGAGGTCCTGACCCAACCCTACCGGACCACCGAGAAATTTTTGAGGCTTGTCAACACCCACCCCGAATTCAAACCCTTTCTGGATCAGGGCCTGGCGGAAGTGATCCTGGAGGTGGAGCGGAAGACGGAGGAGAGGGTCTTTGAGATGCCCCAGACGGTTTCCTGGGAAAGGGTGTCCAACAAGCTTCCCCGGATCTTCTATGATCTCATCGAAGTGGTGGAACAAGAAAAGAGGCGTTTTTCCTGAGGGCGGAGGAAAGGCCTGCCATGGCGGAGAACCGGGTCAGCGGGGTGCGGGACAGGCCGCTTTTGGTGGTTTTTACGGATCTGGACGGGACCCTGCTGGACCACCACACCTATGGGTGGGACGAAGCCCGCCCCGCCCTGGAGCGTTGTAAGAGCCTCCGGGTGCCTGTCATTATGGCGTCAAGCAAGACCAGGGCGGAGTTGGAGGTCTTGCGCCGGGAGCTCTCCCTTTCCGCGCCCTTTATCGCCGAAAACGGGGGCGGGGTCTTTTTCCCGCCCGAAATGGCACAAGGCCCTCCCTCGGACGCATTTATGGACAGGGGCCTGTGGAAATGGTCTCTGGGATTGCCTTACAGCCGCGTGGTCAAGGCCCTCCAGGGGATGCGGGAAGAACTGGGTTTGGATCTAAGAGGATACCGGGACATGACCATCGAGGAGATCTCCCGTTCCACCGGGCTGGGACGGGAGGCCGCAGGGCTTTCGGCCATGAGGGAGTATGACGAGCCCTTTATGGTGGTTGACGAGGGGCCGGGAGACCGGGAGGCCCTCATGGAGAACGCGTTGCGACGGGGCCTCATGGTGAGTGCAGGGGGGCGCTTTTATCACCTGCAGGGCGGCAATGACAAGGGGCGGGCCATGGAAAAGCTCCTTTCCTGGTACGAGGCTCAGGCAAAAGAGGTGGTTTCCGTGGCCCTGGGCGACAGCCCCAACGATTTTTCCATGCTGGAGCGGGCGCGCCATCCCGTTCTGGTCCGGTCCGAGCGCGATTTTCCCGGGGTGAAGGAGCAAATCCCCCGGTTAAGGGTTACCCGTGAGAAGGGGCCAAGGGGTTGGAACGAAGCGGTGCTGGAGATCCTGGGCGGAAACGAGGAGGTAGGTAATGTCAGAGGAGTTTGAAAGGGAAGTAAACCCTGAAAAGGTGAAAAAGGCCGAGATGGTGGTATGTATCCCTTCTTATAAAGAGGCGGATTCCATTGCCTACCCCATCAGACAGGCCGACCTGGGACTCAAAAAATACTTTCCTGGCCGGTCCTGCGTCATCATCAATTGCGACAACAATTCCCCTGATAATACCAAGGGGGTCTTTCTGGAGACCCCCACAGAGGCCCCTAAAATCTATCTGTCCACGCCCCCGGGTGTCAAGGGGAAGGGCAATAATTTCAAGAACCTCTTTCAGAAGGCCACCGAGCTCCGGGCCAAGGCCGTGGTGGTGGTGGACGCGGACCTCAAGAGTATCACCCCGGAATGGATCAGGCACCTGGGTGAACCCCTGTTTGACGGATTTCAATACGTGGCCCCCCTTTATGTGAGACACAAATACGACGGGACCATCACCAACGGAATCGCCTATCCCATGACCAGGTCCCTTTACGGCAGGCGGGTCAGGCAGCCTATCGGCGGGGATTTTGGTTTTAGCGGGAAAATGGGGAAGGTCTATCTCCAGAGCGAGGTATGGGACGAAGCGGTGGCCAACTTCGGGATCGATATCTGGATGACCACCTTGGCCATCAACCAACGGGTCCGGGTTTGTCAGTCCTTTATGGGACGGCCCAAAATCCACCGGACCAAGGACCCGGGCGCCCACCTGGGTCCCATGTTCAGGCAGGTGGTGGGGACCATCTTTTCCATGATGAGGCAGTTCGCCCCTTTCTGGTCCAAGGTCAAGTACAGCCGGCCCACCGCGATTTATGGCTTCGGCCTGGGCGAAGTGGAGATGCCCCCCAAGGTGGAAGTGGACACCCAGAACCTGCTCGAGAAATTCTACAACGGCTTCGAAGAATACAACGAGATATGGGAGAAGGTCCTCAAGGAGGATGTCCACCAGAAGCTCCTTGAGATCAGGGGGATGAAGGAGAGGGAATTTAATTTCCCCACGGATCTCTGGGCCAGGGTCCTCTTTGATACGGCGGTGGCCTACCGGGACGATGTGGTGGAGCGGGACATGATGATGGATTCCCTGATCCCCCTCTATTTTGGAAGGACCCTCTCTTTTGTGAGAAAGACGAGGGTCATGTCCATCAAGCAGGCGGAAGAGGCCATAGAGGAGGATTCCCTGACCTTTGAGATGACCAAACCCTATCTGCTCAAGCGCTGGAACTCCGGGACGTAGTTGACTTTGATGAATAACCCCAGTATTCCTGAAAAAAGGGCTGCTTCTTAGGAGATTTCAAAAAGTTCCTTTGCCAATGGGGGTGCATATTGTTGTAGGCTTCTGCCCGCGGCCTCGCAAAGGCGCTCTTTCTGAATTTGTTCCCACTTTCCGTAAGACACCCTCTTTTCTTTTGATTTCTTTCAGCCCTGTGACCAATCCCTCAGGAAAAGCGGATCTGGCATGGAAGGTTCAACCACAGGTTTGTGTAGATAAAGTCTAAAAAAAGGAATTTTCAGATGAATAACATGGGCCGGAATCAGGAAGCCTCCAAGGAGTTAAAGCGGATCGAGTGGCTTTTAGAGAAGAGCGTTCGTCCCGCCGGTGAAAAGGAAGCCCCCTATCAGCCGCCCTACGGGGATGTCACGGCGTTGAATACGCAGCGAGTGATCATGGACGTCGTGGGAAAAGAGACGCTCCAGATGATTGCCGAGGAGGCCATCGATCTTCTGGAGACTTCCGTGGCTGTGTATGAGGCGAACGGAGATTATGCATTCGGCATGTTCTCTTCCGGGTGGTGCCGCTTTATGGACGTCGCCTCGCGCAGGCTCTGCCGGACCGAGGACAACCGTGAGGCCCTCCGTTGTGGCAGGTGGCTTTGCCATGAGAATTGCTGGAACGACTCGGCCAAAAGGGCCGTTCAATCGGGTACCAGCGCGGACATATCCTGTGTGGGAGGCATCCGGTTATATGCGGAGCCCATTTGCGCGGGAGGGCGGGTTGTGGGCGCCATCAATATCGGGTATGGCGATCCTCCGAAAGACCCAGAAAAACTCAAGAAGCTTGCATCCGCCTTTGGGGTTGATTGGAAGGCATTGGAAGCAACGGCAAAGTCCTATGATACGCGGCCCAAGTTCATCGTGGATGTGGCCAAAAAAAGGCTGGCCGTGCTGGCCAGATTGATCGGGGAAATCGTTGAAAAGGCCGAAGCCCGGAAGGCCTTGGAAAAGGCCCGGGAACGGGGAACATACCTGAATGCCATCCTCCAGGCCATCCGCAATGTGAATCAGATTATCGTCCGTGAGACCGACCCGGAAGAATTAATCCAACAGGCATGTGCGGAATTGACCAGGACCATGGGCTATCCCAACGCCTGGATCGCCCTGATGGACGAAAGGGGCGCTGTGACCATGACCGCCGCTTCCGGCTTTGACGGCGGCTTCGAGGTCATGGAAGGGGCCCTTAAGAGCGGCCGATTCCCTCCCTGTATGAAACGGGCCCTGGCCCGAGACGATCTGGTTATCGTGAAAGATCCGGCATCGGAATGCGGGGAATGCCCCCTGGCCGGGGAAAAGGCGGGCCACGGGGGAATGGTCCACAGTGTCTCCTTTGAGGGCGCCGCCTGCGGGGTCCTCTCCGTGTCTGTGCCCCTCGCCCATGCCCACGATTCTGAAGGGCAGGCCCTATTCAAAGAAGTGGCCGGGGACTTGGGCTTTGCCTTGCGCAAGATGGAGGCAGAAGAGGCCTTGAAGAGAAGCGAGAGACTGCTCAATGAAACGGAAAGGATCAGCAAGGTCGGGGGCTGGGAGTACGATCCAGCAGAAAAGAGAATCACATGGACCGACGAGGTGTATCGTATCCATGGTGTGAGCAGGGGGGCATATGACCCGAACAAGGTGAACCAGAACATCCAATTTTACGCCCCCGGGGATAGAGAGATTGTTGACCGGGCCTTTTCAAAGGCCGTGAATCAAGGTGAGGCCTATGATTTGGAGCTACGGTTCGTATCGGCAAAGGGAGACCACCTGTGGGTCCGGACCATAGGGAATCCGGTTTTTGAAAATGGGAAGGTCACCAAGGTGGTGGGAAACATTATGGACATCACCGAGCGCAGGGAGGCCCAGGAGGCCCTGCGTGACCGAGAGGAGCGCCTTGAACTGGCCCTGTTCGGCGGCAACCTGAGCACATGGGACTGGAATATCCAAACCGGGGAAGTCCAATTCGATGAACGCTGGGCCGAGATGAAGGGATTCAGTCTGGATGAGATCAGGCCGCATGTGAGGGGCTGGGAGGAATTGGTCCACCCGGATGATCTCCCAGGGGTTTGGGAGGTTATAAATGCGCATCTTGAGGGAGAGACGCCCTTTTACAAGGCCGAGTTTCGGGTCCACCACAAATCCGGGGAGTGGTTGTGGATCCAGGACCGGGGAAAGGTCATTGAGTGGGATGCCCAGGGCAATCCTCTCCGGGCCTGCGGCACAAACATGGACATCACGGAACGCAAGAAATCAGAAAGTGAGCGGGAGCGGATGGAGGCGCTCCTCTTAAAGCGCAATCAATTCATTGAGGCCATACTGGATCATCTCCCTGTCGGGTTGGCGGTCAATTCCATTGATGAAGGAAAGGCCACTTACATGAATAAGATGTTCCAGGATATCTATGGCTGGCCCGAAGAGGAGCTTGAAGACATCGAGGGCTTTTTTGAAAAGGTTTTTCCCGACCCCGAATACCGGGAAAAGATGAAGGCTCGGACTCTAAGTGATATCCAATCCGGGGACCCGGAAAGAATGCATTGGGAGGGGGTGGAGGCCACCGGCAAAGACGGGCGGAAAAAGATTGTTTCGGCGAAAAACATCCCCACTTACCCGCAGAACTTCATGATTTCCACGGTTCAGGACATCACGGAGAGCAAAAGGCTTCAGGCCCAATTGGAACAGGCCCAAAAGATGGAGGCCGTCGGCAACCTGGCGGGCGGTGTGGCCCACGATTTCAACAACAAGCTGGGGGTTATCATGGGCCATGCGGAAATGGCGCTCCTGGAGATGAAGCCCGAGGATCACCAATATGCACATATTAAGGAAATACTGGAGGCGGCCAAGCGCTCAGCGGACCTGACCCGTCAGCTCTTGGCCTTTGCCCGGAAACAGACCATTTCACCCCAGGTGCTGGATCTCAACGAGACCGTGGAGGGCATGCTCAAGATGCTCAGGCGTCTGATCGGCGAAGACATTGATCTGTCCTGGCAGCCCGACACCAACCTGTGGCCGGTGTTGATGGATGCGGCCCAGATCGACCAGATGTTGGCGAATTTGTGTGTGAATGCCCGGGATGCCATCCAGGGAGTGGGTAAGATCACCATTGCCACGGAGAATGCGGTTCTGGATGAGGCTTACTGTGCCCGGCACGCGGCGTTTGTGCCTGGCGAGTATGTGATGCTGGCGGTCAGTGACGACGGCAGGGGGATGGACCAGGAAATCCTTGTAAATGTGTTTGAGCCCTTTTTCACCACCAAGGAGGTGGGTGAGGGAACGGGCCTGGGCCTGGCAACGGTTTACGGGATTGTAAAGCAGAACCAGGGCTTCATCAATGTCTACAGTGAACCGGGCAAGGGAAGCACCTTCAAGATCTATGTGCCCCGGCATGAGAAAGATTACGGCCGGGAGGTGAGGGATCGGCGTAGGGAAGTGGCCGGGGCGCAAGGAGAGACCGTCCTTTTGGTGGAAGATGACCCGGCCATCCTGGATGTCGGGAAAAGCCTGCTGAAAAGGCTGGGCTATACCGTGCTTACCGCAGACGGCCCCGGTGAGGCCATGAAGACGGCACAAAATCACCGCGGGGGGATCCATCTCCTCATCACCGATGTGATCATGCCCCGGATGAGCGGAA
>CAZNLL010000047.1:0-25003 GCA_964573885.1 uncultured Desulfobacteraceae bacterium | reverse complement strand
TCAACCTGATAGGTAAGAACGTCTGCCGCTTCCTTATTCAGACGTTTAGCCCGACGATTGATGATTCTCAGATCTTTTGCGTTCCGTTCTCCCCGTTCAATTTGAGCCATAAAGGTCATCAAAGCCGACTCAATGAACTCAGAACGACTTCCATAGTGCTTAGAATGCACTTCGATGGCCTTCAGCACATCCTTGGACAATGTGATAGATGTTTTCACTTTCATACTACCAATATACTACTCTTGGAATACCCTGTCAAACCAAAGTGTCTCTCGTGGGAAACCCAGCCCCCTCTCACCATTCGGCCCCAGGACTTCAAACCCTTTCCCGCGAATACAGACTGGAAGGCGGAGATCATTGACGGCACGTTTATAAGGGAAGTTTCTATTTCAAGGCCTGGGCTGTGTTAAGGCCAAAAATGCCGACCCTGCTTTTTCCACCAGTTCCCCTAAGGACGCTTTCTGACTGGTTGCTTTTGGTAATCATGTGGATGGATTGATATGGGTAAACGCGGGCCTACGAATCATTTGATTTTTCATGGGATATCCTGTAATATTCAATAAAATGACAAGGAAAAAATAAAGGGAATACAAGAAGTTGGAGTAAAATCCATGAAGACGATGCATATTGAGTATCCGGAATCTATACCGGCAGCGCTCAACCTGGCTCCCGAGTCCTTTGAAGAGGAGGTCCGGTTAGCCCTGGCCGTCAAGCTTTTTGAGCTTGGACGGCTTTCTTCAGGGCAGGCGGCTTCCCTGGCAGGCATGCCACGAGTGACTTTCCTTTTGGACTGTCATCGGTATGGAGCCTCCACTGTGGCGTGGGATCGGGAAGAAATCCAGGCTGAGTTCAAGGATGCCCCGTGATGAAAAATTTCCTGAAAGATGGGGATGGTTAAGTACAAGCAAGACGACAGGGTTTTTCACAATCATTTTGGGCTCGGAACCGTCACCGAGGTAGTGGCAAATGATCGTGTGAAAGTCTATTTTGCCCGAATGGGCGAGAAGACCCTTGACCTGAATTACGCGCCCCTAAGACTTGGCACTTCCGAGGATGATGGCTTCCTCGCAGCAGACATCGTCACAGGCACCGCATTCGCTGCACGGCAAATCATTATGCTCCGGCGTTGCGGAACCGAGTCTTTAATGCCTCTTCAATGAAAAATCGAGTGGGAAATCCGCCTGTTACCGGCAGCCTGAATTGGGAAGAAACGTGGACTGAAAACTTGTCGTCCGTTCAAATAACCAATGCCAAGCAGTGAATCAAGAGGGTAGGCGCATTGCTCCTCACCAACGATCAACGGATGTATCACACGGCCGCGGTTCAGCCCGGCAGGCGCAGAGTTTGTTTCTCGATCTCCGGGTATAAGCCATCAATTTCGGCCTGAATGTCGATGGTCAGTTTCAGGGCCGTGACAATGCGGCAGTAGGTGCGGATGTCGTCCAGCTCCAGACGCCGCTCCCGCCGGTCTTTGAGCCACTTCTCACAGACCTGATACCCTCCGATGCGATAGGTCCAGACGTCCTCGGTCACGGGCGCGAAATACTGAGCAGCATTGATATACACCCGCTGCTTGGTCAGATCGTATCTCAAGCCATTCTTTTTCCCTTTCCCGATGCGCTCATCCCCCTCGCCTTCAAACCGGCATGCGGGTGGGTTCAGTTCGTCCGACTTGAGCAGATGGAGCCCTGTCAGCCGCTCCCCCAATCGGGCTACTTTTAAAAAGAGCGCCCCATCACTCGTAAACGGAATGCGCGGAAAGTCCATCCTCAAAAACTCGGCATATTTCTCCCGGTATGCAGGGGCATACAGGACGGCGTAGATGTAGTGGAAGATCTCCTCCGGTGCGGGTTCGCTGCCATAGGCCTCGGCCAGCGCGGGGATCAGCCTTGGATCCAGGTTTGGCTGCGGTGCGGCAGGCTCCAAATGGGCGAATAGGTTGCCCCGGTCGGTAGTCGGGTGACGATACAGGGGGAAGTAGTAGTTGATATGATAGGCAGCTACCGATTTATGGGCACCAATGCAGTCTGCCACAAAAACACCAAATTCATCCTTGTGCTGTTTTGGAGACGATAGTACCAAGTTCCCCTCTGCCAACATATGCCCCATCACTTCTGGTCGAGGCATGCAAATGAAGCCTCTTGAACGGCCTGTATAATGAGTGTACCGAACATCAAAAGGGCGATAGAGGATAGGTACAACATTTTCACGGTTCGGCCCTGAGTTAATGAGGTCTTTTTGAGCAAGTTCAATCTTCCAGTCCCGCGCATCTTTCCCAAGGCCGTAAGCCTCGCGTGCCATTTCAGGGTCCATCTTGGAGAAGAGTCTCACCCGCTGCCAGATCTCTTCTTCTGTCCACCCGATGGTCAATTTGTCCCGGGCCGTGACAATGCCGACGCTGTTAACCGGGAATATGTCCGGAACCGATGGGAAACCTTGATACACAGCCTCCAGGGCATTGTCCCTTGGCACGAAGAGATAGAAAGGTGTAGTCGGTTTCAGCTCCGACCACTGGGTAGCTCCGAGACTGTGGCCGTCCAGCCAATCGTATTTTTTTGCCCTCAAACCCCAAACGTCTGCATGGTGGACAAGGGCATCGGTTTTTTTCTTTTTGCCCTGCTTCACGAAAAAGGCGATGGCCACGCCCTGCCGGATGTCGAACACATTCTGGTCGGGACTGCCGTCCGGACAGATCTCCTTTTTGAGGGAATTGCCGTGAAGGTCGAGGAGATAGATGGTATCAAACGTTTGCATGAGGCTCCGGCGCATGCCGCGGAAGGTGGGATTGTCCAGATATCCGTGATTGGTGATCATTCCCACCACGCCGCGTCCGGCCTGTTCGATCTTCCACTGGGCAAAGCGGAGGAACTTGACATAATCGTCCTGAAGCCACTTGGGGTTCTTTTCGCCTAAGGGTTTGCCGTCCACCTGCTTGTAGTCATCAATCAGCCCCCGGATCCAGAGACCTGTATTGCTGGATTGGCCTGAATAGGGCGGATTACCCAGGATGACCAGGATGGCCTTCTCCTTCTTGACCTTTCCGGCCAGGCGCGACTCCTCGGCCAGGGAAAAGAAGCCCGGGAGCCTGCTGGTCTCCAGTTGTTCGGTGTCCAGGGTATTGGTGAGGTAAAAGGGGATGCGTTCGTCATCAGCCAGTCTGTGGCCCAGCTCTTCAAGAAAGAACCCCATCTTGAGATGCCCGACCGCATAGGGGGCCATCATGAGCTCGAAGGCATAGAAATTTTTGAGGATGTGCCGGCGGATGAATTCGTCCCGGGCCCCTGTGCCGTATTTGGAGGCAAATTCCCTGACACCTTCTTGTGCGGCCTGGGCCACAAAGGTCATGGTCCCTGCGGCCGGGTCGAGAAGTGTCACGCCTTCAGAGGCCAGGCCGTCGGCTTTGTTGAACGCAGTCTTGAGGAGGCCGTGGAGGGACCGGACGATATAGCCGACAATCCGGTCGGTGCCGTTCCAGAGCCTGAAGTCGGGATTGCCCGACTCGGTAGGCTTGGGAAGCGTGGTGACATGGACATGGGAGCGGCCGGTGGCCTCGGAGACTTTTTGAAAAAGAGTCGCCAGGGCCGGATAGAAGCTTTCCTCCCGTGCATCCCCCCGCAGGGCCACCTCGGAAAGGTCCCTGAGATATTGCCGGAAAAGCGTTTTTATATTTATCTCTGGCATATGCCCGCTTTCCTGCCAAGAGAAAAGGTTACCCTCATCCAAAAAGGCCCAGACATGTTATAGGCGAAAACAGCAGGCAATTCAAGAATTGAATTAAGGAGTTACAACTCGCCGGATGGGGCACGGTTCTTTTTAAAACGTCAAAGCCTTATCCTTAAAAAAGGATGGCCCAAAAGCCTAGACAAAAAATCCATTTTCGTTTCATCATCCAGACTGGAAAACAGGCCCTGCAGGATCATGGGCAATACCCGCAAGACCCTGGACCAAAAGCCCCCTGGAATCATAACAAAAACTTTACAGGACCCTAACCGCGTGATAACAATCCTTTAGTATGATTTTTTGATGGCATCCATTTTCCGGGAGAAAACCAAAGCAATGGCAAAAGAAAAAATCCTGGTGGTAGACGATGAGGAGGATATCCTGGAACTCTTGAGTTTTAATCTCTCAAGAGAGGGTTACCAGGTGTTCACCGCCGCAACAGGAGAGGAAGCCCTGAACCTCTCCAGGTCAACGAATCCCGACCTCATTGTTTTGGACCTCATGCTCCCGGGCATGGACGGGCTGGAGGTGGCCAAGATCCTCAAAACCGATCCTGGGCTCAGGCACATTCCCATCGTCATGCTAACGGCCAAGGGTGAGGAAGCGGATATTGTCACCGGCCTGGAACTGGGGGCGGACGACTACGTGACCAAACCCTTCAGCCCCAGGGTCCTGCTGGCCAGGGCAAGGGCGGTCTTACGGAGGAAGACCCAGGAGCCCTCCGAGGAGACCGATGTCCTCCGCGTCCATGATCTGGCCATCCACCCCGGGCGCCGCGAGGTCCTTGTGGGAGGGGATCCTGTTCAATTGACCTTCACGGAATTCGGCATCCTTCACTTCCTGGCCAGGAGACCCGGGTGGGTCTTCACCCGTTCCCAGATCGTGGACGCCGTCCGGGGAGAGGATTATCCTGTAACGGATCGGTCCGTTGATGTCCAGATCGTGGGACTGCGAAAGAAACTGGGCACCGCCGGTGAGTATATTGAAACCGTCCGGGGCGTTGGATACCGGTTCAGGGAGTAGAATATGCCCAAATCAAGGCGGCTTTTCTGGCAGATCTTCCCCTCTTTTCTTTTTATCACCGTCATCGGCCTGATGGTGGTGACCTGGTACGCCTCCAATTCCCTCAGGCACTTCTTTCTGGAACAAACCGCCGCCGACCTTGAGGCCAGGGCTCACCTGTTTGAAAGACAGATCCTCCCCTATCTTGACCCCCTGAACAAAGGGCAAATAGACCGCCTTTGCAAAGACTTGGGCAAGCGGGCTTCCACCCGATTCACGGTCATTCTCCCCTCGGGAGAGCCCATAGGGGATTCCGCTCAAGACCCGGCCCTCATGGACACCCACCTGGATCGGCCCGAGATCAAGGAGGCCATGAAACAAGGCCTGGGCACTTCCACAAGGTACAGCCGGACCACTGACAGGAATTTCCTTTACGTGGCGTTGTTGCTCAGGGACCCTTCAGGCCCCCTCGCCGTGCTCAGGGCCGCCATCCCGGTAAATGCCATAGACGCAACCCTCCATGACGTGCAGTTCAAGATCCTTATTGTGGGGGTGGCCATGGCCCTCATCGCCGCCTTCTTGAGCCTCCTGGTCTCCCGCCGCATCGCAAGACCCATTCAGGAAATCAAGAACTGGGCCGAGGCCGTGGCCAGGGGAGAATCAAGGCTTAAGCCCACCTACGGGGCTTCCGACGAAATCGAGGCCCTTTCCGAGTCCATCACCACCATGGCGGCCCAACTCAGGGAACGGATTGATACGGTCACCCGACAGAGCCACGAGATCGAGGCCATCCTTTCCAGTATGGTGGAAGGGGTCATTGCCGTGGACATGGAAGAGCGGATCATCAGCATCAATCATGCGGCGGCCCAGATGTTTTCCTGCAATCCGGCCGAGGCGGAGGGTCGCAGCATCCAGGAAGTGGTCAGAAACATTGTCTTACAGCGCTTTGTGACCCAGGCCCTGTCGAGCGATGAGCCGGTGCAAAGAGACATCAGCCTTTCGTCCAACGGCGAAGAGAGATTCCTCAGCGGCCAAGGCACGGTGCTTCGTGATGCCGAGGGTGATCAGATAGGCGCCCTCATCGTGCTCAACGACGTAACCCACCTCCGTCGACTCGAAGACATCCGCCGCGATTTTGTGGCCAATGTGTCTCACGAGATAAAGACGCCCATCACGGCTATCAAGGGCTTTGTGGAAACCCTTCGTGATGGTGCGGTCAATGACACGGTCGACGCCCAGCGGTTCCTGGGCATCATAGACAGACACGTGGACCGCCTGGAGGCCATTGTGGAAGACCTCCTCGCCCTGTCCAGGATCGAGCGGGAGGCCGAGGAAGGAGAAATCGTCCTGGTGGAGGGGTCGGTCAAAGACATACTCCGCACCGCTCTCCAGGTGTGTCACGTCAGGGCCTCTGAAAAGGATATCAAGATCGGTCTTTCCTGCACCGAGGATCTGGAGGCCAAGGTGGATCACCCCCTCCTCGAGCAGGCGGTGGTCAATCTCCTGGACAATGCCATCAAATACAGCGACCAGGGAGGGCTCATCCAGGTGGAGGCCGCCCGCCTCGACAGTGAATTGGTTATCTCCGTGCGCGACCATGGGTGCGGTATAGAAAAAAAGCATTTGCCCCGCCTCTTTGAACGTTTTTACCGGGTGGACAAGGCCCGGAGCAGGCGCATGGGAGGAACCGGGCTCGGCCTGGCCATCGTCAAGCATATCGTCCAGGCCCACGGCGGGAGGCTGTTTGTTGAAAGCACTCCAGGCCAGGGGAGCGCCTTTACCATCCATCTTCCCGGGGTATGACCCTGGAGATAACTCACAACCTTCCTCATCAGCCCCATGAGAAAAAGCCCTTTCAATGCCCCAAGGGGATAATTCAACGGTTTTCGCCTTCCCGCGTCTCAAGGGCCCGCACCCCCTCTGTGCAGCGCCTGTTGGCGCCCGGCCACCAAAGGTGCTCTTTTCATGAGCATTTAACAGAATCATAACATTAGATTAACGGTTTTTCCTTATTTTCTTCCCGAAAAGATCATCCTTTGAATTTGATCTTTGATCTTTCAAAAAAATCTTGACTGCTCCTGAGACAAAAAAAGAGAAAAATGATTCTTATTCACAAGCGACGGAAACACATAAGAAACATCAAATCAATTGAGGCATGTTATGGAAAATAGAAGGAATGTGGACAAAGTATTGTCTGTTTTTGACCTAACCCATTGCCAGGGCCTCGTCCTTCCCGGAGGCGGGGCAACAAGGGTTATGCTCATTTACGATAAAAAAGAGAACATCAAAGAATTTAAGGTTCTGAACAAGAAGATCTCTAAAGAGACCAGCGGCAAGATCACTTCCTGGCTGGAAAAGAATATCCATCTCTATGAGGCCATCCACGGATTGGGCGGAGAAGTGCAGCGTTGAATCCGTGGTTTCCGGGCCTCGATTGGGGGAAGCAGACCGTGGAAAAGATTATCATCTTGACCGGTCCTTGCGGGCCGAATGAACTCCTGATTTCCCATATCAGGAGGCTCTTTCCGGAATGCCGTATCAAGGTGGTACCCAAAGAAGGTAACAAAAGGGACTTGTCTGAGGCGTCTGCGCCTCTCAAAAGAGATGATCTTCCAGACAGGGCGTGAACGTTTAAAGCCGACATTTTTTAGCAAAGGAGGTGATGAAGCGCTAACAGGATGTTAACAGAAATTTAACATAAATCTAACAATTACCGCGTACAAAGAAAACAAACTTGATTAAAAGAAATTGGAGGTAATAATATGAAATTAAAAGGTTTTGCCACCCTGGCCGTAGCGGCCGCCCTCTTTTTCACCGCAAACATGGTCTTTGCAGGAAATATTGTGATTAAAGGTTCCACCACGGTCCTGCCCATTGCCCAAAAGGTTTCTGAAGTGTACATGAAGCAACACCCGGATGTGAAAATCTCCATCTCCGGGGGAGGCTCGGGAAACGGTATCAAGGCCCTTATTGACGGGAGCACGGATATTGCGGACAGTTCCAGATTCATCAAACCCAAAGAGGTCAAGCTGGCCGTGGAAAAGGGCCGTTATCCCGTGCCCTTTGCCGTGGCCTACGACTGTATCGTACCGGTGGTCCATCCAAGCAACTCCTTGGTGAATCTCACCATGGCCCAGCTCAAGGCCCTCTATAAGGGGGAATTAAAAAACTGGAAAGAACTGGGCGGACCGGACAGGCCGGTGGTGGTGATTTCCCGGGACACCTCGTCCGGTACTTACGAGGTATGGCATAAGAAGGTCATGAAAAAGGAAAGGGTCTTCCCCGGCGCCCTGCTTCAGGCCTCCAACGGTGCAGTAGTGCAAGCGGTCGCCAAAAACAAAAATGCTGTTGGCTATATCGGCCTCGGTTATGTGGATTCCAGCGTCAAGGCCCTTATGGTCAACCGCATCACCGGTTCAGAAGAAACCACCCTCAACGGCACCTATCCCATCAGCCGGCCCCTGTATATGTTCACCCAGGGGTGGCCCACAGGAGAAATCGTCAATTTCATCAACTTTGTCGTTCACCCTGACAAGGGGCAAAAATACGTGCGTAAAGCAGGTTATGTCCCTCTTTACTAATTGACCCCAGCCCCGAGACGCCTCCCATTCTCCCCTGGGAGGCGTCATTTATTTGCAGAGTCCCGAGGGGGATCAGAGACGGCCCTTTTGTCGAAACAGGCTGTCACACCGAAAATCATTCACCGCTATCAGGAAGGGAATATGGATAAACGTCAAAACAGGGGAAGAGGCAGACGGAGGAAAGAGCGGGGGATCCATATCCTTTTTTTCGCCGTGGCACTGGCCTCCATCTTGACCCTTGCCCTTATCGTCCTTTTCCTTTTTATGGAAGGCCTGCCCATTTTTGCCAAGGTCTCTGTGACGGATTTCTTGTTCGGCCGTTACTGGTACCCCACTGACTCCCCCCCCGAATTCGGTATCCTTGCCTTGATTGTGGCCTCCCTGGCCGTAACCGCGGTCTCGTCTGTGATCTCCATCCCTTTAGGGGTCATGACCGCCCTCTACCTCGCAGAAATAGCCTCTTCCAGGGTCAGAGAAGTGGTCAAGCCGGTGGTTGAACTCCTGGCAGCCCTCCCCTCCGTGGTGATCGGCTTTTTCGGCATGGTCGTGGTCGCGCCTTTTCTGCAGCGAATCTTTGACATGCCCACCGGCCTCAACCTCTTCAACGCCTCCTTGATGCTGGCCTTTATGTCTATCCCTACCATCTGCAGTATCTCGGAAGATGCCATTTTCAGCGTCCCCACAGAACTGAAAGAGGCCTCACTGGCCCTGGGGGCGACCCGGTGGGAAACCATTGCCCGGGTCATCGTGCCCGCCTCCATCTCAGGCATTTGCACGGCCGTTATCCTGGGGATGTCCCGGGCCATGGGTGAAACCATGGTGGTCCTTATGGTGGCCGGGGGCGCGGCCCTGGTACCCTCGTCCGTTTTTGATCCTGTCCGGCCCATGCCGGCCAGCATCGCCGCGGAGATGGCGGAGGCCCCCTTCCGGGGAGATCACTACTATGCCCTCTTCGCGACGGGTATTATTCTGTTTCTCTTCACCTTGCTTTTTAACCTGGTTGCCGACTATATCTCCAACAAATACAGGCAGGTGGGAGCGGCAACCCTTTAATGGCGGTAACCTCTGATGGAAAAGACAGAACGGATTAAGACAACACGAACCCTTTTTCAGGGGATCATGTTTTCCCTTTTCAGAATCGCCGCGGTGATCAACGGAGCGGCCCTGGTGATTGTGGTCTACTTTCTCGTGGCCAAGGGCTGGCGGGCCATTAACTGGACCTTCCTGAGCCAGCCTCCCATGGAGTCCATGACCAAAGGGGGAATCCTTCCCTGTATCGTAGGGACACTCTGCCTCAGCCTGGGGGCCATTTTGGTGGCCCTCCCTATTGGGGTAGCCTCTGCCATCTATCTCCATGAGTATGCCCGGCCGGGCCGGGCCCTCCGCATCATCCGCCTCGGCATCAACAACCTGGCCGGGGTCCCCTCCGTGGTCTTCGGCCTCTTTGGACTGGCCTTTTTTGTGGTCTGGCTCAAGATGGGTGTGAGTATCCTTGCCGGTTCTTTGACCCTGGGGGCCATGACCCTGCCGGTGATCATCGGTGCCTCTGAGGAGGCCCTCCGGGCCGTCCCCGACACCTACCGGGAGGCCTCCCTGGGCCTGGGTGCGACCAAATGGCAAACCATCTATCGGGTCGTATTGCCGGCGGCCCTTCCCGGCGTCCTTACGGGTGCCATCTTGGGGATCAGCCGGGCTGCCGGAGAGACAGCCCCCATCATGTTCACGGCGGCGGTCTTTTATACCCCTTCTCTGCCCACTTCCATCTTTGACGAAATCATGGCGTTGCCTTATCATGTTTATGTGCTGGCCACGGCGGGCACTGAAATCGAGGCCACACGGCATCTCCAGTACGGGACGGCCCTGGTGCTGATCATCCTGGTACTGGGCCTCAATCTGGTCGCCATCTATTACAGATCCCGGCTCAGGAAGAAGTATTGACCCGCCGGGAAGAACGTATTTAAAACACAATCAGGTACTTCGGGAAAAGGCCATGGATCAATCACACAAAATGGTATCAGAACATCTGGATTTCTATTACGGGAGCTTCCAAGCCCTCCATGATATCACCCTTGATTTTCCCGCAAACCAGGTGACCGCCCTTATCGGACCCTCAGGCTGTGGAAAAAGCACCTTGTTGCGCTGCCTGAACCGGATGAACGACCTCATCCCCACCAGCCGGGTGGAAGGCAAGGTCCTCCTGGACAGCCAGAATATTTACGAGCCCACTGTGGACGTGGTATCCCTGCGGAGGCGTGTGGGCATGGTCTTTCAAAAACCCAACCCCTTTCCCAAGACGGTTTTTGAGAACGTGGCCTACGGCTTACGGGTAAACGGCATGAGAAACAAGGCCCGAATCGAAGAGCAGGTGGAAACCAGCCTCCGCCAGGGCGCCCTGTGGGATGAGGTCAAAGACAGACTTCACCAATCGGCATTAGGCCTTTCCGGGGGCCAGCAGCAGCGCCTCTGCATCGCCCGGGCCATGGCGGTGGAGCCCGAGGTCTTACTCATGGATGAACCCGCATCAGCCCTGGACCCTATCGCCACCCAGAAGATCGAGGAACTCATCCATCAACTCAAGGAAACCTACACCATTATCATCGTCACCCACAACATGCAGCAGGCGGCCCGGGTCTCTGATATTACCGCCTTTTTTTACCTGGGCAAACTCATCGAGGTGGACCAAACGGAGACCCTTTTTACCCGTCCAACATTAAAACAGACCTCTGACTATATCACCGGCCGTTTCGGCTAGGGAAGAAGAGAAAGGGAGGCAAGGGGCCATGAAATTGCACTTCCAGAGAGAGCTGGAGCAGTTGAAACGGAGAATCCTTTCCCTGGGCGCCATGGTGGAAGAACGGGTGCGCATGGCCATCAAAGCCCATGAGAACAGGGATGGAGACCTCGCAAAAAGTATCATTGAAGCGGATCGCGAGATCGATCAGGCCGAAGTGGAAGTCGAGGAGGAATGCCTCAAGATCCTGGCCCTGCACCAGCCCGTGGCGGTCGACCTCCGCTTTATCGCCGCCATGATCAAGATCAACAATGACCTGGAAAGGATCGGTGATGAGGCCGTAAACATTGCCCAGAGGGTTGCCAACATCTCCCGGAGACCGCCGGTTTCGGTCCCTTTTGAATATTCGGTGATGGCGGAGAAAACAGAAACCATGTTGAAAAACAGCCTGGACGCCATGGTGAATCTGGATTCGGATCTGGCCTATAAAGTCTGCGTGGCGGACGATGAGGTGGACCGGCTTGACAGCGATATTTATGACAAGGTCAAGGACGCCATTCGTCGGCAACCGGACCGGGTAGGGTATCTCATCAACCTCCTTCTTATATCCCGGCACCTTGAAAGGATCGCCGATCACGCCACCAATATAGCCGAGGAAGTCATCTACATGATCGAGGGCCAGATCTCCCGCCACAGAAAGGATGCATTTATACCGGATCAGGAGCCGGCCCCGGAGCCTTCGGAAACGTAGATTCCTTTCCCCTCTTCAATACGTCCCTTTAAGGATCCAAACGGACTCGGATGAGCCCGCTTTCTCCGACCCATCCCTTGCCTGCAGGAGTGCCCTGGGGGTGTTTCCCCACACAGGGTTTCTCTCTCCTCTGCTTCCATAACCAGCACTAACCAAAATCTAATCTTTTCATCATTTTCGACTAACACGGTGAAACAAGAATGCCCAGGATAATGTCAATCCCACCCGGGAGAGGAGGTGAGCGGTGTAAGGCGGACCGGGCAATACATTCTGTCGATTCGTAAATACGTGAGCAAAAAGCCTGAAGAAAAGGCGCAAAATATGTCACACCTTTTGCGAATCGAAGCACTTAGGAGGAAAGAGAAACGGTTTAGCGTCAAACCCCAGAAGTCACTTTAAAAAGGAGCAAAGAGTAATATGAAAAGGATGACATTTATCCTCTGTATCTTGAGCGCCTTGTTGATCCATTTCGTCATGACCCCGGCCTATGCCGGAGAGGTTGACGTCCTGATCAACAAGCTTGTGGAAAAGGGCATCCTCAATCATAAGGATGCCACGGACATCTTAAAGGAAATCCAAAAAGAGGGCATCCGCCAAGAAAAGGCCGTAAAAGACGTGGCCCAGGAAGCAGCCAAAGAGGCCGCCAAAGAAACGGCCAAAGAGGTGGCCCAAAAGGAAACCAAGAAGGCCAGCCTGGAGATCCCCAAGTGGGTCAACAAGATCAAGGTCAAGGGGGATTTCAGGCTCCGCTATCAGGGCCAGGAAACGGAAAACAGCGGCAACCCCCACAGGAGCCGGGAACGGATCAGGTGGCGTGTAGGGGTGGTGGCCGATGTCACGGATCAATGGGAAGCAGGCTTCGGCCTGGCCTCGGGCGGGACCGATCCCCGATCCACCAACCAGACCCTGCGCAACACCTTTGAAACCGGGGACGCCAGGCTTGATTACGCCTATGCCAAATGGACCCCCATGAAGAACCTCTTTATCGAGGGAGGCAAATTCAAAAACCCCTTGTGGCAGCCCAAGGACCTCCTCTGGGACGGCGATATCCGGCCCGACGGGGCGGCGGCCAAATATAAACGCAAGCTCATGTCCAACCTGAGCGGCTGGATCACCCCCGCCTTTTTTATCCTGGATGAAGACCAGAGGAATACGGCCCAGGATCCTTTTCTCTTCCTGGTCCAGCCCGGCGTCACATGGAAGATCAACAAACACGTGTACCTGAAAGCGGCGGGGGCCTGGTACAGCTTCCACCACCTGGCGGGCAATCCCCCGCTCGCTTACAGCGCCGGGACCAACAGCACCAATGCGGCAGGGAATCTCTTCTACGACTACGATTCCCTGGCCGGCGACGCCGAACTGGGATTCCTCCTTAATAAGGATTGGCCCATTCCCTTCGTGGCCCTCTTCGGCCAGATCGTCAAATCCGATGCGGACGAGGACCTGGATAATGACGGGTACACAGATGACATGGGTTATCTTCTGGGTATCAAATTCGGTGATAAAAAGGTCAAGAAATTCGGTCAATGGCAGGCCAAATACAGCTACAGGCACCTTGAACGGGACGCCTGGCCCGACGCCCTGCCTGACAGCGATTTCTACAACGGTGAAACCAACGTAAAGGGCAGTGAGATGGAGTTCAAGTTCGGCCTTGCCAAGAATGTAGCGCTTGGCCTGGACTATTACCGGAGCAAGCCCATCCGGGTTGCCCCGGGGACAGCGGTCCAGAAGCAGAAGCTTCTTCAGGTGGATCTCAAACTCAAGTGGTAATGCATTCCCGACCGTGGCCTTTTTCGGTCCACGGACCGGTTCCCATTCTCCAGGGCCCGGCCTTTGCTTAAAGGCCGGGCCCTTCTATGTTGGCTCGGAGTCCCCTTGAAGGGTGAATCGCCAACGGCAGAACACATCATCGGGATGGGGGTCAGGGGGTGCAAAGAGACACTTCACCTGGATGCGCTCGTCTACGGCATGTGCGAATCGTGTAAATTCAGAACGGTGCATTTCCTTGCAGTCATACTCGGACAGCCCCCGGTTCAGCCTCGCCTCTTGTGTGGGGCAGGACGGCACAGAGATGACGGCCTCCTTTTGCGACTCCTCAATCTCATATCCCACCAGGATACACCAGGGCCAGAACTTGAGGGCCTCCAAGAACCCCTTTACCCCCTTTTCACGGATCTGAAAGCGGGTGATCAAATCTTCGGCCCCTATCTCCGCCACCCGCCCCCAGACCTGTTCATTGAGGCGCTCCGCGGTGGGCTGGTCAAAGCGCTTGGTCACGTAAATGAACCAGAAGGCGTCCATCACCCGATAATGCCAGAGGAGGAACTCGATATATTTTCGAAGCTCCCGGGCCTCCATGTCCTGAAATATGCGAAGATCCATGGGCTTTCTCCTTGATCAAGGTAAGGGTTAAGGGCCACCCTGCAGTGTAGAACAGGACGGAACCTAAATCCACCATCAAAATTCTCTACAAGCAATGATAATAAATGATTTTGGCCAACCCCTGGGCACCAGCAAGATGTTAGATGCAAGGCGCTGAGGAGCCGCCGACTGCGGCGTATAAACAATACGCCGCAAGCCTGTCGAGAGCCTCCAGGTCGAACGAGAGAAGCGACCGAAGGCAACGCAGCCCTTCGACTTTGCTCAGGGCCATGAGCCTGTCGAATGGCAGATGACATCTTGATGGTGGATCAGGGACGGGAGACCTGTAATTGACTTCACGCCACCCTGCGGATATACTTTATCTCTCTCGTTTACCTGTCTCTGGCTGTGTATTTTCCATTTACCCCGGATCCGGGCTTCCCCCAGGAGTGAGACAAAGAGATGCACCCATGAGAATTGTCCTGGTATTTCCCCCCTTTTATCTGAGCACCATGTATAATCTGCCCCCCTTGGGCCTTATCAACCTGGCCACGGCCTTAAAGGATTCCCCTCACCAGGTGATCCTCATGGATTTTGTCCTGGCCCTTCGGCAAGAAAGGCTTGCCATGGGAAAAGAGATTTACAGGGATTGTGCCCGACAGATCATGGAAGCATCTCCGGATCTGGTCGCCTTTTCCACTCAATGCACCACCTATCCTGCGGTGATTCAGATCAGCCACAAAATAAAGGCCTCCAATCCCGGAGTCAAGATTGTTATAGGGGGGCACAATGCCTCCTTTTTGGACCAGATCACCTTGAAACGATATCCCTTTGTGGACGCCGTGGTCCGGGGGGAAGGGGAAATCACCTTTCAGGAGCTGGTGGCGGCCTACGCGGCGGGCAGGGATTCTGGTGGCATTGACGGGGTCACTTACCGTCACGGAGCAGAAATAATTCGCAACAAGGATCGCGACCTGATCTCCAGCCTGGATGACCTGTCCCTGCCGGATTACGGGTTCGCCCCTCCCTTTGAGGAGTACCGGGCCGCCTGTGAACTTCCCAGGAGCATTGCCATACTCGATGTAGGGAGAGGTTGCCCCCATCGCTGCATCTACTGCTCTGAATCGATCTTGTGGAGACGCAGGTGCCGGACCTTTTCCGTGGCCCGTCTGGTGGAGGAGATGAAGAACCTTCATACCCATTTCGGGGCCGAGTGTTTTCTCCTGGCCTATGACCAGTTCACCGCAAGCAGGACATTTGTGGAGGCCTTCTGCACCCGGGTCATCAAAGAGGGGCTGAACACCCTTCCCTGGTATTGTATTTCCAGGCTCGACAGCGTTGACGCCCCCTTGCTCGCCTTAATGAGGGAGGCGGGTTGCGAGTCCATGTGTTACGGCATTGATTCGGGATCAAAGCGGACCCTTTCCTTTATCCGAAAGAATATTGACCACCAGATCCTGTACCAGCGGGTTGTGGAAACAGCCGATCAGGGCATTATCCCCACACTGAGCTTTGTCATCGGATTTCCCGAGGAGGAAAGGTCCGATATTGATGAAACCCTGGCTATGGCCTTAAGGACCGGTATTGTGGGGAATAACAACCCCTTGATACAAATGCCCACGGTCCTGCCCGGGACAGACCTCCACAGCCGATACGGCAGCCGTCTTGTCCGGGAAGTCGACACCTACTTCGCCCTGGGCCTCGAATTTGACGGGGGCAAACGGCTCAAGGCCGATGAGGCCCTGATTGATTCGGATCCCCTCATCTACAGCAGCTTCTACAACCTTCCCTGCCCGGGCCGTTCCCTCACGGAACTCAAACTCCTGGCGACCCATTTCCCCCTCATGGTCCAGCTCTATCCCAAGAGCTTCCTCCTCTTGAGCCTGGAGCGGGGTGAGCCCGTCTCTGACCTCTTTTTACACTGGCTCAGGTGGCTCCAGGACCGTCTCCACAGGGAAGAACCGGATCAGAGTCCCCAGGACTGTTATCTCTATTTTACGGAATTCGCCTTCTTCCTGCTGGGCGGGGACGGGGAACTTGCCAGGCCCTACCTCCCTGACATCCTGAGGTATGAAAAGGCCGCCCTGGAGACCGGCCGGTTCTCATCCGGGGAAAGCAACTTTCATATTGATCTTCATCGCATACAAGACCTCAGGCCCGCGGCAAGGGAAGGCATGATCATTGAATCCTTTGACTTTCCTGTGCCCGCCATCATTGGCGATCTAAAGGCGGGCCGGTTCAACAGGTATTATGGGGCTCAAAAAAGCCTGCTCCTTTTCCGGCATGATCATGACCTTCTGGATGTGAGGGAAATAAACCCCTTTACACGGGATTTTCTTGAACTCTGTAACGGGGAGAGAGATATCCAGGCCATCTGCAGGGTCCTCTACCCCCGATATGGCGAGGACAGAGATTATGAGGCCTTCCTCCGCTCCTGTACACAGGCCCTTGAGGTCTTGGCGGAAAGCCGGCTCATCGGTCCCGGTCAAATCCAGGATCCGGAAGGGATGAGAAATCAGGGGTCCCGATGAAGCGACCGCTCCTCGATATCCTGATCTGCCCTGCCTGCCTGCCTCAGGAAATCAGACTGTCCTGCGAGGCGGAAAAAACCGAAGGGGAGGAAATTCTCTCAGGCTTACTGGCCTGTCCCTCATGTGGGGCGACCTATCCCGTGGACCGGTCCCTGGCATGCCTCCTGCCCGGGCCTGAGCGACATGGCCCGAAGGATTCCCGCTATGAAGAGGGTTCACTCCTTGCCTCCTACCTCTGGAGCCATTACGGAGACCTCATGGGAGACATAGAGGCCACAGGGGCCTATGATCAATGGTCGGGCCTCATGGACCCCATAGGCGGTCTGGCCCTGGACGCGGGTTGTGCCGTGGGTCGATTTGCCTTTGAAATGAGTGAAAGGGCCGATTTTGTGATAGGCATCGATACCTCCTTTTCCTTTGCAAGTACGGCCAGACACCTCATGGAGACCGGAGCATCGGGCTTTTCCCTTCCTGAAGAAGGACTGCTCATGGAGCACAGGACCGTAAACCTGCCCGCCAGGTGGACCCAGGCCCCGGTTGAATTCATCCTGGCGGACGCCCAGGCCCTGCCCTTTGCCTCCAACACCTTTCACTCCGTTTCCTCCCTGAACCTGGTGGACAAGATACCCAGACCCCTGGCCCACCTCAAAGAGGTTTCCCGGGTCTCCAGGAACCGGCACAGCCAGTTCCTCTTTTCCGACCCCTTTTCCTGGTCCTCCGCTGTCACCCCCCAGGAGCACTGGCTCGGGGGCACCCAGGGGGGCCCTTACCCCGGAGAAGGGCTTCATAATATCTCCTCCTTATTGACCGGGGCCGGCGGAGAGGTCTTTCCTCCCTGGAGGATTGAGAGAAGGGGTTCAATATGGTGGAGGCTCCGGAACCACCGGAATCACTATGAACTTGTCCGCAGTTGCTTTATTAAGGCGGCCCGGTGATCCCCACCCCAACACAAGGGGGATTTGCCGGACAAAAGATCGGTCTCCCGGAAGGTAAAGATCCAAAGATCAGGAAAGGTCCGGGGCATGGCCTCTGAGCCATTCCCGGAATTCCCGGATGAGATTTCCCAGGGCACCGTGGTTTTCCTCTTTGGCAAAGGCGCTCAACTTGGTGCCCAGCTCGGTCACATAATCAAAGCCATATGACTTGCCCGAACCTTTGAGTGAATGGGCCGTTTGACGGATTCCGGCCATATTGTTTTCACTCAAGAACGTGGTCAGCTGTTGGGACTTCGCCTCCAGGTCCAAGAAATATTTTGCCAGTAATGCTTCGGCCCTGTCCGGTGGAAGAAAGCTGAAAAGATAGGCGTTCTCCATGGTTTTTTTCCTGCCCAGAAAGGACGATAGAGACCCACGGATCCGGCTATGATCCCTGGGTCTCTATCTCAATAATGACGCTTGGATAAGCCAAAAAAGCTTTGGGGTTGGGTTATGAATAAACCGTTTTTCACATGCCAAAAAGTCAAACCTGGGTTGAGTCTATAAGTTAACCGTCCACCACGTCCCTTAGCCTCGTTTTTTTATTTAGCAAGAATCCTGCCAAATTTATGATCACACAGATATTCAAAAAAATCCCGGCAGGTTAAGTTGCCCGGGCCGCAATGGGTCCCCTGGATTGGCAGGCCATATCCTGGCATTTTGCATGAATTCAAGGGCTGGAAGCATTGCATTTTGCATGCACCTTCAATCCACAGTTATCAACTATAATTTCAAAGAGTTATGCCATGAAATACCCGCAAATGCCCCCCGGAAGGTTCAAGCCCATTGCATTGTGCAAAAAAAAGGCCTTGAAGGGACTCACTTCTCGGCGTCCTCACCCGGCTTTTGCGGGGCCTCAGGACCGGGCGGCAACGAACATGTGCCTTCGTCGGTACGATAGGGAACCGGTTTAAGGTACATGCCGAGCCTTCCACTTTCTGCAATGCGCCACAAACGCCCGGAAAAGGTGTCCACCATGAACTGGTCTTTGGTGGAATCGGAGATCTGCCCAAAGACATACCTTCCACAGGGAGAGGAAAGGACCTGGTGTTGGGCCGGCTGCCGGCCCTGGCCCGAAACGATGCCCAGGGGTTGGGCCCCTGCAGGGCTCAACCCCAAAAAGAGCCACAAAAAACAAACGATTGCCACGAAACCTACCATACCTGATCGAAACATGACTCCCTCCTCTTGGCTTGGCGTTCTAAAGGGTCTTCGCCTTAGGCTATTCTACAAGGATGTCCTCCCATGACAAGAAAAACCGCTGCCTCCATCCCACATCTCACATCTCAGGATCCAAGGATTCAGGTGCTTTTGCTACTCCCGCACTGATCACTGTTCACTGATCACTCTTCACTGGTCAGTGTTCACTGGTCACTTTCCCCCCGACCCGTTGACCCCTTCACGATCATAACGCTCTTATCGAACTTAACGCTCTTGAGTAAAAAAGTCTCCCTTTCCTAACAAAATCCTAACAATTCCATCATACAATGGTTTGTGTTCAAACAAAGCCCGCTTGTGGACGCCCTCATTGCACTCCACCATGACCCGATCGAATTGCGGAGGACCTTATGATTTCCTCATCCTGTGATCTAAAGCAGTTTATGGAGGAGATAAAAGACAGGGAATATTCTGATATTATTTACTTGGCGGACCAGGAGGCGGTGGAAGCCTGGCGCCAGTCTCGACGTCGCAAAGATGCGCACGGCTCGGACAAAGGAACCTGGGCCAGGTATGCGGATATTCTGGACGCCTTTATCCAATTCATGCGGTACGGCGTGAAACCGCCCGGAATAGACCACGCGGAACTCCAGCTGTTTCGTTTGGTTCGCGATAACACCATGCCCAAGCCTTATACCGGACCAGGTCTTTCGACCTGATTCAAACCGTCCACAAGGGCTTCCACACCCTCGAAGGCCTCATCCCATAGATCCCGATCCCTGAGATCAAAACCCATATCCTTGAGCCGGTCCCAGGACGCCGCACCCGAACTGAAGAGGTCGATGACCTCTTCCAGGAAAGGGCCCCCTTTCCTCTTATAGCGTTCAAACAGGACCAGGGAAAGCAGATTCCCGGAAATGTAGCTATAGCAGTAAAAGGGGAGGCCGAAAAAGTGGGGGACCGCTGTCCAGCCCCAGCGGTAGGAGTCCTCCATCTCCACATCAGGGCCATAGAGCTTTGCATTTTCCTCCCACCAGATTTGACAGATCTCCTCCTCACCAAGCCCGTCCCCCCCTTCCTGGTAAAGCCTCTGTTCGAAACGGGTCAACACGTTCTGCCGGAATATGCCAAGGAAGATCCCCTCAAGGTGGCATGCGGCCAGGGCGGTTCTGGAGACATCAAATAGCCCCCTCTCCAAAAGATGATCCATCAGGACGCGCTCCAAAAAGGTGGAGGCTGTTTCAGCCATAAGGGGCGAGGGAGCAAAATTGAGAAAACCCTGCCTGGATGACAGCCTGTAATGAATCCCGTGTCCCAGTTCATGGGCCAGGGTGATGAGGTCTCGCATCTCGCCTGTGTAGGCGAGAGAGAGATAGGGGGGCTGGGATGGGGTGTAACACTTACAAAAGGCCCCGCTCAACTTGCCCGTCCGCCCTTCCCGGTCAATGCGGCCTTTTTCAAAAAACTCGCAAGCCAGGGAGTAAAAGAGGGGATGAAAGGCCTTCAGCACATCCAACACCAGGGACTTGGCCCGGGGGTATTCTATAATAATCTTCTCTCCTCCCAGGGGGGCATAGATGTCGGAGAGCTTAAGCCCCTTCAACCCCAAGAGGGATGCCTTGGTCCGGTAGTAGCGCCTTGCCGAAGGGTAGCGTTTTTCGACCACCACCATCATGTTTTCAACGGTCCCGGCGTCCACCCCGTTGGCAAGGAGGCCCTTATCCATGGGGGAAGGATATCCCCGCCTGCTGCACTCCAGTTGGTGGTCCAAAATAAGGGCATTGAGGATGGTTTTGAAGACCCTGCCTTTCTCTCCCAATTCATTAAAGAGGGTCGCCATGGCCCTTTCCCGGATTCCCGCCTCCGGGGAATAGAGAAGACCGAGGACCTGGTCCTTGTTGAGGCGTTTCACCGCGCCCTGCCCCGGCACAGTGAAGACGAGAGCGCCCATAATCTCCTGGTATAAAGAAATAAAGGCTTCTTTCCCGGACAGGTCCTTTGTCTTTATAATGCCCTCCTCCGCCTCACTGAGGGTGTAGACCCGGCGCCTGGCCAGATTCATAAGATAATGGCGGTATTCTGAAAGGGCTTCATTCGCGGTCAAAGCCTTCAGGTCCTTTTCGGGAAGGGCCATGATCTCCACCTCGAAAAAGGTGAGCCCTTCAGAGATGTGGGCCCATGCCTCCCTTACCCTTTTAAGGAGTCTCTCTGCGGCCCCATCCCGGGTATTGGAGGCCCACCGGAGCCAGGCATAGGCATAGGCCTTCATTGCCACATCATGAATGGACTCATACCCTTTGAGGGCAAAGAACAAGGTTTTGGCATCCAGATCAGGCCTCGCCAGTTCCCCCTTATAGCGGTGAGTAAAGGCCCGGGCCCTTTCCTTGACCCCTTCCAGGTCCTCCCAAAGTCGAGGGTCATCCGCACCCCTGTAAAGGTCATTTAGATCCCAGGACATGTCTTTCCCTTCCCCCTTGTCTTTTCACTTCACCCCGTTATCGCAAACGCATTCAGTTTTTACACATATAAACACAGCAATAACAGAAACTTATTCTATTTTACATCCAGGGTTTGGATATCACTATTGGTGCATTCCAAATTTAAAGCGTTAAAAGTGGCCTTTGAAGCCATAAAAGGCAGAATGCTTGAGCGCCTTTTATGCAATAACGGGGTTCACCCTACCACAGAATTCTCTTCCTCTCAAAATAGCCCCATATCATGGTCATGGTGTTTTCTATGTGTTCATCTCACGCGGACCTGCAAGGGGGAGGAACCACAAGGCGCACCATAACCCCTGAGATCAGCGAGTAGAGGCCCAAGAGGGAAAGGAGAATCAGGAAGTTACCGTGGGTCATATCCAGGAGGTAGCCGCCTAATGAAGGCCCGATCAGGCCGGAGACAAAACCCAGGGCCGACCAGGTAATCCCAAAGATAGCCCCAAAGTTCTTGAGGCCGAAACACTCCGCCACCAGAGGCGCTGTCACCGTAATCAAGGTCCCGAAGGCAAAGCCTGCAACCGCCGCCAGTCCCTCCGCCGCTGTTGGGGAACCTACGTGGGGCAACAGAAAATATGCCCCGGCCGCGGCAAAAAAGGTCATGCTCATGACAAAAGCGCGGCCCAGACTGTCTGAAAGGTACCCCGAAAAGATGCGACTCAATCCGTTGGTCAAGTTGAACACCATCAGGATGCGAACCGCAGACTCGAGGCTAAAGCCCTTGGACAGGCCAAAGGGGGTCAGAAAGATCACCATGGATGTCCCGGCAGCCCCCTGAAAGGCCCAGGTCAGCCACAGGAACCAGAAGCCCCTGGTCCTTAAGGCCTCTCCCACACTCAGTGATGTTCCCTGATCCGGAGTAGACGCCTGAAGCCCGGGATTGACCACAAAGCGGCTGGCAAGGAGACCGACCCCCAGCACCATCACCACAAGCACCCTGTGCATCCCCACATAACCCAAAGACTGGAGCAAATACCGGAACACAGGAACCATGCCGGCCGCGGCGATGCCGAAAAAGAGGTTTACAATTCCAGAGACCAGACCTTTCCTTTCAGGATACCAGTTCTGTGCCGCCGTGAGGGCGGGATTATAGACGGCACAGGTGCCGATCCCGTGGAAGAAGGCCCACATATAGACCATGGCGATCCCCGAAGCATGGGCCGCGATAAACAGGCTCATGCCGCAGATGATGGCGCCCAGGGAATTCACAACCCTGGTCCCATATCTCTGGTGCCACCGGCCCACCAGGTACATGAAGACCCCTACGGGCAGCCACATGAAAAACATGATATTGCCGAGGGGTCCGTCGCCCACCTTGAACATGTGCTGCCAGAAGGGTGCCATGACTCCCGGATAACCCAGCATGAGCGCCCCGGGCCATACCACGCTGGTCGCGGAAAATATGACGGTCCAAAGGCCTGTCCTCGTGTTGTGGCCCTTGTCAGGCATACCGGAAACCCCCGGGTCTCTCCTTGCGGTGAATCCTCAGGAACACATTAATGGCAACTCCGTGAAAACATTGGGCCGGAGTCACCGGCCGTCACATCCCCGATGGAAGACAAAACCCCCTGGATAAAAAATGGGGCGCTTCCATTCCACCTTCACGAGAAAGAATCCAAGCGCCCCTGTCATGCCGGTTACCAGGTGGTCCTTTTACGGCATTTGATTACCTGCTTCCTTCCACCACGGCACAAATGCCCTGGCCTCCGCCCCCGCATATCGTCTCCAGGCCGTAACGGGAACCACGCCTTTTCATCTCGTGAACAAGAGTTACAAGCCTCATGGCGCCCGTTGCAGCAATGGGATGGCCCAGGGAAATGCCCGAACCGTTGACATTGATCTTGGCGTCAAAATCCGCCTCCTTGACATCCATCATTCTGGCATCGGCCAGGGCCTGTACAGCAAAGGCCTCTTGTATTTCGATAAGGTCTACTTCGTCTATGGCAATCCCCACTTTGTCCAAGGCCTTGGTCACCGATGCGGGCACGGCAGGATAGGTTAAGGTGGGATCCGTGCCTGCGATGGCGCAGGATTTGAATGTTGCCAGGGGTTCCAGTCCCAATTCTCCGGCCTTATCCCCTTTCATGAGTACCACCACCGCGGCCCCGTCATTTTCAGTCGAGGAATTACCCGCCGTGCATATGCCCTCGGGATACACAGATCGAAGCTTGGCCAGTTTCTCCAGGGTGGTGTCCCGTCTTGGGGTTTCGTCCTCCTCGAAGAGGCGGGGCTCTCCTTTTCGCTGCGGCACCGGGACGGGCACAATTTCTTCACTGAATTTTCCTGAATCAATAGCGGCAATGGCTCGTTGATGACTTCTCAGGGCCCATTTGTCCGCCTCCTCACGGGTGATTTTCTCCTTCTTGGCGGCTGTCTCGGCCCAGGCCATCATGGAATTGAGTTCACCATATCTATCGATGGGCTGGGACATGACCCTGGCCCTCTGGATCCTGTCGTAGAGCGGGATACCCCACATGGACAGGGCGCCATGGCCTCGCGGCATAAATCCCCATTTTTCGTCCTTCTTTCCCCCTAGGCCCCATTTTATGTGCCCCGGGACATAAAGCTCGCCCTGGCTCATACTGTCCAATCCGCCTGCAACGACAATATCGGCGTTTCCCGTCTGGATTTTCATGACTCCAAAGAAGACGGCGTCCAGCCCCGAGCAACAGCGGCGATCCAGGGTTACGGCAGGCACGGAGTCCGGCCAGCCTGCATCCAGAAGGGCCACCCGGGCCGCGTTGGCGCATTCCCCGTTTTGATAGGACTGGCCCATAATCACATCATCCACCCGGTCAGGTTCCACACCTGCCCTTTTGATGGCCTCATTCATGACCAGGCTGCCCAATCTGTATAAAGGTATGTCCCGCAAGGTCCCCCCATAGCTCCCTATGGGAGTCCTCACCCCGCTCACAATAACGACCTCTTCCATGTCACGATCCCTTCCTTCCTCTTGGCTTTGGCGTTTCCGCCTGCTTCAAGACGCCCCGTATTTGTAAAATCCCTCTCCTGTCTTTCTCCCAAAATGTCCAGCGGCCACACGCTGTCTCAGGCATTCCGGGGGCCTGAACTTCTCTTGCCCCAGGCGGCTGTAAAGGGAACCGACAATCTGGAGGGCCACATCGAGCCCCACCAGGTCCCGGAGGTCCAGGGGGCCCATACGAAATCCGCCACCGTCCCGGAAGGCCCTGTCTATATCCTCCACGCTGGCCATGCCTTCGTCCACCATGCGCATGGCTTCATTATACCATACGTTCAGGATCCTGTTTACCACAAATCCCGGGGAATCCTTGCATACCACAGGTGTTTTGCCCAGCCTTTTCGCCAAGGCCTCGGCTTTTTCCACCGTCTCGTCACTCGTACCCGTGCCCCGCGGGATTTCAATCAGTCGCATAATGGCAGGGGGATTGAACCAGTGCATCCCCACAAAGCGATCCGGACGGCCCCCTTTACAGGACCTTTCTTGAGAAAGGGCCTTCGGAATCCCTTGACAGATATAACCAACTAGACATAGCCGCCTCCTGCTGATCTGAGCGTTATCACTTCCAAAAGACCCTGCCACTCCTGATGCAGAAGAGTCTTCAGTAAGAATTATGAAAAAAGCATGCCAATGCTGGAAATTCCAAAAGCCTTAGAAATCAGAGACCTTTCTGCTGGAAGGGGTCCAAAAAAGTGAACAGTTGACTTGACATGTTTACT
>CAZNLL010000046.1:0-25191 GCA_964573885.1 uncultured Desulfobacteraceae bacterium | reverse complement strand
TTTTTATGGGGCCGTCATAGGCTTTGTTATTGTCCATGAAAGGGCCTTCCCTGTTTGAGGAACAAAATACAAATTATTTTTCACCGGTTACAAAATAGGCCTTCATTTGGGGCTTGTTTTTGAGACTTATCATACCCCTTTGTTCAAAGGTAAACAGACCCCTGGTCCTCTTATAGGTTTCCTCGGACACATTGATCTTGCCTTTTTCTCCAGAGGACTCAAACCTCGATGCAATATTGACATTATCCCCAAAAACATCGAACTGCATGCGCTCTTTCCCCACCACGCCGGCCATGACCGGTCCGGAATGGATACCTACCCGGACCTGAAAATCCAGATTCTTCTTTTCATTGAATCGTTCGATGGTTCGGAGCAAGTCCATGGCGGCCCTGACCGCCGTTTCAGCGTGATTATCCGTGACAGTTGGCGCTCCAAAAACAGCCATGTAAGCGTCCCCGATGGTCTTTATCTTTGTCCCTTCAAAGCCTTCAATCAGATCATCGACCTCTATGAAAAAGGCATGCAATGTTTTAATCAACACCTCCGCGGACATCTTTTCAGCAAGATGGGTAAAGCCAACAAGGTCGAAGAAAAGGATGGTGCAAACAAATGGCCGTGGGCGATAGGTGTCCTTATACTTAATCTCTTCTGCGATCGTCTCTGGAAGGGTATTCTTAAGGAGGGCGTCGACCCTTTTTTCCAGGATCACATAGTTTCGAATCAGATCCTTCAGGAGCCTCTTCTGGAGGGCATCGTCATCAATGACGCCCAGGGAATTCAGGTAATGCAAAAGCAGCCTGTTAACGGCGGTCCTGTCCCCCTGTTCGCAGCGGTAGAGCTCTAATAAAAATCTGGTATTCACTTTCAGGTACCCTGAACAAAGCCTGGGATCTATTATAACTCCCATTCCTCCTGAAAAGCCCCTATCATGTCACGGGCGCCATGTATTACAGCAAGGATTTCAATACTTGGAATCTTTTGAGATATAATCAAAAACAGCCTGTAGATGCTTGCTCGCCTTTTCGGTCCACCTTACCTTGCCCATTGGTCGACTCGTTCGAGGACCTCTTCAGTGGTGATCAGTCTGCCCGCTTCTGCATCTTTAAGACCTTCAAAAACCTGGGTAACCAGATCTATCCTATACATGATGTCCTCGACGGTCCACCCTTCCGGTAAGCGCTTGATTGATTCGATGGCCGTATCTTTGAGCAGGTTCATAAAACCTCCTTAGAAGTCAAAATGGTATCCTTCCTAGACAATTATGGCGGCAGACCTATCTGATTTTTTAATTTTGCCTAAGGTATCCTGAAAAAGCAAATGATTTGATTACCCGCCCACACTGACCCAAATCGGTCCATCCACGTGGTTTCCCATCCCGACCATGGTCTCGTGGTCCCGCCGATGGCGGGATGATGCCGGAGGTGATGCAGTCATCCACGAACAGGATGGAGCCGTTTCGGGTGTTCCAGGATTTCAAAAACTTCAGCCCTGACTGGTTGAGACTGGAAAGGCGGCCTAGATGCGCCTTGTCTGTCTTTTGAGAAAAGGCCGGGACAAAGGGGATCTCGGTCATCCTGGATATGGCCTTTGGCAGCTTCAAGCTGCCCGGGAAAGTGTTGACCAAAACGTTGACCAAATTTGAAAAACCAAAGCTTAATGCCTCAGCATATTCAGAAACAATAAGGCTTTTGACATCGGATGGTGTCAAAAGCCTTATTGTTAAAAAGTATTTATATTCGGTTACCTTGAAACCCTTGTCAATGCTGGTCGGGACGACTGGATTTGAACCAGCGACTCCCGCGTCCCGAACGCGGTGCTCTACCAGACTGAGCCACGTCCCGACAAGGTTGAAATATTAGCCTATTCCGTGGCTCCAGGCAAGGGCAAATTGTCGGCCAAGATATCCATGAAATTCTCCATGATCCTGGCGGTGGCCCCCCAGATGACATGCTTCTCGTACTCAAAGGCCGCGGTGGTGTAAGTGACCCCTTCGTATTCCACCGAAGGCCTTCTGTAACGGAGGTCCCTCGGGTGAAACACCTGGAGGGGGACGGAAATGAGGAGTTCCACCTCATCGGGGTTAAGGCGGAAATCGTAGGGCCATGGGACCAATCCCACAAAGGGGTGGACAATGTAATTTGATGTGAGGGTCCTGGCCTCATCTATCCTCCCCAGGATCTCCACATCCTCTCTCATGAGCCCGATCTCCTCCTGGGCCTCCCTTAGAGCGGTCTCCTGGACAGAGCCGTCCCGGCGCTCCATGGTGCCGCCGGGAAAAGAGATCTGCCCCTTGTGGTGTTCCACCTTCCGGGTCCTCTGGGTCAAAAGGACCTTTACCTCGCCTCCTTCCTCCAGGAGGGGGATCAATACACCGGCCCTTTTGTAACTTGATGTGTCAGGGTCCTCGATGACCCTATACGGTCTCGAGATGAGCCTTTCCCTTAAATCGCCCCCCAATTTCCTCGCCTGATTCATGTCCGCCTGACTCCTATACGGGAACCGCCCGGCCATAAGACCTGGCCGAGGCCTTCTCGATTTCTGTGAGGATGTTCCACCCCTGAAAGAGGGTGACCTTTCCAGTGGACCCGGAAATGGTTACGGCCGGTAAAACCCCCTACTCAATGCCGTAGGTCATCAGGTAGGCGTCGAATGCCGACTTGGTCTTATTGTCTATGGGTGTGGGCTCCCCATTTACCATCACAGGGATTCGCTGCCTATAGAGATAGTCCACCACCTCTCTTATCCCGGCCACGGTAAAGACAGGGACCCCGGTCTTGGATACGAAATCCCGGATGGTACTCGCCCCTTTTCGCCCCAGGACCACCTGCCCGTCCTCGCCATAAACCGCCGTGGTTTGCTCCCGGTCTATGGCGATCCCGATGCCCACCACGTGGCAGGTGATATCCCGGGCCTGGGCCTCTGAGCCTATCTTTTCCAGGAGGTCGTATTTGGTGCCCATGGAGGTGGCCACGTCATCCACCACAAAGATCCGGCATCCGTCAAAAAAGGTGCCGTTCACGAACAGGCTCTTGGAGGCGCTTGCCTCTCCATGTGTCTTGGCCTCTTTGCGGTCATAGTCAAAGAGGAGGTCCCGAACGTATTCCTTCCACAGGGCGATGGCCGTTGCCAGGGCAATGGCGCTGCCCTTGTAGGAAGGGCCCAGGATGATATCCGTCCCCTCCACCAGGCGCCGCGAGGCCATCATGCCTGCGAAAAAGGAACCCATCTCCAGGCTCATCCGTGCGGTCTTGAACATGGCCATGTTCACAAAATAGGGGGTGGGGCGTCCATCCTTTAAGACCAGGTCCCTGCCAAAGAAAAGGGCCCCGGTCTCCGCCAGGGCGAGGGCGAACCTTTTTTTGTAATCTTCCATAAGAAATATCTTATTCAAAACCTTGAAAGGCTTCAAGCACAATTTATGATTTTTGATGATCTCTTGACAAAGATATCAAAAGCCGATATTCAATGAGTTAAGTTTGGTTTGTCTCGGTGTCATTACGACCCCCTCACATATCCCTTTGAGGAGACACACTCTGAAAGGAGGTAAAGCCATGCCCGAGGAAGAAGTCGCGGTTATTGTCAAGTTCTTTGCCAAGCCCAGTGTGGCGGCCCTGGAAGTCACTCAGGGATCCATAAAGCAGGGGGACCTCTTGCATTACAAGGGGCACACCACCGATTTCACGGAAGTGGTCTCCAGCATGGAGGTAGACAACAAACCTGTGGAAGAGGCCAAGGTGGGTGATCTGATCGGGGTAAAGGTCAAAGAGAGGGTTCGAGAAAACGACAAGGTCTACAAGGTGACGGAATAGTCTTTGAGCTTCTTCAACGCCTTCGGGATAAGTTTCCTGACAAAGGCCTCCCTGTCAAAGGTATTCAAGCGCATATACTGTTCATGGTCAGGGTGGTCCCGGCTCAGCACCGGTACTTTTGCCTGAAGACTCGGGGCCATCTTCTCAAACTGCACAATGAGCTCCACCAGAGAAAGCTCTTCGCCCGGGTAGCTCTCCAACCATCCCAGCCGTTTCATGACTTCAAACCGAATGCGGTCCAATAAAAAGAGATACTTGTCGATGACGAGCATCTTTTCCTTTGAATGAAGCTCGTTGAATTCAAAGCCCGATCCGAGCCCTTGTAAGTTCATGATGAGATCATAGAGATAAAAACTTCCCTTTTCCTTGCCCTGAGCCAGATAGGCCAAGGTACTAAATGAGACATGGGAGAGTCTGGTTTCCAGCCCGAACTCCTCATTAAACTGGCTGATCCAATTCCTGTAGCCCCTTTTTGCCGCCCTTTGAAGGCGGCCTTCTTCCAAATCAATAACCCGGGTCATCCCTTTTACCCGCCTCCGAGTTGGGTCCTGTGTTGAACTGAAATCCACATTTCACGCAGGCCTTCCCCTTTTGCTGTTTAAAGCCGCATTCCGGACACATGGTGAACGCTTCAAAAGACGCGATGGAGACCTTGGACCGGTTATGGATGGGTTCTACGAAATAGCCGCATTCTTGAATGGTCACCCTTCCCCCTGCAGCCTGAACCGCATCAGCATATCGCCTTGCTGTGGCCGGAGGCAAATCCTCTTTCAAGATCACAGGGGCCTTTCCAAGCATCCTGTCTACCGTCTCCGGGGGGGCCCCCAAATCGATCATCCTGGCTTTGAAGCTCTCCTCGTCACCGACAAGGCCGTGAAAAAGAACCCGATACTTCTTGTTCATGGTGTCTCTGCCAAAATCTCCTCTTGGCCTCAAGTCAAAGGACGCGGCCGGGACATGGCTCCCGCCCTACCAACCGGGACTAAATCATCCATCATCACACCCTTGTCTCCCTTAAAAAGCCGGCCCAGGGCCATCCTGGCGTCAATGGCCAGAGAAAAAAGAGAGGGCCTCCCCCCTTTTGGGGGGGCTGGGCAAAGGCTGAATCCTGGCAGAATGCAGAATCCTTAAGCGCCTTTTATGCAATAACGGGGTTGAGGCAGGCCTTTACAAAGCCGTAGAAAAGCGGTGCAGGCCTCTCCATCCTTGACTTGAGTTCAGGGTGGGCCTGGGTGGCGACAAAAAACCTCAGGTGGGGCACTTCAATGAACTCGACCAGCCTCCCGTCCTCCGATGTCCCCGAAAAAACCATCCCCTTTTCTGAAATGGCGGCGTGATATTCCGGGTTGACCTCATAGCGGTGTCGGTGCCTCTCAGAGACATCGGGTTCCCCGTACAGGGACCGAACCAGGGTACCCTCCTTGAGGACCGCCGGGTAGGCCCCCAGCCGCATGGTACCCCCCTTTTCCTTGACCTTTTTTTGTTCGGGGAGAATATCTATGACCGGGTGGGGGGTTTCGGGATCAATCTCCGTGGAATTGGCATTCTCCAGGCCACACTCATTTCTGGCAAACTCGATGACCGCCAGTTGCAACCCCAGACAAAGCCCTAGAAAGGGAAGATCCCGTTCTCTGGCCAGGCGGATGACCTCTATCTTGCCTTCCGTGCCCCTGGATCCAAATCCCCCCGGGACGACAATCCCGTCCACATTATCAAAAAAAGAGGTGTCTTCCAGGTCTGTGGTCTCCACCCATCTTAGTTTGATCTTGCAACCCAGGTGGGCTGAGCAGTGATTAAAGGATTCGATAATGGAGGCGTATGAGTCCTCCAGTTTGGTATACTTACCGCACATGGCCACGGTGATCTCTTCCTTGGGATGCCTGATATTCTCTACATACTCCTTCCACTTCCTCAGATCCGGGGGGCTGTATATGTTGAGTTGTTTGTGGATAATCTCAGGCAGGCCCTCTTTCTCAAAGATGATGGGGATTTCGTAAATGTCTTCCACATCCAGCCCTGTAATAACGGCATTGGGTTGGACATCACAAAAATTGGAGATCTTGGCCTTGATCTGCCTGGTGAGAAACTGGGAACACCGCCCTATGATGATATCCGGAAAAATACCCCTTTGCTTGAGGAGGTTGACGCTCTGCTGGGTGGGTTTGGACTTTTGCTCGTTCACCCCGTAGGGGATGGGGACATAGGTGAGGTGGACGTAAATGATATTGTCCCTTCCCGCATCCTCTCTCATCTGCCTCATGGCCTCTAAAAAGAGCTCATTTTCAATATCTCCCACCGTGCCACCGATCTCCACGATCATGAGATTCGGTTCCTCTTCCCGAACGATCTCAAAGAGGTGGTCCTTGATCACATCCGTCACGTGGGGGATATACTGGACGGTTTTACCCAGGTAGTCCCCTCTTCGCTCCTTCTTCCGGACCATATCAAAGACCTTACCCATGGTGAGGTTCCATTTGGATTTACAGGTCACCCCCAGAAATCGCTCATAATGCCCGAAATCCATATCCACTTCACCCCCATCGTCCAGCACAAATACCTCACCGTGCTCAAAGGGGTTCATGGTGCCCGGGTCCACGTTAAGATAGCCGTCACATTTTATGGGGATGATCTTGAGTCTGGAGGAGAGCAGATGACCGATGGAGGCGCCTGCAATCCCCTTTCCAAGTCCGGATAGCACGCCCCCCGTCACGATGATATATTTGGTTGGCATTTGGAATGTATCTTCCACGCTCACTGGATTTATGGTGAAAAGGGGTCTCGTTGTCCTCAGCCCTTTACCGGATAATCGAGACCAGGCCTGATGCAATGCCACCGATTTATGGTGGTGCAAAATTTATCTGTAATCATGGCGCGAGTCAAGGTATAAATCCGGGGATATCCGTCTCAATAGACCTGGACGGGTGGGATGACCGTCTTGACCTGTCCCCAAAAACCGATATGATTGGCGGCGTTGTGGCTGCCGCTCTTCCTCAAAGAGGCATGAGAAAATGGCTCCGATTGTCGTGATAGTGGGAAGACCCAATGTGGGGAAATCCACCCTCTTCAACCGTCTCTCCAGATCCAGAGATGCCCTGGTGGATGACCAACCGGGCATCACCCGGGACCGTCTTTACGCCCCCGTACACCTGGAGGGAAAGAGGGTGATCCTTGTTGACACGGGTGGCTTTGAAGACCTGGGCCGGGATACCCTCCTGGAAAAGGTAAGGGATCAGGTGCAAAGGGCCATAGAGGAATCGGACAAGATCATATTCATGGTGGACGGTCGGCAGGGGGTCATGCCTGGAGACGAAGAGATCATGCACCTGCTCCGAAGGAGCCAAAAAAAGGTCATCTTGGCGGTCAATAAAGTAGACGGCCCGGAACACGATTCCCTGCTCCTTGATTTCCACCGGTTCGGACTGGAGGCCGTCTACCCCGTCTCAGCGGCCCACGGCTACGGCCTGAGGCCCTTTGTGGAAGACCTGGTCCGGGACCTGCCCCAAGGAGAAGGGGAAGAAGAGGCCGAGGACCACATCCGGGTGGCGGTCCTGGGAAGGCCTAATGTGGGCAAGTCCTCTCTCATCAACCGCATCCTTGGACAAGAACGCCTTCTGGTGAGCGAAGTCCCCGGGACGACCCGCGATGCAGTGGACAGCCTCTTTCAATGGCGTGATAGGAGCTATCTCCTGATTGACACGGCGGGCATCCGCAAAAAGGCGAGGGTGAAAGAAAAGATAGAAAAGTTCTCGGTCCTAAAAGCCATCAGGGGCCTTGAGCGCTGTCATGTGGCGGTTATTCTCCTGGATGCCGACAGGGGCGTTTCGGATCAAGACGCCCGGATTTGCGGGTATGCCCTGGAACGGGGCCGGGGGATCGTGCTGGCGGTGAACAAGTGGGATCTGGTGGCCAAGGACCCGAAAAAGACGGTACACCTTAAAAGCGACATGGAGAGACGGCTCAAGTTCGTCTCCTTCGCTCCAAGAGTGAATGTCTCGGCCCTGACCGGGGCCCGGGTGATGAAGGTCTTTGATAACATTGACCGCGTGTACAACCAGTTCTCCCGCAGGGTAAACACCCCGGAGGTGAACCGGGTGATTCAAAAGGTCCTGGAAAGGCATCCCCCCCCGCGGATCGGGCGGGGCCGGCTCAAGGTCTTTTACGCCACCCAGATCAGGAACAGACCCCCCACTTTCGCCCTCTTTCTGAACAGGCCCGACATGCTGCACTTCTCCTACGAGCGATTCCTGATCAATGAATTAAGACAGCATCTTGAACTGGACGCCACCCCTATCAGGCTGCAACTGAAAAAAAGGCGGTAGAAAGGGAAAAAAGGGTGGAGTAATGGGCGTGAGCCATGGAGGTCTAAACATGGAAAAGGAACGGACATGGATAAGGAGGCTTTCTCACAAGCCCCATGTCCTGGAGCTGGTTCGCCGCCGTCTGGGGTGCCAATGCCCGGAGGAGGTCTTTGATCACTATCAGGTCCAATACATCAACTGCGGGGATATCCCTGTAGTCCAGTTGATCATGGGCAGAAAGCTGCTTATCAGGATGGTCGACGCCCCCAGGTTGACCGGGGCCGTGGAACCCCTCTCTGAGCTCCTGGACCAAGGCCGCCGGGAAAGGGACAGGCGCAGGTTGAATCGATTCCGCCTCGTAGTCACAGGCCCTTTACCCGCCTTGACACCCACAGAGACGGATGCACTCCAGCCCTTCCTGGGGGAGAGAGTCCACCTCCACATCATGGCCGGGCTTGACTTCTGAACCCCCCATTCAGGTTCACAGTCCCAAAATCCTCCATCAAAATTCTCGATAGATAATGATAATAAATGATTTTGGTCACTCACTGGGCACCAGCAAGGTGTTAGATGCAAGGCGCGGAGGAGCGCCGACTGAGGCGTATAAAGAATACGCCGCAAGGAGAAGCGACCGAGGGCAACGCAGCAGATGACATCTTGATGGTGGACCAGGGCAGTCACTTTTTCATTGACCATGCCTCTAAATCCCGGTAATATCTGGATGTTAATTTTACCAAACCTCGGATGGTATGGACCTATGGACTCCCCGATTTTCCTCAAACAGGTCCCCTTGTTCCGGGCCCTCAGCCTGGAAAACCTGAACCTTCTTGCCCAATCCCTGAGGCACCAAACTTTCAAAAAAGGAGAGGTGCTTTTTAACAAGGGCGATGACGGGACGGCCCTCTACGTCATTAAGAAGGGGAGTGTCAAGATCACCCGGTCATCCCCTGAGGGGGATGAAGTGATCCTGTGCATCCTCTCTGAGGGAGATTTTTTCGGGGAAATGGCCCTCCTCGACCAACTGCCCCGGTCCGCGGATGCAGTGGCCTTTGATCAATGTGAGGTCCTGGTCCTGAACCGAAGCGACTTCCTGCGCTTCCTGTGGAATAACGAACATGCCATCCATACCGTACTCTCCTCCATCTCAATGCGACTGCGCAAATCCAGCGATCTCCTGGAGGACACCTGTTTTCTCAACATCTCCGAGAGGTTCGCAAAAAAGCTCGTGGATCTTTGTGAGACTTACGGCCGCCAAGAAGACGACGCCGTCCGCATTGATCTCCACCTGGTGCAAAAGGACCTGGCCGATATGATCGGGGCCACCCGGGAAAGTGTGAACAAGGAGATGAAGATCTTACGGGAAAAGGGCCTGGTCACCACCACGGGGAGCACCATCCGGGTCCTGAATCTGGAGCGCCTCAGACGGCGTATTGAACCCAGTCCCTTTGACTGACGGCTCATTGGCCCAGGCCCTGCTCCTCGGTAGCAGGGATCCGGTACACAATGATTTCCTTGGAATACCCCTTGACCAGACGGGCCTCCCCCCCATCCAGGGAATACCTCCCTTTCAGCCGATCTATGGTCTCACGGCTCACCAGAATATCACAGCCCAGTTCTTTGGTCAGACCCTGAAGCCGGGAAGCCACATTCACCGTATCCCCGATCAGGGCATAAGCCGATTGCTCATCGCTGCCTGTGTTGCCCGCCAAAACCCTCCCTGAATGGATCCCTATGCCGTGGGAAAAGGGGACCTTCCCCTGGGCCTTGCGTTCAAGGTTCAAACCCTCCAGGGCCCTTCGCATATCCAGGGCGGCCCTTAAGGCCGCATCCGCATGATCCTCAAAGGGGACGGGGACACCAAAAACCGCCTCGATTTCGTCACCCACAAACTGAAGGACCAGGCCCCGGTGCCTGCGTATGGCCCGGTGCATGGCCGTGAAATAGGCCCGCATGCCGGCAATGACATCCTCGGGGGCGTTGTTCTCCACAAAGGGCGTAAAATTCCGCAGGTCGGCAAACATGACGGTGGCGTCCTTGCGTTCCCCCTCCAAGGGAATGCGGCCGGCGATGATCTCATCCCGGATCTCCGGTGTCACGTACTGTCCAAAGGCATTGCGGATCATCTCCCTCTCGGCCAACCCCCTGATCATGGCGTTGCCCGCATCCCCTAAGATCCCGATTTCATCATTGGTCACCACCTTAATGCGGGTGTCATAGTCGCCCTTCTGGATGTCCTCCACCACGGCCAGCATGTTTCCCAGGGGACCCGCAATGGAGCGGCTCACCATCCTGTTAAGGATCCCAGTGGTGAGGAAGAAGAGACCCGCAAGCACCAGGGTGAAGAAGATAAGCCGGCGACCGTATTCCACGGCGGAGATGGCTGTGGAGTCCACCCCCCATTGGGCGGTAATCAGGGTCACGATCAAGATGGCCAGGGGAACCAGGCTGCCGAGTCTGTAAAGCATCCTGATCCGCCGGGAGATGGAAAATCGGGCCGCCCCTTTCATGTCGGCCAGGTGGCCCCGGGGAAAAAAGAAAGGGATCACATGGCGCCGGGAATAAGACTCAATGCCGAAAAAGCCGATAGCCGACGCAATAAACCCCACCATACTGGCCCGGATTGAGAGGACCACTCCGGTCCGAAGGTCCAGGATACCGGCCAGGGTTGCAGAAAGAAAAATGAAGGCGGGCACCACGATCCATATGGCCAAGCTCACGGGAATAAACATAAAGGGCAGGTTGAGGAGCCGCCGGCGCGCCCCCGCCATGCCTTCCGGCCCCACCGCCTCCCCGGCCCGGAGCTGGTTCAAACACCTGGAGATAGGTTGAAGGATTGCCCGGACCACCAGCAAAAAAAGGCCGCAACTGACCGTGAGTACGGCCACCAGCCCGAGTCCCCGCCTGGCCAGTTCCAGACCCAGGTGGAACGCGTCCTTTTCAAAGAGTCCGGTAAGGCGTTCCACCATGAAATCAAAGGGGGTGACCAGGTTAAGGATCACCACCACCAGGATGCCCGCCACCGTGGCAACGGCCCCGGTCACATAGAATCCCTTTAGAGAAACCCGGGCCGGATCGAGTCCTTTTCCCTTGGGATTCAGATTTTCTCCTTTAGGCGCCACCCCTCTCGCTCCCGCCTCCTGTGCCCCTTCATGCCAGCCCCTCAGGAAAAACACCATTCACCAAGATCCACCATGAAAATTCTCCATAGAAAAGGGCCTCCCTTGCCTCATGTCATCCTTATGGTATACTGATAACCTAAAAGATGTGCAATCTCAAAGAAAGAGGCAGCCCATGATGGAGATACAAATCACAATCGGCCCCTTGACCTTAAAGGGGGAATTGAACGACACCCCGACGGCTGAAAGAGTGGCCCGGGTGCTCCCCCTCAGGACCGCTTTCAATACCTGGGGGGAGGAAATATACTTTGAAATCCCTGTGGATGCCGGCCTGGATGAAAGCGCCCGCGAGGAGGTTGAGTCAGGGGATCTGGGTTACTGGCCCACGGGCAAGGCCTTTTGTATTTTCTTCGGACCCACCCCCAAGAGTCACCAGGGAAAGATCATCCCCGCCAGTGCCGTGAACATCATTGGGAGGATCAAAGGAGACGCCGCCCGGTTTAAAGAGGTTATGGACCAACAAGAAGTCTCCTTAGAGCGCCTTTAGGCGTCTTGACAGCCCGGTATATCGCCGCATGACCTTGTCATTCTTGACCCCGGCGGCCATGGCCCTTCTACTGCCCACCATGACCACAAGACGTTTCCCCCGGGTTACCGCCGTATAGATGAGATTCCTTTGAAGGAGCAAATAGTGCTGTGCCAATATGGGCACCACCACGGCGGGGTACTCGCTCCCCTGGGACTTGTGCACGGAGATGGCATAGGCCAGGGTGATTTCATCGAGGTCAGGGGCGTCGTAGGTGACGTGCCGGCCGTCAAAGTCGACCACCATTTCCTGCTTTTCGCCGTCAATGGAGGCCACCTCCCCGATGTCTCCGTTAAAGACCTCCTTTTCATAATTATTCCTCACCTGCATGACCTTGTCATGGAGGCGGAAACGCCTCGTTCCCCTGACCAGGCCTACAGGGGATGGGTTAAGGGTCTCCTGTAATCTCTGATTAAGGTTCTCCGTGCCCACGGTCCCTTTGTGCATGGGTGAAAGGACCTGGATGTCCGAGACGGGGTCCAGGTGGAAACGGGAAGGGATGCGCTTGCTGACCAGTTCCAGGATGATCTGCAAGACCTGCCGGGGCTCTTCTTGATCTATGAAATAAAAGTCCCCGGGACTGTCTCCATAGTCCCCCGCCTCCGGCAGGGTCCCCTGGTTGATCCTGTGGGCATTCACCACAATCATGCTCTTCCTGGCCTGCCTGAAGATCTCCGTGAGTTCCGTCACCTCCAAGGTCCCTGAATCGATGAGCTCTTTGAGCACGTCTCCCGCGCCCACAGAGGGGAGCTGGTTGGCATCCCCCACCAGGATCAGAACGGCCTGGGAGGGCATGGCCTTCAAGAGATGATACATGAGGGTCACATCGATCATGGAGGCCTCGTCCACAATGACCACATCCGCTTCAAGGGGACGGGTTTCGTTTCTGGAGAAGGCCCCCTTTTGCCACCGGTATTCGAGCATCCTGTGGATGGTGGTGGCGGGGTACCCCGTGGCCTCGGTCATGCGTTTGGAGGCCCTTCCCGTGGGGGCGGCCAGAAAGACCCGGGCCTTCATGGCCCTGTATATCTGCAACACCGCATGGATGATGGTGGTCTTTCCCGTACCGGGTCCCCCGGTAATGATGGAGACCTTCTCGGAAACGGCCCGCCGAACGGCCTTTACCTGGCCCGGGGCCAGGCGCAGGTTGCTCTGCCTTTGGACCCAGTGGATGGCCCGCTCCACATCTATGGTGCGAAGCCCCTTTCCTGAGGCAGTAAGCCGGGTAAGATGTCCGGCTACCCCTGTTTCACACACATACAAGGGCGCCCGGTATAAGGCCCTGCCATACCCGTGAAGGGTCTCATCCACGGCCTCCACCACCACCTGCTTTTCGTGGACCAACGCCGAGAGGGCCTTTTCAACGGTGTCCCTGTCCACCTCCAGCCTTGCTTCGCAGGTTTCCACCAGTTTGTCGTAGGGGTAACACACATGCCCTTCTTCTGAAAGCTGATCCAGGACATACAAAATACCCGCCTCCACGCGCAGCGGTGCGCTTTTATCGAACCCCAGTTGGGCGGCTATCCTGTCAGCGGTCTGGAACCCGATCCCCGAGATATCCCGGGCAAGGCAGTAAGGATTCCGGGTAATAACCGCACTGGCCCGTTGCCCGTATTTCTTATAGATCTTTGCGGCATGGGCCGGCCCCACACCGTGTTCGTGCAGGAAGATCATGACCCCTTGGATCTCTTTTTGATCCTCCCAGGCCTTTTGGATCATCTTGATCCTTTTCCGGCCCAACCCTTCCACGGAGGCGAGTTTTTCGATCTCCTTGTCGATCACATCGAGGGTCTTGTCCCCAAAGACCTTCACGATCCTTGAGGCCATCACAGGACCGATCCCCTTAATCAGGCCGGAGCCAAGGTATTTTTTGATCCCCGAGATAGAGGCGGGAAGTACGGTGCGGTGGCTGGATACCCTGAACTGATCCCCGAATTTGGGATGCCGCTTCCAGGTCCCTTTCATCACCAGGACCTCCCCGGGGGTCAGGGCCAGGAGGTCCCCTACAATGGTGACGGGCTCCAAGGCCGCCTGGGTCCTGACCTTGGCCACGGTATATCCTGTCTCTTCATTGGTATAGGTAACCCGTTCGACCTGACCTTCCAACCGGGCAAGGTCCTCGGCGGCGGAAGAAAGTGGATTAAATAAATGGGGGGTGGACTCAAAGCCCCCGGGCCTCTTTTTCAAGGCGGTACCTCTTCTCGCTCTTTCGACATAGCTCCCAGATCATGCACTGGGGCCTAAATTTGCAGTAGGTACATGGGTCCGTACAGGCCTCGCAATTATCAAGGCATTCCTTGCAGTACCCCACTCCCATCTTCTGACAGGTAATAAAGGCCTCACGGTCAGGGTGGTATTGACATTTCATGGGTTTCTCCTCTGCCTTTCCCGTGCGATACCCTAAATTTTTTATCCAGTGATTTCAAATATTTTTACAGTACTCCTTCGAAGACTACTCCTGAGTTCCGCGGCATTGCTCTTAAAATGCCCCGTGTGGGGCAACAGGCCCGGCGGGGTGCATATTTATTCATATCAAATCATACTTTATGCTTGCATCGGGAGGGCCATTTTCTTAACTTGTCTTTAGCAGAGATGGTGCTCGATTTCAAATGTGACGTAAGGAAATGATCTTACAGGACCCCAGCCTCGGCTTGAGATAGAGATGGGTCTCATTTTTGATGAAAATATGGCCAGGTTGTATGATACCTGGTACCATTCTTCAGAAGGCCAAGCCATAGACAGGTCTATCGAGGCGCTCATCCTCTCCCTTTTAGAGCCCAGGCCCGGAGAGCGGGTTTTGGACATCGGCTGCGGCGCGGGGAATCACCTCCTTAATCTCGGCAGGCTCGGCCTGGATGTGAGCGGTATAGACGCCTCCCCTTACGTGATCGACCGGGCCAGGGACCGCCTTGGACACCGCTGCAGCCTTAAGGTGGGTACGGCCGAAGACCTCCCCTATGAGGACAATGAATTTGACCTCGCCGTATTGATTAACACCCTGGAATTCCTTAACGATCCCTTACAAGCCCTGAGGGAAGCGGGCCGGGTGGTGAACAGGAGGATATTCATCGGGGTCATCAACAGCCTCTCCTGGAACGGGCTTCTCAAAAAGATACGAGGTTGTTTTAAGGACACCCTCTTCAGCCGGGCCACTTTTTTCAATCTCTGGCAGGTCAAGTCCCTGGTCATGAACGCCTACGGCCGGGTGCCCATCTCCTGGGGATGCATCCAGATCCCGCCCCCTCTCGTTGACAAGGTGAATCCTTTCAGCCACTCCTCGCGGGGGAGGCCATCGCCCTTCGGCTCTTTCCTGGGTTTGTCGGCCACCATGGTCTATGAGGTGAGGACCAAAAACCTGCCCCTCCAGGTGCGACTGAAAAAGACCGGTGAAACCCTCATCGGGGCCAAGACCCTCCAGGATCTCAACTGCAGCCAGGGAGTAGAGCAGCATGAAACAGGCCTATCTGTATGAGCACATGGATCAAGAGAGGGTGCGGTGCCACCTGTGCAGCCACGAGTGTATCATCAAAAACGGCGCCAAAGGCATTTGCGGCGTCAGGGAAAACCAGGGAGGGACCCTGGTGAGCCTGGTTTACGGCAAGGTGATCGCCACCCACTGTGACCCCATCGAAAAGAAACCCCTTTTCCATTTCCTGCCCGGGACCCGGTCCCACTCCATTGCCACGGTGGGGTGTAATTTCAGGTGCCTTTTTTGCCAGAATGCGGATATCTCCCAGATGCCCCACGATCATAACCGGATTATGGGGCAGGATATGTCGCCCGAGGAGATCGTCAGGGCGGCAAAGGACACCCGCTCAGCCACCATCGCCTATACCTATACCGAGCCCACCATCTACTTTGAGCTGGCCCTGGATACGGCCCGGATCGCGGCAACCCAGGGGATCAAGAATGTCTTTGTATCCAATGGATACATGACCGAGGCCTGCCTTGAGGCCATATATCCCGACCTCCACGCCGCCAATGTGGACCTCAAGGCCTTTACAGACCGGTTTTACAAGGAACAGTGCGGGGCAAAGCTTGAGCCCGTCCTCAAGACACTGGAGACCATGAAGAGGATGGGCATCTGGCTGGAGGTGACCACCCTCCTCATCCCCGGGCTCAATGATTCCCCCGAGGAGCTCAAGGACATGGCCCGGTTCCTGGTGAACCTGGATCCCGACATCCCCTGGCATATCAGCCGGTTCCACCCCACTTACCGGCTCAACCATCTCCCTTCCACCCCCCCGGATCGGATCAGGAAGGCCAGGGATATCGGCTATGAGGCGGGTCTCCACTATGTATACACGGGTAATCTCCCCGGAGATGAGGGGGAAAAGACCTTTTGTCACGGCTGCGGAGAACGCTTGATTGATCGATTCGGTTTCGCCATTTCAAAGATGACCCTCGACGGAAATTGCTGCCCCAAATGCCGCCAGCCCATTCCGGGTGTCTGGAATCATTGATTTATAATAACAACTCTGATACAGGAAAGGTTCAAGGAGGGCTTTCTGGGTTCTTCTTAACTAACCCCCGCTGAAATTTTTTCGGCCTTCTTCCATTCAGCGGGGGTTTAAAAAGGGGTTACGCCATGCAGAAGGAAGATGAGCTTGCGCTCAAGGTGACCAAAGAAATTGTGGTGAAATTTATTGAAGTGGGGCGCCTCTCCCTCAATTCCTTTGACGAGGTGTGGAAGCAGGTTCATCAAACCGTGCGCCATTCTTTGGGCAAGCCCCCCAAAGATCAATAGTCCACCCTGACCAGAAAGAGCCCCTGGGGCGGGGCCTTTACCCCGGCCAGGCGGCGGTCCCTTGTCCCGAGAACCTCCTCAAACCGCGCCGGTCCTATCTTACCCAGACCCACCTCCACCAGGGTGCCCACAATATTTCGTACCATGTGTCTCAGGAAGCCATCGGCTGCCATGACCACGCAGAAAAGGCCCTCGCGGCGGTCTTGGAGGTCGGCCCTGGTCATGGTCCTCACGGGGTTGAGGTTTCCGCTCCCCGCCGACCTGAAGGCGGAAAAATCATGTCTCCCTTTCAGAAAAGAGAGGGCGGTGGCCATTTTTTCCCTGTCCAGGGGCATGGGGATGTGCCAGACATAGTGGCGCTGGAAAAGGTCGGGTTCCGGCCGGTTGAGGAGCCTGTATTCATAGGTCTTGCCTTTGACCCCGTACCGGGCATGGAAATCCGGGGCCGCGTATTCCGCCTCTTTTATCCAGATATCATCGGGCAGCAAGGCGTTCAGGCCCCTCTGGATGACCCGGGGCGTCAGGCCCGTGCGGGTGAGAAAGTGACAGACCTGGCCCATGGCGTGGACCCCTGCATCGGTCCTGCCCGAGGCGATCACTTTGACCGGCTCGCCCACCATCATCTGGATGTGCTCTTCCAGGACCCCCTGGACCGTGCGCTCCCGCTTCTGACGCTGCCATCCGTGGTATCGGCCCCCGTCATAGGCCAGGACCATTTTAATGTTCTTCTCATCCATCAGAGAAAAGGCGTGTCACGACACAGGGAATCCGCCGGGGCATAAAAAAAGGGGAGTGCCCCTCTGGCTCTCCCCTCCTGAAACCGACCAAAAACCTTCAATCGAGGCCTAACGCTTGGAATATTGGTACCGGGCTCGGGCCCCGGGTTGACCGTACTTTTTCCGTTCCTTCATCCTGGAGTCCCTGGTCAGGAACCCCTTCTTTTTGAGGATATCTCTGAGCTCAGGATCCAGGTTTACGAGGGCCCTGCTGATACCGTGTCTCACCGCGCCTGCTTGCCCGGAAATGCCCCCGCCCCTGACATTCACCTTGATATCCAGCTTTTCACCGGTCTCGGTGATGGTAAGGGACTCCCTACTGAGGACCCGGTCCGATTCACGGGTAAAGTAGCGGACCAGGGGCCTCTTGTTTATGGTTATTTCGCCCCTGCCCGGTCGCATCCAGACCCGGGACACAGACGTCTTTCTCTTGCCTGTGGCATAATAGAGCTGTTCAGCCATTTAAATCTCCAATTCCTGGGGTTGTTGTGCCTCATGGGGATGATCCGGACCGGCATAGATTTTCAACTTCTTTAACTGGCGACGGCCCAGACTGTTTTTGGGCAGCATGCCCTTCACGGCAAGGCGTATGATGTCCTCGGGTTTTTTCTCCCGGAGTTTTTTGGCTGGAAGAGACTTGAGTCCCCCCGTGTAGCCCGTGTGCCGGTAATAGTTCTTGTTTTCCCACTTCTTCCCGGTCATGATCACCTTGTCCGCATTAATCACCACGATAAAATCGCCCGTATCCGCGTGGGGGGTAAAAATAGGCTTGTGCTTGCCTCGAAGGCGCATGGCCAGTTGGGTGGCCAGCCGTCCCAGGACCTTATCCTTGGCGTCCACAAGGTGCCATGCCTTGGTTACATCCTGCTCTTTGGCAACAAAGGTATTCATAGGGTCTATCCTGTCCAAAAAAGATGAAATATATCTTTTAAAAAACCCCTGTTGCTTTGTCAAGCTTTTTCTAGCCAGATTTCTATTGACAAAGGCCCCCAAGCCTGTTAATCACAATAGTCAAAACGCCCTCCCAAATGGATTCGGGGGCATCGCACGGGCTGTCAATCAGGAGGATAAATCACATATTTTCTGATGACGGCCTCATCCTTGGCGCCCGTAGCTCAGTTGGATAGAGCGCCGGGCTTCGAACCCGTAGGTCGCAGGTTCGAGTCCTGCCGGGCGCGCCACCACCCAAGGTGATTTCAAAAAAGGGCGTGTAGCTCAGCTGGTAGAGCAGTTGACTCTTAATCAATTGGTCGAGGGTTCGATCCCTTCCACGCCCACCACATCATTTCAAGGGCTTCCGGGATATTGCCGAAAGTCCTTTTTTATTAGGGCCTGCCCTCTCCCCACTCTCTTCCCATTTTTTTCAAGAAAGGGGTTCCGGTTCAACGGCGGAGGCGGAGGGCATGGATACAAAATGGTTGTTATGCTCATCAGTCAAATATCAAGGGGCGGACATGCTCAATGAATTGTGCACATTCCTTCATCTTGGACTCTACATAAGCCGGTTCAAAAGAGATAAACACTACGTAGTCCCCCTCCTGCCGGTCTTCAAAATCGTAAAACCGGCCCCATTTACGGTCAACAAGGCCCGGCCTGACAAATTTCTGATGAAATGCGGCACGCACGCCTTCGACCACGAAGTCCCCCTGCTTTATGCTGACTCCATTATAGCAGCAGCCCCGTAGGGCGGCGATTTCTCTTGTGGAAAATGTGCCCGGCCTGTGCCCACGGCCTTCGTCTTTCTTAAAAAAACCCTAACATTTACCAACGCAAAAGGGAAGAAAAAAGCCAATGAAAACAAGATAGTTAACTGACATCACCGGCTTTTCCACCCACCTCCTGACGGAGAGGCGGCCTTCCCGCGGGGAGATCCAATCATTCACGCAAAATCACCAGTGTTTCCATGGTAAACGATTCCTCCCTCATTTTTGACGCCCAGCCGGGGGAACTACTTTCCGATGTCACTGCGCCGATGACGACGTACGGACCGGCCCCTGTGAAGCGGGCTGAGCACAACAAAGGAAGGGTTCCAGAAGCCTTTTGAAAAATGCCTTTTTCTTTTACATCCAATGGGTTATTCATGGGAGCCAATAATATCCCGGAGAACCCAAAACAGGGCTATCTGGTGACCATAAGGGACGCGGATTTCGGTGTGGCCCGCTTGGAAGGGTGATGAAAATTCATCTTAAACGCCTTCAAGTGATGGGTTTTATCCTTTGATTATACTCATCGCAAGCTGATGATAAAGCAGATGGCGCATTTTCTGAGAGGCCGGTTGATGTGCATAGCTTGACCAGTTTATCTACGGCCGGCTTGCAGTCTCGCTCTCTTTTCAACTTTGGATAATCATCGTCCTCATTTACCTGATCGCCATTCAGATAGTGGATCCAGGTTTCGATATTGCGTTTGGGAACTGCAATGGCTCACAGCCTCGTCACTCGCCCTGAACGGTACCTGAGAAATATTACATTCATTTTGGAATTCACTGATTTTTTCCTCAACGCTTTTTGTGTCCGCATCGATCATCGCGATTAAGGCAGAACCCGCCTTATGTCTACGTTGGCGGTACACTCTAAGCTCTTTAGGAAAGCTCTTTCTTACCCATTTCTCGGCAGCACCACTGGCAGAAGGACTTTTCTCCACCCGAAGCTCTCTCGTATTCCAACCCATCCCTTTGAGAAACCGCTGTGTAAAGGCTTCATGTTGGGAATCCTCACAGAGCAAAACGATTTTTACGCGCCTTACAGTCATTCGGTCCACCCCCTGGCAATTTGTTCGGAAAGCTTCAGCCCGTCATCGATACGGTCGGGTAGCTTCTTGACGCGTGTGGGTCCAAGGGGATCGCGTTCAATCCATTTGCCGCATTCCGGCCCCAAATAATCAATCAACTCGGGATGATGACTGATGAGAACCGCCTGAGGAAAGCCTTCGCCGCAGGCATCATTTATCTCCATGAGCCACGGCTGGATTTCGGGCAGGGCGAGGTAATTTTCGGGTTCATCAATGAAGACAGAGTGGCCCAGGTCCTGCAAACCAAGCAGAAGCGCGTAAAGGACAATTATAATGCGCTGTCCATCGGAAAGCTGCTCGAATTCAAAATAAATGGGAGAACTGATATCACCTTCGCCTGCAAATCCAACCTTGAGTACCCTGTGTTTTCCGGCCTGTTCCAGCTTGAAGGCATGAAAACCGGGAACAGTGTCCCGTAGTTGTTCGGTTAGCTGAAATATCTTGTCCTGATGTTCTTGTGAAATATACCGATACCATGAAGCAAAGTTGGCACCATCACGGTTAAGCCAATCCGATTCCTCTTCAGTCTCAGAGGTCATGCCTGTTGGCCGTAGGCTGAGTATGAAAAGTTTTTCAGTCCAATCCTTAAAATATGTCAGTTTCGTATTATCATGCCTGGGCGCAATTGTCGCCAGGCCCGAAATGGTCCAGTCAAAGGAGTACTTGGGTCCGGGCTGATGATCGTCGTGGTAGAGCTGCACCTCTCCTTCCTTAAACTCAAATAATGGCTTCCCATCTAAAAGCAAGTACTCCTGCTCGATCCGCTGCTTCTTGATATCCGGATTGTGGGAGACAACCAATTTGTAGGAAAACAGCCCCGCATCCCCCTGCACATCCATCTCGAATGTCTGCTCAAAATTATTGATCCAAGCGGTGAGATCTTCGGGAGGGAATACCGAGCTGATCTTGGCATTGTCCACTATCAAATGGCGAATTCTGTAAAGGAGATCAAATAGTGTGGATTTGCCGCCGCCGTTCGGCCCCACCAGCAAGGTCAATTCTTCAAAATTAAGTTCAAAATTCACTAGACAGCGATAATTGTTCGCATACAATCTTTTTAGCATCTTGCATCTCCTTGTCTAACCACCCATAAACGGATCGTGCCGTCTTATCCGGCGACTCTCCACGGGTGAAGACCACCAGGTATTCACGAATGATTTGCGGGCAAATGGCGCATTCTATTCCCCTGGCTATTAACTGATTGAGCAGGCCGGTCGCCTTTTCCTGAAATGGCGATTCGTCATTCGTGGCATAGATGAGGATATTCGTATCGATGAAGATGGGTTCAACGTCCGTCGTCATCGTAGATCTCCTCTCTGCGGAAAGTTGAATCTTTCGGCCATCCTTGAAGGCGAATCGGCTTCAGGTCCAAAAAAGCCTTTTTCATTTCTTTCTTTGCCTTATCTTCTTCGGGTACAGCGCTTTCATCGGCAATGATCAGGATCTTATGCAGGCCGGGTTTCAATTGTTTTCCCGTGTTCACAACTCCCGATCCGTCCGGTAATACTTTTATTTCGGTTTCAACGGCTCTCATGGCATAGCCTCCGGTTAATCAGGTTACAAAATATCTACTCCCACCAGCCCGGCTTGACAAATTTCTGATGAAATGCGGCACGCACGCCTTCGACCACGAATTCCCCCTGGTTTATGCCGACTCCATTATAGCAGCAGCCCCGTAGGGCGTTGATTTTTCTTGTGGAAGATGTGCCCGGCCTGTGCCCACGGCCTTCGTCTTTCTTAAAAAAACCCTAACATTTACCAACGCAAAAGGAAAGGAAAAAGCCAATGAAAACAAGATAGTTAACTGACATCATCGGGTTTTCCACCCGCCTCCTGCTGACGGAGAGGCGGTCTTTCCGCCGGGAGATCCAATCATTCACGCAAAATCACCAGGGTTCCCATGGTGAACGGTTCCGCCTCATTTTTGACGCCCACGCCCCGGGAGAACACTTTCCGATGCCACTGCGCTGATGACGACATACGGACCGGACCCTGTAAAGCGGGCTGAGCACAACAAAGGAAGGGTTCCAGAAGCCTTTTGAAAATGCCTTTTTCTATTAAATTTAATCCTTTGGGGTTGAATTCCCCGCCGCTTGCGGCGTAAAATTGCTATGTGAGCGAATACATACATAAAAGTTACAATGTGACGGTTCTGATCTATCATTTGGTATTTCCCGCCAAATACAGACGGGTCGTCTTTGATGAGCATGTAGATAGTGAGTTGAAGGAGATTTGTTTGGAAATAGAAAAGCGCCATGAGTTAAAATTTATGGAAATCGGAACTGACAACGATCATGTGCATTTTCTGGTGCAATCCATTCCGCGCTACAGCGTCACCAAACTTGTAACGATGATAAAGAGCCTTACTGCAAGAGAAATTTTCAAGCGATGCCCCCACGTCAAGAAGCAATTGTGGGGAGGAGAATTCTGGACAGACGGATATTTTGCCAGCACCGTTGGTCGTCATGGCGACGAGGAAACCATTGGGCAATATGTAAAAAGGCAAGGGAAAGCCTATAAAAAGCTGTACGAAGATCGGCAATTGTCCCTCTTTTAATACCCCGTCCGCTTGCGGCGGGGTAGTTTATTCGCAAGAAAGTGACAAACCACATGAGTTTTTTCTACATGAAAACACTGCCTGTACCGCAAGCTTCTGGTTTGGTAAGCAAAAATTTTTTCGCCCCGGTTTCAGCACGTGCAGTTAGGCTTCTTTGCAGCAGCGACTTGTTTGGATCGCTATGGGGAGAGACATTCGTGGCAAACTGGCAATCTCCCCACTTCTGGTACTCCCCTTCCCCCGCCATCAATACCTACGGCCCGGCCCATGAGCAGGAGATCCGAAAGCGCCTGCGGGATGAGGCCCCGACTCTGACCCCTGAGTGGGGACCGCATTGCGGGGTCCATGACCGGCTGCCCGACCGCCGGGATACCGGGGACCGGGCCCAGCTCCGGGCCGATATCGACGCCTATGTGGCCCATCTTTACGGCCTGTCCCGGGAGGATTTCGCGTACATCCTGGACACCTTCCCCGTGCTCAGGAAAAAGGAGGAAAAGGCCTTTGGCGAGTTCATGAGCAAGCGGAAGTGCTTGGAGGAGTGCGACAGAATCGGTAAAGTTCTGAATGCGGGATGATGAATGATGAAAGAAAGCAAAGAGCAGTTGACAAAAGTCGATATGCTTTATGAAGAAATACGCGCCGTTCTGGAAAAGGCGCGGTCTTCGGCCTACCGGGCCGTTAATTTCGCCATGGTGCAGGCCTACTGGCAGATCGGTCGTTTGATCATCGAAAATGAACAAAAGGGGGAAGAAAGAGCTGAGTATGGTAAGGCTGTTCTGCAGGGCGTTTCAAATCGGCTGACATCGGAGTTCGGAAAAGGATATACGGTTAGGAATTTAAGGTACATGCGTCAATTTTTCTTAACCTTTTCAAAACGGGACGCACTGCGTGCCGAATCTCACGATCCCCAAAAAGGGAACGCACCGCGTTCCGGACCCATTGAAAGACATGGGTTCTCTGGTGCTGAAAAGGTTTATACGTCAATACGCCCTGAATTGAGCTGGACACATTACCGGTTGCTGCTCCGGGTTGAAGACGACCAGGCACGTGAATGGTATATGAATGAGGCGGCTGATCAGAACTGGTCTACACGCCAATTGGACCGGCAGATTTCGACACTGTATTATGAGCGGCTCCTGGCCAGTGCAGAAAAGGACCCGGTCAAGCGGGAAGCTTCGGAGAAACTGGCGCAGGCTGAGCCGGAAGATTTTATACGGGACCCGTATGTCCTTGAATTTCTGAACCTTAAAGACTATCCGGGGCTGAGGGAATCCACGATTGAACAGGCCATTATTGATAGGTTGCAGGAGTTTTTGCTTGAACTCGGCAAAGGCTTTTCCTTTGTGGCCAGGCAGAAGCGGATGCGGTTTGAGGATGAGGACTTCTATGTGGATCTGGTATTTTACAATTATATCCTCAAGTGTTTTGTGCTGATAGACCTCAAACTCGGTAAGTTGACGCATCAGGATATAGGGCAGATGGACGGTTACGTGCGTATGTACGAAGAGCATGCAAAAATAGAGGGGGATAATCCGACCATCGGGTTGATCCTCTGTTCCCAAAAAAATGAGGCCATCGCACGCTATTCCGTACTGGATCAAAACAAGCAGCTCTTCGCCTCAAAGTATATCCTCTATCTTCCTACTGAAGAGGAGCTTGAACAAGAGCTCAGGCGGGAAAGACGGTTGATAGAGGAAAGGCAGAAAAATGCAGATAATTCCACCATGGAGTGAGCCATGAGCAAGATCTCTGAAATCGTCAAGCTCAAGACCGGTTATGCCAACTTCGTGGAGCTGAAAAGCGCCTATGCCGAGGCCCAGGAGAATGCCGAACGGATGGCCATGTACCGGCCTACCCGGTTTCACCGCCGGGCCTTTGAACGGTTCTGCCCGTTGTCTTGACGCCCAAGCCCCGGGGTAATTACATCCCGACCGGCAGTCTGCTGATGACCCCGTACCGATCAAATCCCGTGAAAGAGGCAAGAAAAGCCGGTGCGAACAGTTATTCGTCCAAGTCAAAGCCTTATATTCTCCCCGAGAGTGATCAATGAGGTAAAGTTTTGAAGCTCCACAGAAACTCCATCATCACGCGTGAAAAGATCACCAATTATCTTCTAAAGTGGCAGCCCGACAACGACAAATCTCAATTCCTGGCCCGGGCAGGTTACTCAATGGACAATTGGCAGCGGTTATTGGAAGATATTCGCACCCAGATATTGCCGGTCGAGGCTGAATTAATGCGAAAAACGGCTTATGGCAAGCTGTTCAGAATACGGGGAAAACTCATGGGACCGACTGGTGATTCCCTAAAGATCATCACCGTCTGGATGACGGAGCACGCCTCAGGACACACAAAGTCTATCATCCTGTTTCCGGACAAGGAGGGATAACTATGGCATACAAACTTTTTACACGTGTATCATTGGCAGAGGATCTCCCTGAGCACGGGCTTCATAAAGGTGATCTGGCCACCATTGTTGAGAGGCATGAAGGTAAACCGGGCCAAGAGACTG
>CAZNLL010000045.1:0-25825 GCA_964573885.1 uncultured Desulfobacteraceae bacterium | reverse complement strand
CCATCCGAAGATCTGTATTAGAACCCAGAGAGACCTTTCAAATCTCCTCCAACTTGCCTCCCTGGCATACTACCCTGTCTCCTTCACCTTCAACACCTTTGCCCATCCCGGCCTCACCGACTTCCCACATATGATACGGTTCTGTGATGACCCCCAGGGCAATCCCTTTTTGGCCTTCTATACCACACACGTCTTAAGAGTCCTGGATGAGAAGAGGCCTGCCCTGGTGGGAATCTCCATTTCCACATCCCACCAAATGGCGGGTGCCCTCACCTTGGCAAGGCTCCTTAAGAAGATGCAGCCCTCCCTCCATGTCACTTTGGGAGGAAGGCATGTCCTAAGGCTCCAAGAGTCCTTTAAAAAGGAGTCCTCCTTTTTCCCCGCTTTCTGCCACAGCCTGGTCATTGACAGCGGTGAGAGACCCCTGATGCATCTTGTCCACCAGATTCAGACCGCCGGGGCACTCGAAAATGTTCCCAACCTGGCCTATTTCGAGCACGACCGACTGGTCTTCACCAATGAGAAAGACCACGAGCCCATTTCCAGGCTTCCCACCCCGGATTTCAGCGATCTCCCCCTGGATCGCTACCTTGCCCCCACCCCGATTATCCCCGTCCGCCTCTCTGAAGGCTGTTACTGGGGGAAATGTACATTTTGCTCCCGTTATGACAACAGAAGGTTCAGGACCATCGCCCCTGAAGAGGGTGCGAACCAGATGGCGGAACTGCACCAGGCCTATGGGGTGTCCTGCTTTACGGTGAATGACGATTGCCTCACACCTACCTATCTGGAAACCTTGTCCAGGGCCATCCTGGGTAAAGGGCTTCAATTCCAGATCTCTCTCTGGTGCAAACCAATGGGCACCTTTGCCACGGAGAGGCTGAACCTCCTTGGCAAGGCGGGCGTGCGTTTGATCAGGTGGGGGATTGAAACCGGTCATCCCAGAATTCTCAAGCTTATGAACAAGGGCACCAACCTCAAAGATACTTTGAGGGTCCTGAAAGATGCCGCCGGGGCGGGGATCTGGAATCACGGGACCATCATCCTTGGATTCCCTACCGAAACCCTGGAAGAGGCCCGAGAGACCATACGCTTTCTGGATCGCAACCAGGACAGCATCCATTCATCCATCTTTTTCCGCTTTATCCTGCTCAACCACTCTTATATTATCAAACACCCGGGTGAGTTCGCCATCAATTCCATCAGAGAGGGAAAAAACCCCTTCTCCTTTGAAAGGCATTTCTCTGTCAGCGAGGGAATGAAACCGGAAACGCTTTCCTCTTTTCTCAAAGAGGCCCAGAAAAAAAGGACCGAGGATTTATACGGCCACCCATTCTGGTTCTATCTCCGCATCCGGGAATATCTCCTGCTCTACACCGCCCGTTACGGCGTGGAAAAAGTGAGGGGATGGAAAGTCAGGCCCGATGATCTCTCCCTTTATACCCGCGGGGAGGAGGTCCGGTATTTTTTCCAGAAGCCAGAAGAAATCCCGGCCGGGGTCCTTTCAAAAATTCGAGACCTCATTGCCTCGGGGGGCGAAGTGGGTCTGTCCTGGATAGACGACAACTTGAAGCGGGCCTTTTTGATCGGCTATGCCATGGAACAGGACCAAGTGGTGGGCGTGATGGTCCACAAGAGGCCTTTGGAGAAGTACGTGCGCCAAATACAGGAAAAGACCGGCCTCGACCTCCAGGACTACCTGGAGCGCGGCTATAGTTCCATCCGCCCCGGGTACCGGAATTCAAAGGTGGGAGACCGCCTGTTGAAGGGCCTGGTCGACCGGAGTCCGGACAAGAAGATCTACGTGACCATTCGCGCAGACAACACCCCTGCCATCCGGTTGACCCGCCGAAACCACATGCACCTGGCCGCCACCTATTATAACGAGGATACGGGTCACGAGGTGGCCGTCTTTGTCAACCATCCCCTTCAAGACCCGCCCCCTGCAAAGGAACCCTCTCTTGAAATCAGGTAACAATTGAATAAGTGGAAAATCATTTCAATCTCTTTTGAGACGAGCGGTTCTCAACCCGGATGTGCTTTTCCCTGAGGGCCTTGCGGTTGGCCAGCAGCTCCTGACCGGCCGTGGCATCCACCACATAGATCAGGTTGCCCCCTTTTTCCCCGTACTTCCGGCCATAGGAAATCGGGACCTCCGGGCTCGGGTCATTGAGGAGGGACTCCCCTATGGGCTGGGTTTTACGCCCTCCCGAGGCCAAGAGGACCACCGTTTTGGCCTGGTAGACCAGTTCGGCCCCCATGGTGAGCGCATAACGGGGGGATTGCTCCTTGGAGGGAAAGTGACCGTCGGAAACGGCATTGGCCACCGTGTTTTCGTCCAGTTTCACGAGCATCACCCTGCTGCCCTTAAAGGGGATCCCTGATTCATGGAAGGCCACGTGGCCCCGTCCGCCTACACCGATGACCTGTAAATCGATGCCCCCCGCCTTCTTTATTTTGCGGGCATAGGCGTCAAGGATCTCTTTACGAAGCCAGGCCAGATAATCGGAAACGGCCCTGGCCTTGATGGCGATCCACCTTCCCGCATCGGTCCCCAGTTCACGCCAGTCCTCAGGGTGGGCCTTGAGCTCTTTCATCAATCTTTTCTGATCAATCAGCGACCCGTAAGGGACCTGGGTATCCATAAAGGGCTTCTTTAGTAAACCAAAAAAGGCCTGAATCATAAAATAACAATAGCTTTCAGGATGCATCACCCTCTGTTGGATATTGTCACCGGGCAGCCCTACGTATTCGTCAAGGTTGAAGCTCCTAATCCGCTGGGTGTCGAATTCCCCGGCGTTTGCGGCCCGGGCCAATAGTTTGTAAAGACCCGTGGGCGAACTGCCCGTAGCCAGCCCCAAAACACATTCCCCTTTTTTCCGCAGGGTCTGCTTGATGTCCTTTTTCACAAAATCGGCCGCCACCCGGCTCATGTGGTCGAAGTCCCTGGTCACAATCACTCTGATCGGCATCTGGATCCTCCTTCAAAAATAAGCTGCACAATGTGGGTGACCACCCTTGGGAGATTCAGCCCAGGGCCCCTTTCACGGCATCTGCGATCTGTCGGCAATATTTCTCCGTTACCTCCTGGCTGGGCCCTTCCACCATGACACGGCAGGCGTTTTGAGTACCGGAATAGCGGATCAACACACGGCCTTCTTCTCCAAGCTCGGACTCCACCTGCTTAACGGATTCCATGATCTCCGACACCGTTGAGAGTTCCGGTTTGCTTTTGACCTCTACGTTGATGAGCTTCTGGGGGAAAATATCCATCTGCGCTGCAAGCTCGGAGAGGGGTTTTTCTTCAATGAGCATGGCGGCCATTAATTGGAGGGCCGATAGGATGCCGTCCCCTGTGGTGTGATGTTCCAGGTGGATGATATGTCCGGATTCTTCCCCTCCGAGCACGGCATCGAGCCGCTGCATGTCCTCCAGGACATACCGGTCTCCCACCTTTGAGCCGTGATGCTTAAAACCGTACTTCTTGCAAGCGAAGGTCAGTCCCAGGTTGCTCATAACCGTGCTTACCACTAAATCATTCTTCAACCGGCCTTGCTCCTTGAGCACCTTGGCACATAGGACCAGGATTTGATCTCCGGTGATGGTCCGTCCTTTTTCATCCACGGCGATCAGGCGATCTCCGTCACCGTCGAAGGCCAGGCCTATAACCGCACCGGCTTCTACCACCCGTTTCTCCAGGTCCCGGGTGTACTGGGAACCGCAGTTGTCGTTAATATTGAGTCCATCGGGGTTATTATGGATCACCTCTACCTGGGCCCCCAGTTCGGTAAATACAGCGGGGGCCACCCTGTAGGTCGCACCGTTTGCCGTGTCAAGCACAATCTTCAAGCCTTCCATGGAAAGGGAGCGGGGGAAGGTATTTTTCAGAAAAACGATGTACCGGCCCGGGGCGTCCTCCATGCGAAAGGCCCGTCCCATATCCTTGGCCTGCGGGACCATCTCGGGGAGTTTACCTCCCAAGATGAGGTCTTCAATGGTTTCTTCTTGCTGGTCTGACAGCTTGAAACCGCTGCCTGAGAAAATTTTGATCCCATTGTCCTGATAAGGGTTGTGGGAAGCGGAGATGACAATGCCCGCGTCCGCCCGCATGCTTTCCGTAATAAAGGCGATGCCCGGCGTGGGCAGGACCCGAACCAGATAGGACAGGCCTCCCATTGAGCTCACACCCGCCTCAATGGAGCTCTCAAGCATATACCCGGAAATGCGGGTGTCCTTGCCGATCACCACCCTGGGCCGGTGACCTTCCTGTCTGAACAGTCTGGTCACGGCCTGCCCAACGGCAAAGGCGATGGACGCATCCATCGGATAGCGGTTGGCTTCTCCCCTTATCCCGTCCGTTCCAAACAATTTCCCCATGGGTTTGCCTCCTTGATATCTTTGATTGGAGAAGAACCCGATCCCCGTTCTCCCCGCACGCCTCTCTCCTTAGGCCCTCATATGTCTGAATAGACGTGAGGCCGGCAGCACCTCCGTGACCCGGAAGCATAGCTCCCGGATGACCGCTTCAAGCCAAAGCGTTCCTTCCCTGGACACGGGCCCGGGCAAGCCCTTGACCACCTTTATATAGCCCCCTTCACTCCTTTCCCGGCCGTCGAAAAAATCCGTGAGAAAGCGATCTCGACGGGCAGCCCCTGCACGGCCCGGTATCTCTCCCGCAAATACATCGCAGACTGCTTCAACACGGTCATGGAACTCGTCTCTGGCAGCCGCACCTTTACCCCGGCTGATATCCTCGTCCGCGGGTATCTTGGCGGCCAGGGCCTTGAGGCGTTTTATGCGTTCGTCAACACCCGATCTCAGCCTCTTCATGAGGCCCGCAAACAGGTGCTCCCCCAAAGGCTGCTCCATAAGAAAGGGTCGGCGCACATGGGCATACCACTCCCCCAGGGCCGCCAGGTTGGCCAGGTAGAGGAAATTGTTCTCCAGGAGCCGGGAAAGGCGAGGATAGGCGCGGGGAGAGAAGTCCATGACGCCACCGTGGTGGGTCTTTCCGATGATCAGTTTTCCATCCTCGGTGCAGTCATTGCGCAGGACCGTACCTGCCGCCACCACATTGCCGTAGCCCAACCGGATGGGCCCCACCATCCCCCCTTGGCCGCCCAGAAAGATGGGAGCTTGATTGAGCATGACACCGCGGGGCACATCGCCTATCAGGGAAGGAGTGGTCTTATCCCCGGTGGGGGTGAAATTGAAATGGATGTAGGAACTACCCACTTCACTGTGGTCTTTACGGCTGGTCCCGCCCGCCATCAGGCAGTCGCAAAAATTGATCAGGCTACCCAGGGTGACAAAGGGAAACAGGATGGTCTGCTTCAGACCCACACCGTGCGCCCCATTGGCCTGCTCTTCCAGGATGCACCCCTCTCGGACATGTGCGGCCAGGCCCATGCTCGCCTTTTCCAGAAACACGGCCTTCTTGAAATATCCCCCCCTGAGTTCCACCTCAGGGCCGATCTGGCAGTTGTCAATTGTCACCGGACCTTCGTACCCGAGCTGAGCCCCCGCTGAGATGACGGTTTCCTCGCCATAGATACGACACCCCGGATAGATTTTGACCCCTTGACCTGAAATCCGTTCCAGGTCGACCTCTTCCCCGATGTCCAGGGTCAGGGGATTGGGGATATCCACACCCTTTTGCGAAAGACGAACAATCTTATCATAAGACCGAGGCTTGATTTCCACGACTTCCCCTTACAAAATCTCCAAAAACAAAAAAATCCAGCAAGGGCCATGTTGCCACAGCCTGTGGACTCCGTTGTCTCCAGGGCCGATACACCGTTGTATGGCCGGTGTTCAACTGTTAGTTTTACTTATAGAAAGGTTTGTTTTCTTTGTCAAACATTTCCTAAGCACTTTTTCTTGATCACTCCCCCACCCTGCCTATTCCTTCGCCATTGACTAAAGCCCAAGGGGTCTCTATAGTCTAACCAGCGTTTTGCGTCCGGATCGGTTCGGCGCTTTTCAAGATGACAGCCCCAGCGGACGGGCCTGAAGGGGGAGCTCGAATGGACCAGAAAGCAAGGAGAGTGGTCACCATGGGCGGGGGCACAGGTCAGTTTTCCCTCCTCTCCGGGCTCAGAGAGTTGAATGGTATCGAGATCACGGCCGTGGTTTCCATGGCTGACAGCGGTGGGAGCACGGGGAGACTGCGTGATGAACTGGGGATCTTGCCGCCTGGGGATGTATTGAAATGTATTCTTGCCCTCTCCCCGCACCGGGAGGTGGCCCGCAATATCCTGCTCAAACGCTTCATGGGAGACCAGCGTCTCAAGGGACATAACGCAGGGAACCTGCTCCTTACCATGCTCTCCAGGTATACGGGGAGCTTCCCCGCAGGTGTGCAGGCCCTTGCTGAGATCCTTGATGTGCGAGGAACAATCCTTCCCGTGAGCCTTGATAAGGCAACCCTTGTCGCCGAGTTGACCGACGGAAAGCGCATCTACGGACAGGCCGCCATCGCCATACCCCAAACCAGCCAGAGGGACAGGATCCGAAATGTCTTTCTGGTCCCCCACCATACGGATTCCATCTCCGTCTTTCCTCCAGTGGTTGACGTCCTTAAAAACGCCGATTACATCATCATAGCCCCGGGCGACCTGTACAGCAGCATCATGCCCAATCTTGTGGTGCCCGGTGTCAAAGAGGCCCTTCAGAAGAGCCGTGCCATGCTCCTTTACGTAATCAATATCATGACAAAGTGCGGGGAGACGGATACTTTCACGGGCTATGACTTTGTCCAGAGAATCGAGGAATGTATCGGCCGGGAAATGGATGGCATCCTTTATAACCAAACCAGCCCCGGCGAGGAAATCCTCCAACGGTACCGGGCCGAGAAGGCAGAAATTGTGGAAATCAATGAAGAGGATTCATGCTGGGGAAGGCGGCGCATCTTTTCAGCGGATCTCGTTGATACGGCCGGAGCCATTGTGCGGCATGACCCACACAAGCTCTCAAGACTCATTAAGGAAATCATATCCTGACACAGAAAAAGAGACCCCCTTTCTCTGAAGGACCCTTGTCGTGAAAAACATCAACATCATCATCATTACCGGCCTTTCGGGATCGGGCAAAAGCACGGCCATCGATGCCCTTGAAGATGCGGGCTTTTTCTGTGTAGACAACATGCCTATCCTGCTGCTTCCCAAATTTCTGGAAATGCGCTCCGGGGCGGACTCTGAAGTTCAGAAGCTGGCTCTGGTCATGGATCTCAGGGAGAAGGAGTTTGTCAAGAAATTCCAAGAGATCTTTGAAGGGCTCCGAGAAGAGGGTTTCCGGCTGGAAGTCATCTTTCTCGAGGCCTCTGAAGAGGTCTTGTTGAAACGCTACAGTGAGACCCGCAGGCAGCATCCCGTATCCGACGGGGGCCTTCTGGAGAGCATCCGCTCTGAAAAACGCCAGACCAAAGCCTTGAAGGAATTTGCAGACAAGGTCATTGACACTTCCAACCTAACCACCCATCAATTAAAGGACCTCATTATGCAGCATGCCCACCGGGGTCTTAAAACCGAGCGCATGCGGATCGCAGTCCTTTCATTCGGGTTTAAATACGGAATCCCCCTTGAATCAGACCTGGTGATAGACATCCGCTTCCTACCCAACCCTTACTTCATTCCGGAACTCAAAAAACTGGACGGCAAGGATGAAAGAGTAAGACACTTTGTCAAGAAATGGCGACAGACCCGGGAATTTTTTGACAAGTATTTTGCCCTCCTCGAATTTCTCATCCCCCTTTATGAGAAGGAAGGCAAATCCTACCTGACCATTGCCGTGGGGTGTACAGGAGGAAGGCATCGCTCGGTGAGCGTGGCAGAAGAAATCGCCCTTCACCTCAAAAAACTCAAGAGGGATGTCTCCCTCACCCACCGGGATATCGCCCTCTCAGAGTAAGTCCTGCAGGCCTTGTCAGGCCCTGGCCTCATTCGAACTCCTCGGACTCCTCCGCCGGGTAGAAGTAATGGAGGGCCCCCTCTCTGATCTTTTGGGGTTCTTCTGAAAGGAGATAGATCTCCGCCTGCCGTCTGAAAACCCTGGCCCGGCCCTCCAGCTGCCGGAGCCGCTCAGTGACCCCCTGTTCCTGCAAAAGGGCCTTGATGGTGTCGAAGAGGGCCCTGCTGCCCATGAGTAAGCGCCCCTCGTGAAGAATCTTACAGGCCACCATCCTTTTAAAGGTATCAAAACGTGTCTGCTCCCTCACCCGGGCCAGTGGCTTGACAATGTAATCGATCTCCTCCCTTATGAAAGGACTCATGAGGAGCCGCTGTTTTTCCTCATAAACGGCCTCATCCAGCCGCCTTGCCAGCTCCTCTGGAAAACCGTCGTCTGCCACCGCCACCAAATCGATGTCCGAGCCCTTCACCCGCTTGCCCGTATGCCGCTCGGGCCGGGGCACATCATGGGCCATCCCGTAGACGATGTCCCCTGCGATCATCACGCAGACCATCTCGTTGACAGGCACAGGGGATTCGAGTTGGCTCACCAGGGAAAGGACCACGGACCTGGCCATTTCCAGCTTTATCCGGCTTATCTCCCGAATGTGGGTCAGGGTGGTTTCCACCTTACGATCAAGGGCTGAAGGCCGGTTCCTGAGGCCGATCACCGAATAGGTCAGAAACTCCCTTAAGATGGAGGGGGACAGGCGTGCAAAGCCCTTGATCTGGCGGTCTAACCTGAGGTATCTCCGACTCAGGCTCCGGACCGAAACGACCTTGGAATGCCTACAGGCACGCCAGAGCATCAATTCATCATTTTCCATGAAGGCGCTTATCTCGGCTCCTGTAAGAGGCCCTTTCGCTTCTATGAGCTCAATAATCTCCGTTTCCATGGATGAAGGTCTGATAAAGCCCTGGATCCCTATTGGCTCTGCACCTTGGCGTGGAGTTCTCTGAGGCGCTTGCTTAAGACCCGGCAGATATGAAGGGCAATCTGAGGGTACTCCCTAACGATCTCTGTGAATTCCCGTTTGTGGAGCACAAGGAGGCGGGACTCTTCTGAGGTGCGGATGGTGGCGGATCGCACCGAATCTTCAAACAGGGCCATTTCTCCAAAATAGTCACCCTCCCTGATACGGTCCAATTCTATCTCCTTCTCTCCGCCGTAGCCTTTGATCACGGCCACCTCCCCTTGAATGATCAGGTACATGGTCTCTCCGGGCTCCCCTTCCTTGATCACGATTTCCCCTTTTGGGTACATCACCTCTTCCGTCACAGATGCAACCGCCGCCAGTTCACTGACCGAGAGCCCTTCAAATATCTGTATCCCCTTCAGGTGTATGATCTTGTCCGGAATGGAGATCTGTTTTTCCATATCTTCCTCCTTTTTGGCGGCATGGCTCTCTTGGATAATCCGCTGCGCCATATCGCGGACATGGGTATTCTCGGATCCTGAAAGCTCGTCGATGATATGCCTGTCCAGACCGTCAAGCCCTTGGTGGGCCACTAAATAAAGGGTCAGGACCAAAGTCACCCAGTCCGGCTTGGCGAGGAAATGGGCATAAATGCCGGCCTTGTCCCCGCCAAACTTAGGGAGATCAAAGCTCTTTCTCCCCACCTGCAAAGTCTGGGATGGAGAGAGATCTTCCAAGAGAGGAATCAGAATTCTTGATAAAGAAACATCCACCACATCGTCCAAGGCCTCCAGGCTGTTGGAGCGCTGCCGGGCATCGGCCGAGAAAATACCCCTCCAGATTATGCGCATCTGACCGGTAGCATCCTGAGTGGCCAGGACCCGCATGATGTTTTCCAACTGAAAGCCGCGTTCCCGGTTCAAATGATCGATAAGGAGATCCCTTTCCCGGCTTTCCGGTAGAAGGCGGAGCCCCTCTGCCTCGGCCAAAAGCCCGTAGCCCTTTTCCAGCTGGGCCCGGGCAAAACGATAGACATCCAGGTCTTTGATGTTCAAAGAATTCAACAACTCAAATATGCCTTCGCGGACCTGGCGGCGGGGGATGGTGAGAGACTCGACCAGGATCTGGGCGTTCTGATATGGGGCGGTTTCAAGCCGTTGCTTGGCCAGGGCCCGGACCCGTTTCGAAGCATCGTCCATGAGAATAATCGCTTTTTTCAGGGCACTCTCATCGGTGATCTCAAAGGCCTCCAGGGCGGCCAGCCGGACGGACTCCATGGGATGGGAGAGATAAGGAAGAACCAGGGCATTGATATCATCGGCCCCCAGACGGTGGAGACCCTCCAAGATAAGAGCCAGGATTACGCCTTCTTTTTCTTCCGTGAGGATCTCCTTGAGACAGGGAATCCAAGCGGTATCTCCCGATTCTCCGGCTGCAATAACACCGGCCCTTCTCTCTGAAACATCCTTCGACCCCAACCAGCCGTCAATGATATCCTTGTACCTCTGCGGATCCCGCCGGTACAGGCCGCTCACGGCATGGGCCTTGACTTCGGGGTAGGCACTTGACTCAAAGACCTCTTCTCTCAAATCCGTGGCACCCCCTGGAAAAACCCGGTTCAAGACCTTCATAACGGCCACCATGAGAGCCGGGTTATTGGGATCGGCCAGTTCCCGAAGCACGGGGACGGCGTCTTGGCCCAACTCGGGGGAGAGGGTTTCCAGGAGACCGATCCGGGTGGCCTCATCCTGATCTCTGAGGGCTCTCAGGATAAGGGGGTCCGCCTCTCCCGGGCCCAGGGATTTAAGCAAGCGGGCGTGCCACAGGGCGTCTTTGCCCCGGGCCGCCAGGAAGGCCTCGGCCAACTGGGACTTGACCTTTTTGTCCGAAAAGACCTGGCTCACATCCTTTCCTTCCATGGACTTGAGATCCAGCATATTCCTGGATATAAGGTCCAGAAGGATCCCTGCGTACCCCTTTTTGAGGACAAAGGTGGATATAATCCAGGCCGCCACGAACAGAAAGGAGACCACCGAAAGATACCTGGGGTGAACAAGATCTTCCGATGCCATTATCAACCCGGAGCCTATAAGTATTCCGATGCGCACCACCGTTCCCCGCAAGAAGGGCCGGATCACGGCCCGGTACTCGGGCGGAACCAGGCCCACCAGGACGGCCCGGGCAGGATTATTGATGGTGGTTCTGAGCACGATGGTGGAAATCCTGGCATACATGGCCGAAAAGATGTTGAACTTGAGAAGAAAGGCCAGGAAGGCAAGCATGTAGTTGAAGGGATGGAACATGAGCGCAACGGGCAGTCCCCACCTGCCATATATTTTGCCCACAAAGAGGAGGATAACGAGGCTGACGAAATTCAAGACACCCCGGAAATACCCGAAAAAGGCAATCATCTTGCCTTCCGTGGCAAAGGTCTCGTTCACGGCGAAATTGAACTGATAGTTCATGATGGGAATGACCACATTGGGCATCAAGGTCAGCATGATGAGGATTTTCACCAGCTTCGACTCCTTGAGCATGGGAAGGACCTTTTTGAATTCCTCTATGGTGGAGGAACGGGATTTCTTTTTCTTCTTTCCCGTCTTGTCCGAGAGGAGCAAGGTAGGGAAAAGGGTGCCCATCCTCTTCACCGTCATGGCTCCGACGACGGTGGTCACCAGATAGGCGAAGAGGAGGTTGTCCAGGGAGACGGCCTTGGCCAGAGAGGGGGTTGCAAAGCTGCCTATGACCCCTCCGAGCACACCGCCGGCGGTGATGAGGGGAAAGAGCCTCTTGGATTGTCTGGTGTTGAACAAATCATTGGCCAGGTTCCAGAAAACCAGCCCCAGCAAGACTTCGTACTGGGATTTGAGGATGAAGAGAATGGGATAGAGCAGACTGAAATCCAGGGGGATGACAAAACGGAGTCCCGCCACGGATACCCCGCAAAAGAGAAGCATGTAGCTCAGAAGACGGCTTCCCGGGAGCCGGCCCATGATCCCCGTCATAAAACCCATGATGAAGAAGGTGGAGACGGAATTTATCATGTAGACGACGGGCAAATATTCCACGCCGTAACGCTTGAGAAAGGCCGTCTCGGCAAAATTATTGAAAAGGACATTTGAGCTTCGAATGAGAAATAGGAGGGCGGCACACCAGAGGAAGAGTGCGATTTCATCACGGTAGATATTGAGCCATTTGCCCAGAAAGTTTAGCATGTGATCCCCAGGATGAGGAAAAAGGCGCGGAAGAGTTTCGCGTTAAATTACATCCAAGGCCAAGGGGTGTCAACACCTTTAAGGAGCTCCCGCCACCCAGAGGGAAACCCCGCGGACCCGGGCAGCTCTCAAAAGATATGCCTCCGGGGGCTTTGACAAAAGGGGAAGGATGGCGTAAGAGGGGTGGGTAGCGTGTCGACATAGCTGGAAGCGGGGCTATTTGAAAATTTTAAAATGTTGAGGATCTGACATATGAAGGACCGGCCCCCATCCACCCCCGAAGTTCAACACCAAGGCCATCTGAGGGAGCTTAAAGAAGAGGCCTTGAGGCTCGGTGCCAGTGACGCAACCGTCATCACCACATCCTTGATCCATGTGGAACCGGATCTCATTGAAATGTGCAAACCCCCTTTATGCGAAGGCTATGGCAAGAGCGCCCACTGCCCGCCCCACGTCATGCCTCCTGAAGAGGCCGGGCCTTGGCTCTCCTCTTTCTCCTGGGCCGTCCTCTTCAAAACAGATGTGGACCCGGAGGTCCTCTTGTCTGATGGTCGATTTCAGGCCTTTCGGCCCATCTATACCCTTTGTTCCATCCTGGAAACCCGGTCAAAGGACATGGGCTACGACCGTTCAACAGGCCTGGCCGCAGGATCCTGTAAGGCCGTCTTCTGCATGGATCAGCCCTGCGAGGCCCTCAAACCAAGGGGAAGGTGCCGGTTTCCCCTTCTGGCCCGTCCCTCCATGGAGGCCCTGGGGATCAACGTATTCCGTCTGGTCAAAGCCTTGGGCTGGGAGATTTATCCCATCCTCAAAGAGAGTAACCCCAAGGATATCCCCAAAGCCATGCTCTCCGGGCTGGTGCTTGTCTCATAGGTCACGGCAATGGCCATCACTGATCCTTTTGAGAAGCATTATTCAGGCCCTTTTGCCGGTTCGCCCACCACATAGATCTTGACGGGATCCTTGACGCCCTTTACCTCAACTGTGAAGGATTTCTTCACGAACGGTTTCTCCAGGAGACGGTCAAGAACCGGCCTTGTGATAACCACTTCACCGGGCTGGGCCACTGCCTGAATCCGATCAGTTAGATTTACCGGAGCCCCAACGATGCCGTACTTGGCCCTTGTAACGGAACCAATATTGCCGACAACAACCTCACCTGCATTAAGGCCGATTCCCATTTGAAGCTCTGGCAGGCCCTCTCTCCTGTGTTGGTCATTGATCTCGGTCATTCCAGCCTGCATTCCCAAAGCGCAGGCCAGGGCCCGTCCCGCAGATGGTCCAACGGGGGCGTCGAGGGGGTCGAAAAATACAAGAAGGCCGTCACCGAAGAAATCTACTATGATCCCCCTGTATCTCTCGATCACCTTGATCATATGAGAAAAATAATGGTTGAGCAAATGGATGGTTTCTTCGGGACTGAGAGATTCAGCCAGGGAGGTAAAATTCCGCAGATCCGACATCAACACAACCACTTCCCGCTTTTCTCCTCCCAAACGTGCGGCTTCAGGCCGTTTCATGAGCTCTTTGGCGATTTCCCGGTCCACATACCTGCCAAAAGTATCGCGAATGAAATCCCTTTCTTTCAATCCAGATACCATGGTGTTGAAACTCTCCGTCAACTGGCCGATCTCGTCGTAGCTGGTGACAGGAAGTAAATCCCCGTATTCACCTTTTGCCACTTTTTCTGATGCCCGGGAAACCTCCCGGATAGAGTGAACCATCCGGCCCACCACAAATCTAATCAATACAATAATGATCAGAATCGACACGGTTCCGGCCAAAAAATAATAGAATCGATAGCGCACAATGGGGGCCAAGACCTTCTTGCCCGGTGCGGTCAAAACGATGGTCCAGGGTGCATTCCGCAACCTGTAAAACCCGCAGACCTGTTTGGGAGGATGCCCTTTACCTAGAAGCGTTCCAGAGGGCCTCTGTCCCATGGCCTCCAAAACGGCCAGCTCCAAGGGATCGTCGGTCTCACCCAACCGCCTTCTTTCGCTCATCATACCCCGGGTGTGGGCAAGAAAGCGGCCGGCATCATCGATCAAACAGGCCTTATCGCTCTGCCACCAGCCGAGCCTTTGGATATCCTCCAGGAGATAATCGAACCGGATAGAAACTTCGAGACTGGCCAGTTTTCGCCCGGATTCATCTTCAAGCCGGAACAGAAGAGTCACCGTTTTCCGGCCCATTCGGGCATCAAAGTGAGGCGGGGTTACCTTGAAGATCCGTATCCTGTGGAATTGCATCATGTGCCTGGACCCCATTTGAGATTCCGTCCCTCGCATAGGCATGGAACCCTTTTCCGTCCACGTCAGTTCTACCCGGGTCACCCCATCGAGCTTTCTTATCCTTCCCAGAATCCATTCAGGGTCCGGAGAGACCCCCGTCCCCTCCGACTCGCCCAAAAGATCCATTAATTCCATGGGCCTCCCTAGGCGCATATCGATATAATGGGCGGCCCTCTCCAGCTTGACAATCGCCCCGTCTCTCCACGCATTGAGCATGATATCTCTTGCAAAGATGAAACCCCGGAATCCCACACCAAAAAGGAGTAAAACCACCGGAATAAGAAGAAATATCACCAGTCGATGTTGAAGGCTGTTGATCCGAAAAAGCTTCATATACGGGGGACCTCGACGGGAGAGCAAAGAACAACCGGCCTGAGCGGTATCGTTTGCATTCATCGATCTTTTATTATAGCTTAAATTGAATCATACAACACTTAGTGCCCATGGGTCTATAGGAGGCGAATGGGTGGAAATCCATCCAACCTTGTGGCTCAAGCGCAGAAACAACGGCTTGGGGTAGGCTAAGAGGGAAAACATGGCTGAAGAAAAGGGCGTGGTGATCAGTGTCGGCGGAGACGGCTGGGCCCAGGTCACGACCGAGAGAAAAGAGGCCTGTGCCGGTTGCGGAGCCGCTCATTTCTGTCACGCCCTGGGGGGAGGCACGGAAATGGTGAGCCGGGCCCTTAATAAGGCCGGGGCCCGGGCAGGGGATCTTGTGGAACTGAACCTCAGCTCAGCCACCCTGATCAAGAGCGTGGCGGTGCTTTATCTCATCCCCCTGGCCGGCTTGGTCGCAGGAGCGCTCACAGGTTCAGGCCTCGATTCAGCTTCCATCATGAGTGAGACAAACCGGGCCGTCTTGTGCAGTGTTGCCGGTCTGTTGCTGGGGCTTTTTATCACCTTCCTCATCTCCAGAAAGATGTCCGGCGATAACCGTCTCGCACCGGTCATCACGCGTATCATCAAGGCCGGTGATAAAGACCGTCCTTCACCCCTCTATGTAGACCCGGTATGCGGGAAGCTGGTCAGTCCCACAGACCCTTCCTTGACCGCCACCCGAGGGGACAGGATTTTTCACTTCTGCAGTTCCCGGTGCCGGGAAACCTTTCTCGCAAAGCCCTCCGAGGACCCTTAGCGTGGGTCCTCCGATTCATCTTCTCTTCCGCGCCTTGATCATCCTGAACCGGTGGCTGTAGTCCTCTATCCGGTCTATGTCATCATATCTACCCGTCTCTTCCGCCATGGTGAGGGCCCTCTGGGTTTGACAGGGCGCCATTTCCAGCATAAGCCACCCACCAGGTGTCAGGAGATCGGGGGCCTCTTGGATGATCCTCTTCACGTAATAGATTCCACCCTCACGGCCTTCCAGGGCCAGCCTGGGTTCATAGAGGCGTATTTCCGGATCAAGGGTGTCATATTCCTCGACGGCCACATAGGGAGGATTGGAGAGGATCATGTCAAAAAACGCGCCCTTCTCTTTCACGGGCCCAAGAAGATCCCCCTCCAAGAATTCAATCCGGTCTATCACCCCATGCCTCTCGGCGTTGGAAACAGCCACTTCCAGGGCCGCGGAAGAGACGTCCGTGGCCCAGATCCGCGCATTCTGGATCTCCCGGGCCAGGCAAACAGCCAGAAGCCCGCAGCCTGTGCCGAGATCGAGGATCTCATCCGCCGGGGCGCCTGCTTGGGTCAGCCAAAGGGCCTGTTCTACAAGAAGCTCAGTCTCGGGCCTCGGAATAAGAACCCGGTTGTCTACCTGGAAATCCAGGGACCAGAATTCCTGGAGGCCGGTGATGTACTGCAGAGGCTCTCGTCTCACCCTCCGTCTTATCAGGGAGCGATACCCGGAGACCTCTGACTCTTTCAGGGGCTTGTCAAGGTCCAGGTAAAGAGAGAGGCGGCCAACCCCCAGTTGATGGGCCAGGAGCGCCTCGGCCGTTAGGCGGGGTGATTCAATGGCCTTCTCCTGAAGGTACTCTGTGGTGACGTTAAGGAGGGCTCTAATGGTCCATGCCTTTGTCCCCATGACTCTCAGCCGTGGCCTTTTTTGAGTTCTTCTGTTTGGAAATGGGTGACCAACGGGTCGACAATCTGATCCAGGCCCCCCTGGAGGACATCCTCGAGCTTATAAAGGGTAAGACCGATCCGGTGGTCGGTCACCCGTCCCTGGGGGAAGTTGTAGGTCCTGATCCGCTCACTACGGTCTCCTGACCCCACCATATTCTTTCGCTCCGCTGAAATCTTGGACTGTTGTTCTGCTTGCTCCAGGATGAGGAGACGGGAGCGCAACACCTTCATGGCCTTGGCCTTGTTCTTGTGCTGGCTCTTCTCGTCCTGGCAGCTTACCACCAGGCCACTCGGCAGGTGGGTAATGCGGACAGCGGAATCCGTGGTGTTCACGTGTTGCCCCCCGTGACCGGAGGCACGAAATACATCGATCCGGAGATCTTCCGGTTCTATGTTCACATCCACCTCCTCGGCCTCCGGCAACACCGCCACCGTGACCGCTGACGTATGGATCCGGCCCTGGGCCTCCGTCTCTGGCACCCGCTGCACCCGGTGGACCCCGCTTTCGTATTTGAGTCTGCTGTAAACCCTTCGGCCCTTTACAAGAAGGATAACCTCTTTAAATCCGCCTATGCCGGTGGCACTTCGGCCCAGAATTTCCGTGCTCCATCCCTTCATTTCCGCATACCGGGAATACATGGCAAAAAGGTCCGAGGCAAAGAGGGCCGCTTCTTCCCCACCTGTACCGGCCCGGATCTCAAGAAGGATGTTCTTCTCGTCATTGGGATCCTTGGGCAAGAGGAGTATCTTAAGCCCTCCCTCAAGATCCTTTAAATCCGATTCCAGTTTTTCAACCTCCTCCCTTGCCAGCTTTCGCATCTCAGGATCAGGGTCGTTCAACAGGGGCCGGTTTTCTTCGATCTCCTCTTGGGTGGATTGGTATTTTCGAAAGGTGCTTATTAGAGGCGTGAGGGAACTGTGCTCTTTGACATATTCCTGGTAAACCTTCTGGTTCTGGATGACCTCGGGACGGCCCAAGTTCGATTCAAGCTCTTTGTAGCGGTCTTCCAATTCTTTTATCTTTGCAAACATGGACGATACCTTTTTATCCTGTCGGTATTACGGCAAATGGCCCTTTCCTTTCATTGCCCCTCCCCAATTCCTTCTTGCGTGTCGAGCTCACTCGGCCATCCGGGGCAAGAGTTATGGCATCCCCGGAAGGAAATCAGGATGTTTGGATGTGATTTTTGGGGGAGGGGGTATGGCAAGGAGCTATGTGTAGCTGGACCCTGGTTTCAAGGAGGTGTCGGTTCTCGATCTGGGAGTGGTTTTGGTGAAAGTCAAATTCAAAAGCTTGAACTCATTTCTTGTTTTCAAACTTGGCGTACTTCTTTCTGAAACGCTCTACTCGGCCTGCCGAATCCACAAGTTTCTGCTTTCCCGTGAAAAAGGGATGGCATTTGGAACAGATCTCCACGTTGATGGTATTAAGGGTCGAGCCTACTTCAAATTCATTACCGCACGCACAGCGTACGGTTGCCCGATGATATTCCGGATGAAGTCCTTTTTTCATGTCCAATCCTTTGCTTCTTATGGGTGTCCTCCCCACAGCCTGGTGAGGTGGGCGTCCTTTCCAATGGTTTTATTCACTCATGGAAGCCAGAAATTCTTTATTATCTCCTGTCCCCTTAATTTTTTCAAGCAAAAATTCCATACTGTCCACCGGCGTCAGCGGGGCCAGCAACTTGCGCAGGATCCAGATGCGATTCAGGTCCGGTTCCTCCAGCAGGAGTTCTTCCTTTCTGGTCCCGGATCGGTTGATATCTATGGAAGGGAATACCCGCCGGTCGCTCAGTTTTCGATCCAGGTGGATTTCCATATTCCCCGTTCCTTTGAACTCCTCAAAAATGACCTCATCCATTCGGCTGCCCGTATCCACCAGGGCTGTTGCAATGATGGTCAGACTCCCCCCCTCTTCAATGTTTCTGGCAGCCCCAAAAAAACGTTTTGGCTTGTGCAGGGCGTTGGAATCAAGGCCTCCGGAAAGGATCTTGCCGCTGGGAGGGACCACCGCATTATAGGCCCTCGCCAACCTGGTTATGCTGTCCAAAAGAATAAGCACGTCCAGCTTATGCTCCACGAGCCTCTTTGCCTTCTCAATCACCATTTCCGCCACCTGAACATGGCGCTGGGGCGGCTCGTCAAAGGTAGAGCTGATCACTTCGGCATCCACCGATCTTGCCATGTCCGTGACCTCTTCAGGCCTTTCATCAATGAGAAGCACGATCTTGTGGATTCCCTTATCATTGGCTGTTACACTGTTGGCTATGTTTTGGAGGAGCATGGTCTTTCCCGTTCTGGGCGGGGCCACGATCAATCCTCTCTGTCCCTTCCCAATGGGCGTCATCAGGTCCATAATCCTGGACGAATAATTGTTAGGCGTGGTTTCAAGCTTAATCCTGTCGTCGGGGTAGAGGGGAGTGAGGTTATCAAAAAGGATCTTTTCCCTCGACACCTCAGGATCTTCATGGTTTACCTTTTCCACTTTTAGGAGGGCGAAATATCTCTCCGAGTCCTTGGGAGGCCGTATTTGGCCTGATATGGTATCGCCCTTTCTCAGGTTAAAACGGCGGATCTGCGATGGGGAAACATAGATATCATCGGGCCCCGGCAGATAATTGGCGTCAGGGGCCCTCAGAAATCCAAAGCCGTCCGGTAGGATCTCTAATACGCCCTCGCCGTATATCAGGCCGTTTCTATCGGCATTGGCCTGGAGCAGGGAAAATACGAGGTCCTGCTTCCGCATTCCGGAAGCACCCTCGATCCCAAACTCCTTGGCCATTTTCATCAATTCGCTGATCCTCAGCTCCTTAAGTTCTACAAGGTTCATTCTTTATCTCCCCATAAATTAGTGGGTAAAAACACGAGGGACTTGCTGTTCTTTTTGCTTCAGCTTGGCTCAATCCCACCCGTAAATACCGCCCTCCTGGGACCTGCCACCTCACAAAGCCACATCTGTCATTAAGGGCGGATGGCCTTCCATATACACGAGGCAAAGCTGAAATGCCTTCACAATGCCCCGTTTAGAGCAGTGAGATCAACCTCAAAAAACCCTTTGAGTTGAGTTCGAGAAGGTGACTCAGCAGATTTGCTATGGAGTCTCTCTAGATATCCGGCCTATACCGAATCCTCCGAAAGGTAGGAAAGTTTTTCAGACAAATCAACTATAGTCCTTTTTTTTCGTATGTCAAGGTCTTTATTTACCCGCCCCTTCAGTTCCAGCCACTCAAGGGCTGCCAGCACATTTTCCATGTCTTCCGGAGGGGGGGCCTCAAACTCCACACAGCGATTTCTATCCGGATGCACGAAACCCAGACGCCGGGAATGAAGCATTTGCCTGTTCGGGAAGGACAATATACCTGTCTTATACAAATCATGTCCTTTCCACCACTTCTTTCCGTATCCGTAAACAGGATCTCCTGCAACGGGGTGCCCTCTATGCGCGAGGTGAACCCGTATTTGATGGGTCCTTCCCGTCTTGATGGTTAACGAAAGAAGGGAAAAACCGCTCTCAAAGACCTTCATCTTCCTCCAGATGGTCAGGGCTCGCCTCCCGCCGGTAAAAGCCACAGACATCTCTTTTCGCTTCTTGGGGTGTCGACCGATGGGCAGGTCGATCCGGGCCTCATCTTCCTGCACCTGGCCGTGCACGAGGGCCACATACTCCTTTCTGACCATCCCGGATTTGAACTGCCTGGAGAGAGAGGCATGGGTCCCGTCGTTTTTGGCCACCACCATGAGACCGGAGGTGTCCTTGTCAAGGCGATGAACAATGCCGGGCCTCAGGGTTCCCCCTATCTCGGATAGGCCCCCGCAGTGGTGAAGGAGCCCCTGGACCAAGGTCCCTGTGGCATGACCGGGGGCGGGATGGACCACCAATCCGGCCGGTTTGTCTATGACCAGCAGGGCCTCGTCTTCATAGATAATGGTGAAGGCGACCTCTTCGGGCTCCAGCTTCTGCGCGGCCGGAGGAGGAATTGAAAGGGAGACCTTATCCCCTTGTTTCAACCTGTAGCTCGGCTTGGAACCGCGCCTGTTGACCTGTACGTGACCGTTTTTTATGAGAGACTGTACTCTTGATCGAGACAAAAATCCGGCATGAGAGGACAGAAAGACATCCAGCCTTTTATCTTGACTGTGTCCGGGAATTTCATAAAAAAATTCACTTTCTCTTTCATTATCCACGTTACCAACAAGGCGGGCTTCAGGAAAAAATACTGTCCAGGTCCTTTTCGACCTGTGCTTCTCCCACGTTCCTCGCGATCGAGATCTCTTTGACCAGGAGATTCCTGGCCGTGTCCAGCATCTTTCTTTCGCCGAAAGAGAGTTCCTTTTCCAGCTTTAGCATCAGAAGATCCCGATACACCTCTGCAACCTCAAAAACCGAGCCGGTCCTAATCTTATCCATATATTCCCTGTAGCGGCGGTTCCACGTTTGGTTGTCAATGGGAATATCCTTCTTTTTTAATATGGAATAAAGCTTGGGAACATCCCCATGCGGTATAATTTCTCTCAACCCTACATTGTTCACATTACTTGTAGGGATCATGATAATCATGTCGTTGTCCAAAATTCGCATGACATAGAAATCCTGGCGGCATCCCGAAATCTCCTGGCTCTCGATTTTTTCGATCACCCCGACCCCATGGGCAGGATAAACAGCCAAATCACCTAGTTTAAACATCTAAACCCCCGATTAAAGTTCCCAGTGAGAGCTGAACCAGATCGACACTGCAGCCTTCGCACAAACAGGAATTTTCCCCGGGCAAACCCCATGACTCAATGCGCCAAATGGGACATGCGGCCCTCATGTCCGCATGCCCCATTTTGCCTTTGTCAATGATTTGCCTTCATGTTCTGACATTCCGGAGTGCGCTGCCTTGCAGGAAGCAGCGGGCCGTTAACCCTCATCCGGGACCGGCCCCTATAAAAGGCCTCCCCACTTGGCCAGAAGCGGTGCAATCACCAAAGAAACCACAGACATCAACTTGATGAGGATGTTCATGGCCGGGCCCGATGTGTCTTTAAAAGGGTCCCCAACCGTGTCACCCACCACGGCCGCCTTATGGTTATCGGAACCCTTGCCACCCAGGTTTCCTTCTTCAATATACTTTTTGGCATTGTCCCAGGCGCCCCCGCTGTTTGCCATGAAAAGGGCCAGGAAGGCACCCATGGTGGTGGCCCCAAGGAGCGTACCGCCCAAGGTTTCCCTGCCCAGGATGAAGCCCACCGCCACCGGCGTAAGGATCGCGACCAGACCGGGGGCGACCATTTCCCTTAAGGCGGAGGTCGTGGCGATAGAAACACATTTTGCGGGTTCAGGCTTGACCCCTTCTTTGCCTTCCAAGAGCCCTGGAATCTCCCGAAACTGTCGCCGGATTTCCTCCACAATACTGAAGGCGGCCTTGCCCACTGAGGTCATAGTGAGGGCCGCGCAGACCATGGGCACCATGGCCCCGATAAACACGCCTATAACCACCAAGGGATTCTTGATGTCGATGGTGGTCAATCCGACGGCCTGGGTGTAAGCCACAAACAAGGCCAGGGCGGTAAGGGCTGCGGAACCAATGGCGAACCCTTTACCAATGGCGGCGGTGGTGTTACCCAGGGCGTCCAGGCTGTCCGTGATCTTTCTTGTCTCGGGACCCAGGGCTGACATTTCTGAAATGCCCCCTGCGTTATCCGCAATGGGCCCGTAAGCGTCCACGGTCATGGTGGCACCCACCGTGGCCAGCATGCCAACGGCGGAGAGGCCGATCCCGTAAATGCCGGCGACCTTATAACCCACAAAGGTGGCCACGCAGATGCCCAGCATGGGCAGGTAGGTGGACTGCATGCCAACGGCAAGACCGGAGATGATCACTGTAGCAGGACCGGTGGCGGACTGACCGGCGATCCGGCGGATGGGAGGGCCGGAAGTATAGTATTCAGCCAGAAGCCCGATCGCAATCCCGCAGAGGAGGCCGGAGAAGATCGCCCAGAAACACCCCCCGGGCATACCAAGGGCATTGGTGATAATGATGGTGAGGATGATGAAAATGGCGGCGGCCACAAAGGTGGTGTATCTCAATGCACCGGCCGGATTTCCCCGCTGAAACAGCTTGATGGAAAACACGCCCACAAAGGAGCTCAACAGCCCCGCCATAACCACCAGGATGGGCATGGACATGTATTTGAGCTTAATGGCCGTAGGGTCCAGCCCTTTAAGCACGGAAAACCTGTCCAGGAATTCGGGCGTGATGGTCAGGGTGGCGCCGATGGCAATGGTGGCGATCACCGAGCCTACGTAAGACTCGAAAATATCCGCCCCCATGCCTGCAATATCCCCCACGTTGTCGCCCACGTTGTCGGCAATGACTCCGGGGTTTCGCGGGTCGTCCTCGGGAATGCCGGCCTCCACCTTGCCCACCAGGTCAGCCCCCACATCGGCGGCCTTGGTATAGACCCCGCCGCCCACACGGGCAAAGAGGGCGATGGAGCTGGCACCCATGGCAAAACCGTTAATGTACTGAGCGGTCGTCGGGTCCCCACCGTAGAACCAGAACCAAAATCCAAGCCCCAAAAGACCCAGACTGGCCACGGCCAGGCCCATGACGGAACCTGAAAAATAGGATACGTTCAGGGCCTTTGCCTGGCCGAATTTGTTGGCGGCTTCAGCGGTCCTGGAGTTTCCCCTGGTGGCCGCATTCATGCCCGAGAACCCGGCCACCATGGAACAGAAGGCCCCGGTCACAAAGGCGATGGACGTCTTCCAGGAAATACCCCACCCTAGAAGGATGAAGACCACCGCGATAAAGATGACGAGAATGGAATATTCCCTTTTAAGAAAGGCCATGGCGCCTTCATGGATCATTCCTTCAAGCTCGCGCATCAAGTCGTTGCCATTCGGCTGTTTTTTTACATAACCGAAGATCAGGTATGCGATAATCAGGCCCAAAATTCCCAAAAAGGGAGCATAAACGGTTAATCCCTGCATCAGCTTGTTACCTCCTTATCTGCTAAATTTTGGCAATTGATTTGATTCATCGCCGATTCAACCCCCTCTAATACAAACAATTCGCATGCCCGAACCGCCATGCGGATTGAATTCTCCATTAAAGTCCTTTGGTCGCCATAAAACGGGGCAAGCACATAATCCTCAACACGCTCCCCATAACGCGGACGGCCTATACCTATTTTGACTCTGCCAAAACGATTACTCCCCAGGTGCTGGATAATGGAAAGAACGCCCTTGTGACCACCAGCACCGCTGTTTTTCGTAATCTTTACCCTTCCCTCAGGAAGATCAATGTCGTCGTGGATCACCAACATCTGCCCCGGTTCCACCCTGTAATACTTGGAACAGGGCCCAACCGCCTCGCCGCTTCTGTTCATAAAGGTCAGAGGACAAAGCAGGACAAGCTCCTTTTTATCAAGAACGGCCTGAACATGTCTTGCTTGGAAGCGGCGGCTGATTAAACGCACCCTCAGATCCCGGCGCCACAGGTCAATCACTTTAAAGCCTATGTTATGCCTCGTATCTTCATACTCGGATCCAGGATTGCCAAGGCCAACAATCAGGTACACTTCTTGTGTAAGGCTGACATTCACCCCCTTTCTTTTAGGTTTCAGATTCTCCAGTATCCTCGGCCTCAACCTCGGCCTCTTCAGCCTCCATCTCTCCTACGGCTTCCTCCCCGGTGACAGAAGGTGCCACAACAACAGCAACAGTCAAGTGTTCATCTTCAAGGGGTGTAATCCCTTCCGGAAAGTCAATATCCTCAATATGTACGGCATCTCCGATGTCTAAACCTGAAACGTCTACGTCCAGATAATCAGTGAGCCTGCCGGGCAAACAAGAAACATTCAGTTCCCTTCTGACAGCCTGTAGGATCCCGCCCCTCGTAACCCCTACAGGGGTGTTGATCAGGCGGACGGCGATGTCCACCGTAATCTCTTTGTCCATCGATATTTCATAGAAATCCGCATGAAGGTAGGTTCCCTTGACAGGGGCCGCCTGAAGTTCCTTTAATATGGCCGTTTTGGATTCAGTCCCTTTTTCCGACTCCAGCTTCAGCTCAACCAGGACATTATCCCCCCCTGTCTGCCTGATGACACGTTCCAGTTCTGGATAATCGACCGCGAGCAGTGTGGTTCCAACACGGGGGCCGTAAAAAACGGCGGGTATCTGGCCGTTGTTCCTGAGCATCCTGGCCGATCTTTTTCCTCTGCCCTCTCTCACTCGGGCATTTAGTACAAGTTGAGACATCAATAACCTCCGCGATTAATAAATAAAATTTTTCACAAAGTAAAAAACTAAAAAGCCCTTTCTTCAGGCCCGTTCGGGTCTAAACGAACAAGGTACTGACTGAATGTGAATTGTAAATCCTTTTGACCGTTTCCCCCAGGAGCTCAGCTACGGACAGGACAGTGATCTTTTCACAAGTGCGGGCGTTATTATTGAGAGGGATGGTATTGGTGACCACCAAGCTGTCAATGGGTGAATCCTTAATTCTTTCAATGGCGGGACCGGATAGCACGGCGTGGGTGCAACAGGCATGAATACCGGAAGTCCCCCGGTTCTTGAGAGCGACGGCTGATTGGGTCAGGGTCCCCGCTGTATCCACCATGTCATCCAGGATAATCACGGTTTTCCCCTCCACGTCCCCGATAATGTTCATCGCCTCGGAAATATTGGGCGCTTCACGCCTTTTATCGATGATGGCCAGAGAGGCATCCAGCCGTTTGGCAAAGGCCCGTGCCCTCTCAACACCGCCGGCATCAGGTGAGACAATAACCAGATCGTCCTGAAAATGCCGGTGTATATACTTTAAGAGGATGGGAGCGGCAAAGATATTGTCCACCGGAATATTAAAATAACCCTGGATCTGCCCTGCATGGAGGTCCATAGAGACGACCCTGTTCGCCCCGGCCACCGTAATCAGGTCTGCCACCAATTTGGCGCTTATGGGGACCCTCGGCTTCACTTTCCTGTCTTGCCGGCCGTATCCGTAGTAAGGGATCACCGCTGTAATGCGCTTCGCAGCGGCCCGTTTGAGAGCATCCATGATAATGAGAAGCTGAACAAGGTTGTCATTCACGGGCGGGCAGGTCGATTGCAATATGAACACATCACGATTCCGAATGTTTTCCCCGATCTCAACCTGGATCTCCCCGTCGCTGAAGGTCTTTGCCGTTATCTTACCCGGCTCTATACCCAGATAGTCACACACCTCAATGGTCAACGTTGAATTGGACGTCCCGCCAAAAAGCTTCATTTCCGGTTCTAAAACCATTCTGTTCCTGTTGCTTCGGCCCCGGTCACGACGATAAAGGCCCTCAGTAAAAAGGGCTGGCTGGGGTGGGAGGATTCGAACCTCCGAATGCGGGCTCCAAAGGCCCGTGTC